>CAIYDY010000082.1 GCA_903925015.1 uncultured Acidobacteriia bacterium
CGTCCTCGCTCACTTTCCTGGCCAATCTGGCCAAGAACATGGGCGATTTGGTCGCGGCGGACCGCTTGCGGGCCGAGGAGTGCAAGCTATTGCAGAAATTGGGGCGCAAGGAACCGTTGCTGCGTTGCAAGGCGGCCAAGGCGGAAATCGACCTCTTGCAAGGGCGCTTCCACGAAGCTGCAACCACCTCCCAAGCCGTCGTGGATGAGGCCGGGACGCCCGCCACCAGTTCCGAAGCCCATCGGATTCTTGCCCTGGCGCGACTGGCGAGTGGGGATCTGGCCGGTGCGGCGGTGGCCATCCGAACCGCCCGGACGGTTGTATCCAAGAGCGAGGACTTGAGTTCCTCGGCCCCCGTCACCATCGCGGCTGGAAGGATCGAAGCGGCCGCGGGGCACAAACGGGAAGCTTCTTTGCTGTTCCGACAGGCCATGGACCAGTCCAAACGGGCCGAAACCCTTTCCCTGATCCTCGAAACGAGGCTGGCAATGGCGGAGGCCGCTTCCCGCGATGGCGATAGGTCCGCCTCGAAGCAGTTGGCGGATTTGTCAGCGGAGGCGGCATCGCGTGGCTACGGGGGAGTTGCCGCCCGCGCGCAAAAAATCCTGGATGGTGCGAAGCTGGCGTTGTCCAAATCGAAATGAACGGGTTGGCCCGGAAGTTACTTCCACCCGTCGGCCAAGGTCTTCGCTACAACGCTCGAATGCTCCCCGATCTTATCAAGGACCGCAAGCGCCGTCTCCAATGTGCGCCGCGCCGTGGGGCCATCCAGTTTCGGCTGTTGGCGCGTCTCGACCGCGTCGATGAACGCGTCGAACTGTAGCTTCAGCGGCTCGCCAGGCTCCACGGGGACTTGTTCGAAACCGATTCCCTCCTCGCCCCCCACGGTGAATGCCGCCATCGACTGCTTGGCATAGTCGAGCGAGATGTACTGCAGCGGTTGGAAGAGGCGCAGCTTCCGGACTTTTTCGGTCGAGACGCGGCTCGCCGTCAGATTGGCGATGCAGCCATTGGCGAACTCCAGGCGCACGTTGGCGATATCGACCTTGGGGGAAAGCACGGAAATCCCCGCCGCACGGATTTCCTTCAATTCCGACTTCACGAACGCCAGCACGATGTCGAGGTCGTGGATCATCAGGTCCAGCACCACGTCGATATCGAGGCTGCGGAGGGTAAAGACGCTCATCCGGTGGATTTCGAAAAACAAGGGCAGCGTTGCCAGCTTTTCGAGGCCGATGATGGCCGGATTGAAGCGCTCCAAGTGCCCAACCTGCAGGATCCGGCCTCCGCGTTCCGCCGCGTCGACCATCCGGTCGGCCTCGGCCACGGTGACGGCGATGGGTTTTTCCACCAGGACATCGATTCCCGCCTCCATCAGGTCGCACGCGATTGCGGCATGGTGGATTGTGGGGGCGGCGATGATGGCCGCGTCCACTTTGCCGATCAGTTCCCGGTGGTCCGCCAAGGCTTCGGCACCGCGCGTTTCCGCATGTTCCCGTGCCAGTACCAGATTTGGATCGACCACGAATGCCAGGTGCGCCCGCCGGGATTCCGACACGACGCGGACATGGTTCTTCCCAAATGCGCCCGCCCCAACTACCGCCACCCTTTTCATGCCGATTTCCTTCATCCCTCGAGCGCCTCCATTCCCACCACAGCAATCTTGGCCGCATTCGCCGCCGCCAAAAACTCGTCGCGGTCCAAAAGCAGCGTACGTCCCGCATCCACCGCCAGTGCCGTCGTTCCGGTTTCCACCATTGTGGCGATGGTTCCCGGTCCAACCACAGGCACGTCGAACAGCAAGTGCCGTCGGCGCGACGACGCTTTTACCAAGGTGAGACTCTTCCCCTCAACAAGGGACGCCGCACGCCGCAGCATCGCGTCCGTTCCCTCCATCGCCTCCAGCGCGACACAGGCTTTGTCGGCTATCGCAACGCTCTGGCCGAGGTCCAGGCTGGCGAGCGCGTGGGCGATCTTCTGCCCATACTCAATATTGGTGCGCTCGTCCGAATCCGGCTTGCGTTTGGTGATCGGACCAGCCGGAGCCAGCAGTGGCTTCAGCAGCAACGTCGAATCCACAAGCTCGATGCCTTCCTCCGCCAGGACCTTGATGACGCCGCCGATGAGCGAATCGGTATTCTTCGATGCCAACGAGAATAGAACCTTCGCCAGCCGCCAGTCGGGCCGGATGTTCGAAAAAATCTTGGCGTGCTTCACCTGGCCGGCCATCATGATCCGGGTGACGCCCTCCTGCTTGCAGAGTTCGATCAGCCGTCCGAGTTCGCCCAGCGAAATCCAGTGGCACTTCGCCGCCGCCCGCTCGACTTCGGACGATGCCTCCTCCCGTATGGCGAAGGCGATAGCCTCGTCACCCGCTTTTCGCGCTGTTTCGAGCGCCAGCACCGGAAACCGGCCGTTGCCGGCGATGATTCCGTATTTCATCCCTTCAAAACGCCGCGCTGGGAGGTTGCGATGAATTCCAGCAATTCGTCCACCTCGGCGCATTGCGGCACTTCCTCTCGGATGCGCTCCACTGCTTGGGACGTGTTTAGTCCGGCGCGCGTGAGCAGCCGCAAAGCCGTCTGGAGCGACTCGATGGAACTGCGCTCAAAACCCCGGCGACCCAGGCCGATTGCATTTGCACCAAAAACCTGCACTTCCGGTTGGTTGCTGGTCAGCGAATAGGGCATCACATCCTGCTTGATGACGCTGTACGGACCCACAAAAGCGTGTCGGCCGATCCGGCAGAACTGGTGGACGCCGCTGAAAGGGCTTACGTCCGCCCAGTCGTCCACAAGCACATGGCCGGCGAGACCGACACTGTTGCCGAGAATCACGTGGTTGCCGATCCGGCAATCGTGCGCCACATGGGCATATGTCATCAGCAGGCAATCGTCGCCGATGCTGGTGACCAAACCGCCACCCAAGGTTCCGCGGTGGATCGTGACGAACTCGCGGATCTTGTTCCTATGGCCGATGCGCGTTTCGGCGCGCTCGCCCTTGTACTTCAAATCCTGTGACGCGACGCCGACCGTGGCGAACGGAAAGAACTCATTGTCATCGCCGATTGTGCAAGGGCCCTCGACGATGATATTCGCCATCAGTCGCGTGCGGGCACCGATCTCCACATCGGCTCCGACCATGCACCAAGGCCCAATCTCCGCAGTCGGGTCCACCTTGGCCGCAGGATCTACGATTGCTGTCGGATGGACAGGCATTAACTGGCTGCAAGCTCCGAACTTGCGGGAGCACTTTGTTGCACGACCGGTTCGTGGTCGAGTTTGTCCTCGAGTTTGCACATCACGATTGCCTCGGCGACAATAGCGCCGTCGACGCGGGCGACACCTTCCATCTTTGCAACGCTGCCTTTGCGGCGGATCATTTTGACATCCATCACGAGCTGGTCGCCGGGAACCACAGGCTTGCGGAACTTTGCCGAATCGATGGAGACAAGGAAGACGAGCTTGGAATCGCGGTCGGGGATGGAGCTGAGCACCAGGACGCCAGCCGTTTGCGCGATGGCCTCGACGATCAGGACGCCCGGCATGACCGGGAAATCGGGAAAGTGGCCGACAAAGAAAGGTTCGTTGACGGTGACATTCTTGATGCCGACGACGTGATGGTCATCCATTTCAATGATGCGGTCCACGAGAAGGAGGGGGTACCGGTGGGGGAGGATTTTGCGGATCGCGTTGATGTCGAGGACGGTAGCGGAAGTGGGCATTGGAAAATGCCAGTATAACGATAGGGTTCCTTTGCCCGTGCTTTGGATGAAAATTTTCCACAAATTGGACTGCAGCGCGGGTTGGCGTTCCCGTTTGACTGTACTGCTTCAAATCAGGTCGGCGAAAGATTTGCGCAGCTTGTGGAACCATGCGTGGCCGAGTACAAACAGGGCCATTGCCGCCAGCATGAGCCAGCCGAGCGCACGCCAGTCCGGGGCGTGGGATTCCAGAAGTACCGCCCGGTAGGCATGCACCAGCACGTAGACTGGATTGGCCCGGATGACGCCCGCCGCGAACTTCGGCAGCTGTTCCTCGGGGTAGAAGATTGGGGTCAGGAACATCAGCACCGTCAGCATGTAGCCGATGATCTGGCCTAAATCCCGTGCGAAGGCCCCCAGCGCGGCTAGGAACCAGGCGAGTCCGGCGGTCAGCAGGACTTGGGGAATCAGGACCAACGGCACATAGAGAGCGGTCACCGGTACGGAACCCCGGATGCAAAACAAAGCCAGTAGGAACAGGATCAGGCCGAAGAATTCCGTCACCAATCCGGATACGACCAGATTCACCGGTAGCGTCTCCACCGGGAAGACCAGCTTTTTGATGAAGTTGCGATGCTCCAGCAGCACGAACGGCGCGCGGCCCACGGCCTCGCTGAACGGGAGCCACGGCAGCATCCCGGCCAGGAAATAGAGGGCGAAACCGGTCTTGCTGGGGTCGTTCTTGAACTTTGTCTCCATTACGATGCCGAAGACGAAGAAGTAGGTCATCATCAGCAGCAGCGGGTTGAGCACTGCCCAGAAGGCACCACCGAACGAGCCCGTGTACCGGCCCATCACGTCCCGGCGGACCATCGTCCGCACCAAGTTGCGGTTGCGCCAGACGGAAGTGAATGGCATGGTGAAAGCCCGTCCGAAGGACCGCGCGAGTCGCTTGGCCCGAATGGACCGGATGGTGGCCGGCCGCCAGTTCCGCAACACCGGGACCCCGTCGTCGCCGACGACGAACTCGATCAGCAGGAATGTCCAGCCCCGTTCGTAGAACCAGGCCTCGTTTTCGCGCATGGCCGAGATGTAGATGGAGTACTCGCCCGGTTCCGGTGGGGTTGCGACGTGGAGGGCAAATTCTGACGACTCGCCGGGTTGCAAATTCAAAGCCAGTCGCTCGCCATCAACCACAAGGACGCCGGTTGGGTCGTCGAACAGGTGGTATCCGGCGGCCCAGCCATCGGTGCCGCTCCATGCGGCGGTGGACCGGTTCACCAGTCGGCAGGAAACATCGAGGGTTGCCCCTGCGAGTGCGATGCGCGCGTCTTCGAACGCAAGGTTAGGCATACAGCCATTCCGGCCAGCGGTTCTTGAGCGGTCCCGATTTTCTGCCAACGGCGTAGATGCCGTCCCCTCGCAGGTTGTGGGAGAGTTTGTAGCGTTCCAGCAGGTGGGTGACCCAGTGGAGCTCCGGGTGCGGCTCTTCGAGGAATTCACCGGTTTCGAGGGTGACGAGGTCAAAGCCGGAATCGGCCAGCAGGTGCTGCACCTCCATGGGGACGTATTCGCGGTTGTGGCGCGCCTCGGCCTCCTCGCCTGCCTTGCGGGGGCGTATATAGGCAGGGAAGAAGGCCGGGTGGTATCCCAGCAGGATGGCGGAGATGGAGCGCCGCGAACCGACGTTGGGGGTGGTCAGGACGAGGTGGCCGCCGGGTTTCAGGATGCGGTTGATCTCGCCCATCATGAACATCGGGTCCTCCACCAAGTGTTCTAGCAGCTCGCAGCAAAGAACGGTGTCGAAGGATGCGTCGGGGTAGGGGAAGACGTCCTTTTCGGCGTTGAAATGGTCGACATCGCATTCGAAGACTTGGCCGGTGTCGGACGTGATGTGCTTGTGGTCGATGCGGCCCAGTTCGCCGTAGTAGCAGCCTCTGACGGTACCGTAGCCCAGCGTGTGCTGCAGCGCCGGCGTCATTTGCATGTAGGCACCCATCTCCAGAATGGACTTGGACGCATCGCCGGGGGGCGTGATTTGCAGCGTGTGGACGAAACGTGAGACGTGCTTGGCCCCGTATTCGCGGCCTTCGGGGGAGAGCCAGGTTTCGAAGACGACGGGGTCGATTTCGATGGGTTCCCGTGGGGCTGGTGGTTCGACCGAAGGTTCGGACAGAGCTTCGGGTGTTTGCGGCTCGGGCGTTTCGGTTATGTCGGCCTGAAAGGCCTCCGCAGCCAAGAATGGCTGCCCTACAATGATCTGTTCGGCCGCGACGGATTCCACTGCCATCGGAGTCTCCTCGGTAGGTGGAGTTACCACGGCTGGTGCCGCATGGCCGGTTACTTGCTTCAGGAAGTCGACATAGCGCGCGGCGACGCCGGACCAGTCGCATTCCTTGGCAACCCATGCCTTCGCCCTCGCGCCCATCGCCTGTGCCAGATCCGGTCGGGAAACCAAGGTGTTCAGGTACTCGAAAATCAGGTCTTCTTCGCCCGCGCCAACCGGCACCTTCAACGCCACATCGTCCGGAAGTTCGGCAAACGAGCCGACATCGCTCACAACAACGGCCTTGCCCAAACCCATCGCGCGGGTCAGACTGCCCGACGTTTCGCCAACAGTCGGGTAGCGCAGGTTCAACACAATGTCGCATGCCCCGATGTAATCGACAAACTTTTCTATCGGAACGAACCCGAGGATGCGGACATGGTCGCGAAGGCCCAAGGTCCGGATCAACTGGTCGACGGGGAAATCCGGGTGCGGCTCGCCGACCAGGATCATCTTGACCCGGGGATCAAGGCGCACCAGACGCCGGAATGCGCGAAGCGATTCCGCGATCCTTTTGTACGGCTTCAGGTACCCGAACGCACCGATCAGTGGCGTCGATTCGTCCAGCCCCAGGAGATGGCGCGTCGCAAGCCCGTTGGTTTCCGGGATCCAAGCCCCGTGGGGAATCACGGTGGAAGCTCCGGCGAAACCCTCTGTCCGGGCTGCGGTTTCGACAAAGCGGCTGTGCGCGACCACTCCGCGCGAGGACTCCAGCAGCCGCCTCATCATCGGTAATCCGTCGTAATCGGGACCAACTTCCAGTTTTCGCACCCGATGCGCGAAGGCCAGTGCCGCAGGACCGCCGTTTAGTTCGCACTCGGCGACATATGCATCCCAATCGCCCCGCTTTATGGTGACGTCGGCGATGAGGTGGTGAAGGTTGGCCTCGTGCAGCACGACGGTGCCCGGATGCCGTAGCGCCGTGTCGTAGACGAAATCGTGGAACGGATTGTTGCCGATCTGGTAGAGGGCGGAATCGAACTGGCTGGGTTCAAAACGCTTGGCCTTTGAATCGAAAACCTCGATGTCGACCAGTTTCGACATCTCCGAGACCAACGCAGCCGAATAATCGGCAATGCCGCTCTTGGAGGGCGGCATGGGGGAAAAGAATGCGACGCGGAAACGACTCAGCGGACCAACTCCATCGTGAACTTGCCCATTTGGCCCGTACCCTGCATAATCGGTACTCGGAACAAGAGTGGGGTGCGTGCGGCATCGCGCGCAAAAAGAATTTCAAACTGGCGGGTGGACGACGGGCCCTTCAGGTTCACCACCAGCCGGTCCGTGACCACGGACTGGCCTGCCACTTGAATAGTTTCAGGGCCGGTATACACATTATCGGCGCGGTATAGGTTGCCGAACAGGAATTGCTGCCCTGACGCGACGCGGCCCTGTCCCAACTCGCGGCGGGCGAAGAACAGGAGTCCAAGTGCGTCCCTGGTGCAGTCCGCCACAGGAAAATCACTCTTGCCGCCGCCGTTGATGGTGGACCGGGTAGCTGTCGCCAGAGCGCGGTCGATGGTCTCGACTTCGCCACCCTTGCGCTTGCCGTGCACAAACCTCTTGGAAAACTCCGACGAACACAACTCGCCGCTCGAAACCGACTTATAGGTGTCATCGATGCCTAAGCCAGGTACGCCGCCGTCCAGGGAAAACTCGAATTTCCAGTCCTTGCCGGACTTGGCCGCGCGCAGGTGGCCGTTCCCGATTTTCTGGCCGGTGGGCAGGTTCACGCGGTAGGCGAGGTCCTCGGAACCAAACGGGAAGCCTGTCAGTGTGTTGTCGACCGCGAAACATGGCAAGCACAAAAGCGTACCGATAAATGCATTGAGGAGCTTCATGTTGGTCCTTATCTCCTCTTGCGAACTTGAGCCACGGCGTCGACAGAGTCTGCGACCCGGACTTGGACCCGGCTGCCCGACTCCTCCACGACCTGCCGGTAAACTTCCAACGTCGCCTTGGCGCTGCGCTGCCAGCTGAAGACGGTGGCACGCTGGACAGCAAGCCGTTCCATCCGTGCCCGCAATTCCCCATCGAGTAGGATGTCAGCCATTGCACGTACCATGGCTTCCTCACTCAAGGGGTCGAACAAGAGCCCCGCGCCGTCGGCCACCTCCGGCATGGCGGAGGTATCGGAACACGCAACGGCGCGGCCGCACGCCATGGCTTCGATGATCGGCAACCCGAAACCTTCATATAGCGAAGGGAAGATGAAACAGTCGGCGGAGTTGTAGAGGTTGATCAGCTCGGTATCGCTAACGAACCCGGCGAAATGAATGCGGTCGGCTACGCCGGAGTTCTGCGCCGCCTCCCGGACCTTTGGCGCAAACCAAGTGTTCTTGCCCACCAGGACCAAACGGTGCGGGAACTGGGGGTACTTTGCGACCAGTTTCGCGAAAGCGGCGATCAGGGCAATGTGGTTCTTCCGAGGTTGCAGGTCGCCAACGGTGAGGATGAACGGCTGCGGGAAACCGAGAATCTTCATCGCGGCGGTCGTCGCTTTTTCGCGCGAGATCACACGGAAATCGGCGCTCGAC
>CAIYDY010000083.1 GCA_903925015.1 uncultured Acidobacteriia bacterium
ATGCAGAGGCGCTGCTGCTGGCCGCCGGACAGGGCGTAGGCCGATTCGTGCAGCTTGTCCTTGGTTTCTTCCCAAAGTGCGGCGCGGCGGAGGCTCGTTTCCACGATTTCGGCAGCGTTACGGCCCTTTAGCATGCCGTTGATCTTGGGCCCGTAGATGATATTTTCGAAGATCGACTTCGGGAACGGATTCGGGCGCTGGAAAACCATGCCGATCCGGCGGCGGACAGCCGTTACATCCTGTTCGAGGATGTTTTCGCCGTCGAGGGTAATTTCACCCTCAAGACGGGTGTCGCGCAGGGTCTCATTGATGCGGTTCAGGTTGCGCAGGAAGGTGGACTTGCCGCAACCGGACGGTCCGATCATCGCAGTGACCTTGTTGGTGGCGAAATCCAGATTGATGTCGTAGAGCGCCTGGAATGAACCGTAATAGAAGTTGACGTTCTTGGCCCGCATCTTGACCGGGTTGATTTGCGGAGTGGGAGACATGGCTTGTGGAATGGTGTGCGGTTGCGGTCCAGCTGCGGCAGGAGAAACTGCCGGGGGAATTTGAGACGCGGTTTGGCTGATGGTGCCTTGTTGTGTTGAAGCGCTCATTGGTTTCAGCCGCTACTTGGGTAGCGATGCTCCTCTCGAAACGATTGTTCTGGCAAGAATGTTGGCGATAAAAACGAGGCCCAGAAGCACAAGGCCGGCAGCCCAGGCTTGGCGGTGCCAATCGTCGTAAGGGGCGGTAGCGTGGGTGAAGATCATTACGGGCAAGGATGCCGTCGGTTCGTTCAAACTGGTGGCCCAGTACTGGTTGCCCAAGGCGGTGAACAGCAGTGGGGCTGTTTCGCCGGAAATGCGGGCAACGCCAAGGATCATCGATGTCATGATACCTTTTCGCGCCGCCGGCACGATGACCGTTGCTATGGTGACCCACATCGGCGCACCCAGGGCGAGCGCGCCTTCGCGCATCGTGCGGGGTACTTCCAGCAGAAACTGTTCGGTGCCGCGGGCAGTAATTGGGATCAGCATCAGGCTGAGGGCGAAGCCACCGGCGAGCGCCGAAAAGTGGTGCATGTTGTGGACGATCAAGCCCCAAGCGAAGATTCCGATGACGATCGAGGGAACTCCGTTCAGCAGGTCGGCGGTGTAGCGAATCAGGAATCCTAGGCTTTTGGGGCTGAACTCGGCCAGATAGACACCTGCAAGGAAGCCGATCGGGAGTCCGATGGCCGAGGCCAGTGCCACAATTGTGGCGCTGCCAACGATGGCGTTCGCCATTCCGCCGCCAAGTTCGCCCGGCGACTTCGGCAATTGGGTGAAGAAATTCAGGTCAACCGACTGGGCACCATTTTTCAACAAGTAGGCCAGGATCAGAAAGAGCGAAGAAACCGTGATGGCGGCGCAAAGGAATGTCGCCGTCAGCATCACGTTGTTTACGATCAGCCTGCGCCGGTTCCTAGGGGACATTGCAATGGTCATTAGGATTTCTTGGCCCCCTTGTTGGTGGTGAGGGCGATCATGAGCTGCGCAAAACCGTTGATGAGCATCGTGAGGGCGAACAACACCAAGCCCAACTCGACCAAGGCGGAGGTGAACATTTTACCTGAGGCTTCCGCGAAATTGTTGGCGATGACGGCGGCGATCGTGTAGCCGGGGGAAATGATCGATTGGTGGATGGCCTCGCTGTTGCCGATCACCATCGTGACGGCCATCGTTTCACCCAAGGCGCGGGCCAAACCGAGGAATATGGAGCCGAGGATACCAAGTTTGGCGTACGGGAGCACGATCTGCCAAGTGGATTCCCATTTGGTGGCACCGAGAGCCAAGGCGGCCTCGCGTTGCTCGCGCGGTACGGCCATCAGGGCTTCACGGGAGACAGAAATGATGAACGGAAAGGTCATGACCGCCAAGATGATTCCAGCAGTTAGGTAGCCAACTCCGAACGTGGGCCCGTCGAAGAAGGGGGCCATGGGCTGGAAGCTGAAGATTTTTTGCAGTGCGGGCTGGACGTAGTCGCGCATGGCGGGAACAAGGGTGAAAATCGCCAAGAGGCCGAAGATAACACTGGGAACGGCTGCGAGTAGTTCGACGAGAAAAGTGAGGGCGTTCGAGACCCTGGGGAGTGCCAGTTCGGACAGGTAGATTGCGGCACCCACGCCCAGCGGCACTGCAATTACGAGGGCCAGGGTGGAAGTAAGAATGGTCCCGTAAATGAACGGCAGAGCACCGTATTCGTCAGTAACCGGGTTCCACAACTGGGAGGTCAGGAACCCGATACCGAATTTCTCCTTGGCCGGGGACGAGGTGCGCCAAAGTTCGGCCACCAGCATCGCCGTCACTACCAAGATGAGGGCAGCGAACAGAAACGTAAACGCCTTGGCCAGCTCGTCGCCGCCGATGAGGGCTTTCTTGTATTTGGGCCGCATATCGGCGGCGGGAGTGGCCATGGCGGTTTACGGGGGGCTTTCCTACTTGATCTCGGCGATCTGAGCGAGGGCCAGTTTCGCAACGCCGGCAGGCAGCGGGGCGTAGCTAAGGCCTTGAGCCAGCTTCTGGCCGTCGGTTAGTGCCCACTTCAGGAAACCGGTGATCGCGGCCTTCTTGCCAGCATCTTCGATCTTGCTGGGGATAAGCAGCCAGGTGTAAGTCGAGAGCGGGTAGCTCTTGGCACCGGGAGCATTGACGATGGAACCCTTGAGATCCTTGTCGAGGCCCTTCGAAGCAGCCGCGGCGGCGGTGACGGACTCGAACGAGGCCTTCACATACTTCCCGGCGGCGTTTTTCAGGTCGGCGAAAGCCATCTTGTTCTGGACGGCGAACAAGAGCTCGACGTAGCCGATGGAGTTCGGGGTCTGCTTCACCATGCCGGCAACACCATCGCTGCCCTTTTGGCCAAGTCCGGTGGGCCACTGAACGGCGGTGCTGGCACCAACCTTGGACTTCCATTCGGGGCTGACTGCAGAGAGGTAGTCGGTGAACACGAACGAGGTGCCCGAGGAATCGGACCGGTGGACGACGACGATGTCCTTGTTCGGCAGGGCGGCCTTCTTGTTGTCGGCCTTGATCTTGGGGTCGTCCCACTTCTTGATGGTGCCCATGAAGATGCCCGCGACGACGTCGCCGGAGAGCTGCAAGCCGGTTTCAACACCGGGGACGTTGTAGGTGAGGACCACGCCGCCGAGGACGGTCGGGAAGTGCAAGGGTTTCACCTTCACATCGGCAACCTGCTTTTCGGTCATCGGCATGTCGGAGGCGCCAAAGTCAACGGTGCCGTCGGTCAGCTGCTTGATGCCGCCGCCGGAGCCGATGGCCTGGTAGTTGATCTGGACCGCTGAGTGGGCGGCCTTGTAATCGGAGAACCACTTTTGGTAAATGGGAGCCGGGAAGGTGGCGCCCGCACCGGTCAAGTTTTGGGCGGAAGCGGTTGCAGCGCACAGAGCGGCAAGTGTGGAAACGGCTAGGGTGATTTTTTTCATTTGCTTTTCCTCTCAATTTCTTTTCGGAAAGAGGGATGACACCTTTAGTGTGTCATCCCAATATGACAATTGCGTTACAGACTGGTTAGGTCCTTCCGACATCTAGAACGTGAATGCCAAGTGCCCGAGGAAGCGGTAGGTGGTGTTGGCACCCTTCTGCACGGGGACGAAGAATCCGGGCCGGTTCGCCGCGATCGGGTCCTGGATGAACAGGATGTTCTGCCATTGCAGGAACTTGGTCAGGCCGAGGTCGAAACGGATGGAGTTGACGCGGGTGTTGACGCCGGACTGGGTCCCCAGATCGTCGTCCGTGAACTGGGCGATCATCGAGTTGGCCTGCTTCCAGGAGTATTGATAGAGGAAGCGCATGTCGCCGGACTTGCGGATCTGTCCGAGGTTGACGCTGGCCATGAAGGCCTTGTTGTCGGAGTCGGCACCGGCGTTGCCAAGGGCTTGGAAGTCAGCCCAGAAAGGCATGGAGACCTTGCCGATTTTTGCGTCGGCGAAGTCGGTGCGGAAGCCGCCCTTGACAATCTGCCACTTGCGGGCCGCAAGCATCGCGCCGCCGGAGGTCAGAACGGCATTGCCTGTCTGTCCGATTGCGCCGGAGAGGATGATGCCGACCGCGTTGCCTGCAAGCAACTGCGTTCCGGTGGTCAGGACGTTGGTGGAATTCGGATTGGAATTGATGGAGGCAAGCTGGATCTGGTCTGCGTTGTGGACGAACATGGTGTCGCCGTAGATCTGGTTGACCCACTTGCCGGTCTTGGCCTTGAGAATCGCGCCGGGGTGGAAAATCGAAGCGTCGCGGACCTTCTGGCCAACCGAGTAGCCAATCAGCAAGTAAGGTGAGCCCGCGCCGACTATAGGAGTGTTCGGGTTGGTCAGGATATACTCGCCGACGCGGGCCTCGAACGTGACGTTCTTGTTGAGCGCCTTGTTGTAACGGGCCTCGAAACCGTTCAGGCGGATGTCGTCGTCGAAGACGAAACGCTGGTTGTCGGCGAAGACCTCTTCCACGCGACCGCCGCGGACCGTGAAGCTACCTTTGGTGTACTTGATCCACGCCTCGGCAAGGCTGAAAGGTGCCTTGATGCCGATGCCCGCGAAATCCTGGTCGTTCGTCTGCATGTTGGTGAACGGACCGGTGGAGAGTTGGGCGTGGGCAGTCAGGTTCGGGATGATTTCCTTGTCGATGTTCAGCCGGATGCGGTAACGGGCGCGCGAGTTTTGGATCGGCCCGGCGATGTTGTTGCCGTGGCGCAATTGCTCGTCGATACGGAAGCGGAAATCGCCGCTGAATTTGAAGCCGCCGAGGTTCTTGGCAATGCCGTCAACGGTTTTCTTGAGTGCGTCGATTGCGGCTGTATTGGTGTTCGGTGTGGCCGGGGCTGCAGCTTGGGCGGGGGCCGGGATTGCCAGGGCAGCGACAGGGGCCATCGGAATCATCGGCGTCAGGCTGGCGACGGTGCCCAATGTGGCGCGCTGGGGTTGTTCGGCAGCGGCGTTCAGGAATTTGTCGAGGAGCGTCTGTTGCTTCTCGAGCATTTGCTGGAGGGATTCCAACTGCTTCTGCTGGGCCGCGACCGCAGCCCGAAGCGTCGCCAGTTCGTTGGCTTGGGAAACCGTTCCGTCCTGGGCTGCGAGCTGGCTTCCGGCCAAAAGGGAAACAGCCATCATCAGGGAAATGCTGCGTACCAGTGTTTTATTCAAAATCATTCCAATCTCCAGGGAGTGGTGTGCTCGAATACCTTGCGTTCCAACTGAACGTTTTTCAGTAGGCCGCAATCTAGCATATCCGGCAAGTGTGTGGTTTCGATGACGGCTGTGTGAGGATCCCGTTAGGGACCGCCTGGGTCCGATGAAGACATGCGGATGCACAACCTCTGTCAAATCAACACTGCGCGATTGCTGGCACCGATCAAAGACCCGAGAATCGCCGACTTTCCGGCCGTCGGGCGGCTGAAGTCCCAAGGTGGAAATTCGCTGGACCTTGTCTTCAGCGCGAAGGTACCGCCTCGTCGTCAACATTTCCATATGGGAGTCTGTGGACGCGCTCAAGCAGGTCGCCACCGCTCGCATCACCTCATTCCGCGACAGGCCGTTGGGATCGAGAAGATGGAGCAGCCTTCGATGTGCTTGTGGTGGATTCCCGTCGGTGAAGTGCCAACCATCGCCGACGGAAAATCCAAACTGGAACACCTTGGGGCGTGTGGCACCAAGCCCGGAGCGTTTTCGGTTTCGACAGCATTTGCTGCGCCGTCGGGTCCTGCGCCGTCGGTAATCGCTATTTCATGACTTGCTGGATGGCGGCGTTGATCACCGGAACCATGAGTTCGTAGCCCTTGTCGTTCGGATGGAGACCGTCGCGTGAAATGCCCTCCCTGAGCATCCCTTTGTCATCCACGGTGGCGGAATAGTAGTCCGCGTAGACCGCACCCGTCTTGGCTGCGTATGATTTCAGCCACGCATTCAATTTGAGGATATCGGCGGGCGGGCGTCCGGGGGTCATGGGACGTGGGCCGTAGTCGCTGATCGGAGTGAGCGCGCACAGGATCACCTTGATGCCGTGGGCTCTGGCCAACTCCGCCATGGCTTGGAAGTTCTCCTGGACCATTTCGTGAGTCTCGGGGCCGGTGTTGCGGGCGATGTCATTGGTTCCGGCGAAGATTGCCACGGCAGCGGGCTTCAGGTTGATGACGTCCTCGAAGAAGCGGGCGAGCATCTGCGGCGTGGTCTGACCTCCGATGCCGCGGTTGACGTAGGGCTTGCCCGGGAAGTACTGGGATAGCTTCCAGCCGTCCGTAATGGAGTCGCCCATGAAGACGACACGGCCCGGTTCCGCAGCTTGCCCCTTGAGCTTTTCGTTGTCGGCGTGGTAGCGGCCCATCTGGTTCCAGTCCTGGACCGTGGCGGCCAGCGTTTGGGCCATGCCGCCGACGCAGCAGGCCGACTTGGGCGGATTGAAATCGTCCACCAACTGGGCGGAGGCGACCGCCGGCAGGAGCAGCGCCATCGCGAATATCTGTTTGTTCATCGTTCCCCTATTATTCCTCAAAATCCCAGCCCAGACCGGGATCTTCCGGCGGTCGCACGTAAATTCCTTCGGGGCCTCGGCTGACGCTGTTGAGCTCAGACCACTGGTCGTAGACGGATTTGGGTGCTCCGGGCGGTGGCATGAACATTTCGGCCCACGGGGCATTGGTGGTCGCCATCGTGAAATGGACCCCGTCCCGGGTGCCGCCAACGTGGGGAATGACAGGGATGTCCCAAGTTGCGGCGAGCGCCGCGATCCGCCGCAGTTCCGTCAGACCTCCGCACCAGTGCATGTCGGGCTGCCACAAACCGGCTGAACGATGTTCCAACAGCTGGCGGAAGCCGTAGCGCGTGTATTCATGCTCGCCAGTGGCGATTCGGATCGGCTTGACGGCCTCGCGGAGGCGGCCGAAACCCTCGTAGTCGTGCGGCTGGAGCACTTCCTCCATCCAGTAGGGACGGTAGGGGGCCAGCATTGCGGCCATTTCAATGGTGTATTGTTCGGTCCACGCCATCCAGCAGTCGAGCATGATGTCGCCATCTTCGCCGATCTTGGCCCTGGTGCTCTTGACCAGCTCGACATTCTTCCTCATCCCCTCGCGACCGTCCGCTGGGCCATGCGCCATGGCCAGCTTCAGGCGCTTGAATCCGAATTCGAGGTGCTGGTCGATATCGTTTCCCGTGCAATACGCCGGGATACGGGCCTTCGTCTCGCCGCCGATCAGGCGGTAGACGGGAGTGTTCAGAGCCTTGCCGACGATATCCCACAGGGCCAGGTCGATACCGCTGATGGCGTGCATTCCGATGCCAGCCCGGTCGTAGTACATACTGGAACGCCACAGCGTATCCCAGATCCGCTCGATGTCGAACGGGTCCTTGCCGAGCAGCAGCTTGGTGAAGTGCTGTTCCACGAGGGGACCACCGCCGATGCCGCCCTGGCCGATTCCCTTGATGCCCTTGTCCGTGCCGATCTCGACGTAAAATCCGGGCATCTTGCCGTTATCCGGCATGAAGAGGGACCGCATGGCCTTGTATTCCGGGTACATGGACATCGGGCTGGCAACCTCGACGCCGTTTGTGGACCAGGCGTCCTTGGATGGCGTAAACGCAGGCAAAGGGTGTTTTGGGCGCGGATTGACCAAGCGCACGGATGTGATCTTCAACCTGCTCTTTTCGTCCGCGAATGCGAGCGGGGGGCACATGGTGCCGGGCAGGCCGAAGGCGGCGGTAGCCAGGCCGAGAAAGGATCTGCGCTTCATAACCGCCTATCTTATTCGAAGGTACGTGTCGAGAGGGTACCAGTACCAGCAACATGCTGGTCGAGGTGCACGGGCCCGTCGGCAACGGGGCAAGTTGGCGCGACCCGCGTGTCAATTAACGAGGCAATTACGATCTGAATGACCTGCCGGATTTGCACCAGAAAAATAACAAATTTGTGTTCCGGGCCCTTGACTTTCATGTCGCAGCCTGATGTACTGATCGTACCGGCACAAGACTTTAGTGCAGCTTTTAAGTAGCATAGAACGCTGGGATGTGCGACGCACCCGGTTTTCGGTCCGGGTGCTCATGCTGACGGCGGGCGGCATGAATGTGTCTTGTATTACTACCCAGTTATTCGCGTTAATACGAACCACTTGGACCTCGTTTGATCCCAACCGGTAGTAGGATTTTCACGGAGACCGGTTGCGTGGAGATAGATAATTTGGTACTACTACGTATAGTACTATCACGGTACGATGGCGTTCGACTCGCGGCAGACCTTCGGAGGCTGATCCAACGCTGGCCGAACATGGAACTCAACACAGCGCACAATGGCAGCGCGGGTGGCCCGATAGTGGGGACATCATAGTGCGACCCGGTCCCGGCTTCACATGCCACGAGGACACCGGGTCACCCCGAAAGCTTGCCAGGCAGTGCTCCAGTAGACTTCCACAAAAGGAGGAAGGTAGTATGATTTCGGCTCAATATGCCATGCCTTCGGACACGCACGAGCGCGACCGCGTTGCCCTTGAGGGTGGCCAGGTTCACTTTGGCAAACAGGAAAACCGCAAGAAGGACCATGTCGCTCCATGCGACCAGTGCGGCGGCGAAGTCCACCGCAGTCGGCGACGCTCCTTCATCAGTTACGCCCTTTCGTGCTTTTCGGTATACCCCTACCGATGCAACCAGTGCAAGGCAAAACTTCTGAGAATTCGCTGGGAGCAAACGGCGGTTCTCGCCACCATCCTGCTGGCGGGTGTCGGAGCGGTGGTTGCGACCAACGCGAAGGTTACCGCACAGACATGGGCCAGGGACCACTCCGGCAGGCAACAGGAACTGCTGGCGGCTCGGGACACCTCGGATCTGTCCGTTCTGAACAACCAAGAGGTGGTTGCGCTGGCGCAAGCCGAACTCAGCCCGGAAGTCATCACACGGCTGGTACGCACAACCCCGCACACCTTCACGGTGGACGCCCAATCCCTAATCGCACTGAAGAAGGCTGGCACCCCCGACGACGTAATCGCCGCGATGGTGGAAGTCACCCCTGTTGGCCGAAAGCACTCCAACCCTGCAGTGGAGCGCTTCGCGCCTGTTCCAACCAACACTCTGCCTGTTGCATTGGCTCCTTTCGAGCCATCGCCCCAGACGATGCCGCCGGCCCGCAACTCAAGGGACATCTTTCCGTCGATGTACCTCGACCAAACCGCCCAGGCCCAGAAAACCGGGAAATAGGCCTAGAACCGATCCCGGCTCTCCATATTCGCCTCAACTTCGGACCTCGTCAACCACGCGGTCCGAAGTTGTTTTTTCGCCAGCAGCGGCAACTGGTCCTTGGCATGCGGCGATCCCGGCTGCGAGGAATTGCCGTAAGTCATCAGAACACGGGCCCGGACCGGGCTTCCGAACTCAACTGCGGAAATCCATGTTTCGCCATGGGTCTGGGAACGGGTCTTGCCATGGGCGTCGCCAAAGGTGATCACCCGGAAGATCCCCAGATTCCCGAACCCGCCATTACCCGGCAGGTCGAGTCCGGCAAACTGGAACCGCATCACATCACCCCAGGGAACATCCAGTGATCCATAGAGCTTTACGGTCTCGGTGGCTGCAGCGTCCAACTGCTGGGCAGCCTTTTCCGGATCTTTCAGACCCCGGGGCGTGGTCAGCGGCGACTTCAAATCATATTGGAC
>CAIYDY010000084.1 GCA_903925015.1 uncultured Acidobacteriia bacterium
GCTTCGGATACGAATCGCACGGCTTAGTTTGCGGTGAAGTTGGGATGTGGAAAGGGGGGCGGCGCGGTTGCGCCGCCCCCTTTTTTTTGTGGTTCGGCGAAAGTTGTGTTTTTTTTGTCGAGATGCTACAGTAAAGCCTATTATGACCGGATCAGATTCTCAACTTAGGCCTTTCGTTCCCAGCGATTCTTCTGGCGCGGCCCTTCCATTCGCTGAATACCTCAGCCAGTGGGATGTCAGTGACCAGTGGCTGAGAGCTAAAAAAAGGGTAGCCGCAGGAGACTTCAGCAGCGCCTGTGACATTTTCAGTGAAGCGAACTTATGGGAATACCTTGATAGGAATCCCCTAGCTGCAGCCGAATATTGTTTGGAGTGGGCATGGGCATTGCATATGCAAAAGAAGCCTGAATCGGATGTGATTGCAACACTCGAAAATGCCAAAGGCCATATATGGAAGCACCAACAGTCACCAACAACGGAAGTTGAGAAAAGTCCGAGCGAACCGTTGAGGACATGCATCTTCGATGCCCTTCTTCAGGTATACCTTTTGGATAATGGCCCCGATGGGTTCGTCAACGCTATCCGTATCGGAGAGGAGTACGATGAATCCCCGGGGACAGGAGCACCCGCAGCGCGTGTACTGTTCCAACTGGCAATAGCATACGCGCGCCGAGAGAGATACCCTGAGCAGTTTTACTCAGAATCGCTGATACCGTCGGCGCCCGCCGGTGAATCAATCGATTCAGAGGACGTTTCTAGGACGATTGACACATTGTTACGGGCAAAATCCCTCCACGAGGATTCGATCAGGGACTTGCTGACGTTGCGCGATGGGGATGTGGACGATTTTGCAGGGTGCAGGAATAACCCGAAGTTCAACGAACTGCTCAGGCCGACCGGACCCGATCCAAGCGCAACTTAGGTTTGTACAGAATCCGCCTACCGATTGGTCCAACCAAACACTCGGTCTTGGGTCTTCTCGCCACCACCCATCGATGAACCTGGTTTTTTGCGCTAGAATGCAGATGGGAGTGCAACTATGCAATTAACCACCGCAGACGAATTCGTTCATCAAGCAGCATTTTTGTCGCCCGCTGATCGCCAGAAGGTAGTCCTTGCCTTGGCGATGGATGATACGGGGATCCTGCAAGCCCAAAGGGTCGATGTTTTCGGGCAATTTGCCAACGTGCTCTCCCCGGTTGATGTCTTCCTCCGACGCAAAAGAGACGACGACGCTGAAAACCTCGGGGAAATACCAGTTTCCCAGTAAGGGAGAGGGTTTGATTTATGTTCTCGATGCTTGCGTGATGATCGCGCTCTTGCGCGGCGAGAGAGGCGGCGAGGTCGTGCAACAGTTGCTCGCCAACCGGTTCTACGCCCATTCAGTCAACCTCTGCGAGGTCCACTACGATTGCTGCCGGGCGAGTAACCGCAGCTCTGCGGATTTGGTCGTCGCGGGAGTGGCCATGGCTGGGATTGGATCGCGCGATTTACGAGATCCGCAAAAGTCTGAAAGAACGTGTTCGTATTGACCATTCGACACGGCGATCGACCAAGCAAAGTCGGACGAGCCCCGACTGAGCGCCTTTGCTGGATGAACGACTCAACATTCCTTCCTGCTAGAATCACGAATGAAATGCCTATTCCCCGTCTCGCCGACGTTCTCCATGCATTGAGGACCCACGAGTCCGACCTGCGCGGGATGGGCGTGGCGCATGCTGCCGTGTTTGGGTCCGTAGCGCGGGGGGAAGCCGACGATGACAGTGATATTGATGTCCTCGTGGAATTGGACCGGAGTCAAGAACTGGGAATATTCGAGTATTCGCGCATCAAACTCTATATCGGGGACATCCTTGGCGGGGTTGGCGATGTGGTAAACCGAAAGACCTTGAAGCCGCTACTTAGGGACAACATCCTCCGGGACGCTGTCAATGCCTTCTAAAAATCCGGCACAAAGGCTGCTCGATATCCGGGATAACATTGATCTTGTGGCTGGTTTCGTTGAGGATTCACACTCAAGACACTAACATCGGACACCAAAACGATGTATGCCGTGGTGCGCGCACTCGAAATTATCTCTGAAGCATCACGCAGACTGCCCGAGGAACTGAAGGAGCGGCATCCCCACATCGATTGGTTTTCCATCGCCGCCGCAGGAAACGTCTACCGCCACGAGTATGAAGCGGTGGATGAGGACTTGATCTGGGCAACAATCACGAGGAGTCTTCCAATCCTGAGGTGGGCTGTAGATTCCGAACTCGGTCACCCCTGAATCGCGCTGGCCGGCGTTGCTGCACCGGGTGGAAGAGCTGCACGAATTCAACCCGATGCTGGGACACCGCGGGGGCCACCCCTTTGACGGCGGCTTCGGCATCGAACATTCAGCCCGTCGTCGTTGTTTCACAAGGAGACGCCGTCAGCAATGGCAAACAAAGGCTCTTGGGGGTTGAAAAAAGCGAGAACGAGGCGTACAGTGCGCGCTGCCCTGCGCGCAGACGCCGTCCGGTTTCCCTCCTCAGAAGGCATGCCATTATTTACTTCTCAGTCTATGCCGCTCGAGAACGGGTAGTCGACAACCACTCGCGGTGGCCGCTACTTTGCTACTTTGACCGTATCCTCGGCTCGCGGAAAACTGGCCCACGTCAAACCGGTCGCTTCCACCAGTCCCAGCAGCGACATGATAACGTGTAGGCAGCATTGCCAGATAACGACACCCCGACAACCACCATGAACCACTTCCGGAAGGGGCATTTCGCGCTCGCGGCATTACTATTTGCCTCACTGTCTGCATCCGGACTCTCCGCGGCCCCGGCACCCTCGCTGGACCGCCAGTTCTCCGATTCCGTCGGTCCGGTGATTGCCAAATACTGCGTCGGATGCCACTCCGGCTCGAATCCCGCCGCGCAATTCGACCTCAAGTCCTACGACTCCCTCGCCCCCGTGGTCCGCGACTACCCCCGCTGGGACCTGGTGCTGAAGCGCGTCGCCTCCGGCGAAATGCCGCCCAATCAGGCCCCGGCCCTCCCCGCCGACGCCCGCCAGAAGGTCACCGGCTGGATCGAGGCTGTCCGCGCCGAGGAAATCCGCAAGCATGCCGGGGATCCCGGTCCCGTCCTCAACCGCCGCCTCAGCAATTCCGAATACAACTACACCATCCGGGACCTGACCGGCGTCGACCTCCGGCCCGCAAGGGAATTCCCGGTCGACCCCGCCAACGAGGCCGGTTTCGACAACTCCGGCGAGTCGCTCAGCATCTCGCCCGGCCTGATGGCCAAGTACTTGGAAGCCGCGCGCCAGACGGCGGACCACATGGTGCTTACGCCCACTAGTTTTGATTTCGCGCCGTATCCGATGCTGGTCGAGACCGACCGCGAACGCTGGGCCATCCAGCGGATTGTTGCATTCTACGACCGGCAGCCGACCGATTTCGCCGACTACTTTGCAGCCGCCTGGCGGTACAAGCACCGCGCGGCGCTGGGCATGCCGCAGGCGACGCTCGGGTCCGTGGCTGGCGGGAACAAGCTGTCGGCGCGGTACCTCGAACAAGTCTGGCAGTTGTTGGAACTGACGAAAGAAGAGGTAGGCCCGACAGTCAAACTCCAAGCAATGTGGCGTAGTCTCCCAAGCCCCAAGCCCGGTGAGCTCGACATCGCACGCGCCGGCTGCGTCGAGATGCGCGATTTCGTCCGCCGCATCCGCCGCCATACGGAAAAGCTGTTCGACGTGCCCGCGGTCCCCGGCCTGAACGTCAATTTCCAGCCGTTCGTCTACTGGCGCAACCGCGAGATCGCGGCCCACCGTAGGGACTTCGACCCCGGTGCCCTGCGGGTTGAAGGCGAACCGCCCGCCCCCGAATTCACGGTCACGCGCGGGCCGACGTTCGGGAGGGGCGAGGATGTCGAGGTGAAGAAGGCCATCGCCGACTACCAGAAGGAGCGCCGCGAAGACCCGGACTTGGTCGTCCCCGCAGGACAGCGCGCGCGATACGAAACGTCCTTCGTGGCCTTCAGCAAGGCGTTTCCGACGGGGTTCTACGCGCGGGAACGGGGTCGTTTCTACCCGATCGACAGCTACGACAAGGGACGGCTGCTTGGGGCCGGGCTGCACAATGTGATGGGGTATTTCCGGGACGACTCGACGCTGGCGGAGCTGATCCTAGATGAGAAGGGGAAGAAGGAGCTCGAAGCGCTTTGGCTGGATTTCGACTTCGTGGCGGATTACACGGTCCGGACGTGGCGGCAGTTCCTGTTCGAATCGGCTGCCGCGCGCCTCGGGAGGGCCATCACGAGGCCGACGTTCGATGAATCCACAACGCAGGCGACGGTGCTCCGCTACCGCGACTACTACCTCGAAACCGGGGCTGGCGCCAACAACCCTTCTGTATTGGCGGCGCTGAAGTCCCATTTCCAGGCCATCAATTCGGAGATACGACTGGTGGAGCAGACCCGGAAGGACGCCGAACTGCGGCATCTGGAAGCGCTGCTGAAGTTCGCCGCGCGGGCCTATCGCCGTCCGCTGAGGGCCGAGGAACGGGAGGACATCCTCGCCTACTACCGCCAACTGCGCACCCAAAGCAATTTGAACCATGAGGAGGCGATGCGCGGGTCGTTGGTAGCCCTGCTCGTGTCGCCGGACTTCCTCTACCGCCCGGACCTGGTCGAAACAAGCTTCGGGGGTGCTGCCAAGCCGTCCGCCACGGGTGCCACCGTGCCACTCTCGGGCCTAGCCTTGGCGAACAAGCTCAGCTATTTCCTGTGGTCGAGTCTGCCGGACGAGGAACTGCTGGCGCGGGCCGCAGCCGGGGACCTGGCGAAACCGGCCGTGCTGGTGGGGCAGGTCCGCCGCATGTTCAAGGATGACCGCGCGCGCGGCTTCGCGACCGAGTTCGGCGGCAACTGGCTGGCCTTCCGCCAGTTTGAAACCTTGAATTCGGTGGACCGGGAGCGCTTCCCGCAATTCAACGACGTCCTACGACAGGCTATGTTCGAGGAGCCGATCCGCTTCCTCGCGGACATGCTGCGCAACGACAGGCCGGTGCTGGACCTGCTTTACGGGAAGTATACGTTCGTGAATCCGCCCTTGGCCGCCCACTACGGGATGCCGACGGTCGCGGGCGGTCCCGACCACTGGGTCCGGGTGGATAACGCTGACGCCTACGGACGCGGGGGCTTGCTGCCGATGGCTGCGTTCCTGACGCTGAATGCGCCGGGACTGAGGACGAGTCCGGTGAAGCGCGGGTATTGGGTGGCGCGAAGGGTGCTGGGCGAAATTGTGCCGCCCCCGCCGCCGGTGGTGCCCGAATTGCCGCACGACGAGGCGAAATCCGATCTGCCGGTGCGCGATTTGCTGGTCCAGCACCGGGCGAACCCGATGTGCGCGGCGTGCCACGCGCGGTTCGACTCGTTCGGGCTGGCGTTTGAGAACTATGGGCCGGTGGGTGATCGGCGGACGAAGGATCTGGCGGGGCGGGCCGTGGATACGCGGGCGACATTCCCCGGTGGGGTGGATGCCGTTGGCCTTGAAGGCTTGCAAACGTATATCCGGGCCCGCCGGGAGAAGGATTTCCTCAACAACCTGAGTGAGAAGCTGCTAGTGTATGGGCTGGGGCGGTCACGTCTGATTTCGGACGAGCCGCTGCTGGAAGCCATGCGGACGAACCTGGCTTCGAGCGGGTACAAGTTTTCGGCAATGGTGGAAGCGCTCGTGACGAGCCCTCAATTCCTGACCAAGCGAAACCGCATTACAATCTCAAGTATCAAGTCCTCAGTATCAAGTAAGGTGCCATGATGCAAGCCTCTGACCCAAACCAAAAGATCGCCCGCCGCGCCATCCTGCGCGGAGCAGGTGTCACGATGGCACTTCCGTTTCTAGAGTCGCTGTCGGCGACGGCGGCGACGGGCGGCAATGCCGTGTTTCCGAAGCGTTTTGGGGTCGTGTTCCTCGGCTGCGGCGTCAACGAGGACCATTGGAGCTCCGAGGGTGATGGCGCGGGGATGAAGCTGGGGAAATCCCTTGAGCCGCTGGAGCCGTTGAAGGGGAAGATCAACGTGGTCCACGGCCTATTTAATAAGGGTGCGATGGGACTGGGCATACACCCGCCGCAGACGGGCAGCCTGCTGACGGGCGCGCATCTGGAAAAAGGCGCGGTGCTGCACTCGGGTATCTCGGTAGACCAGATGATCGCCAACAAGGTGGGGCAGGACACGCTGCAATCGAGCATGGTGTTGGCGTGCGAACAACCGATCACGGGCTTCCACGAGTCGAATTTCTCGTTGGCGTACAGTTCCCATATTTCGTGGCAGAGTCCCGATTCGCCGGTGCCGAACGAGTGCTACCCGGCGCTCGCGTTCGACATGCTGTTCGAGAACCGGGGCAGCCTGTTGAACATCAGCATTCTGGACAGGGTGAAGGAACGGGCGGACCGACTGGGTCGGCGCATCAGTTCGGAGGACAACGGGAAGCTGGACGAGTATATGACGAGCGTCCGGGAGGTGGAAAAGCGCGTCGAAGGAATGCGGAAGGCGCAGGACAAGGCGGCGGACGCGGCCAAAGGGCAATCCAAGCCGGTTTGGGCGATGGAGCGTCCAGCGAACGGCCTGCCAGAGGACCTGCGCGAGCACGCAAAATTGATGTGCGACCTGATCGCGATTGCGTTCCAGACGGACAAGACGCGAGTGGCCTCGCTGATCATTTCGCGCGATCTTTCGTCGATGTATTACCCGTTCCTCGAAGTGAAGGATGGGCACCACACGGCGTCGCACAGCAATAACAATGATGCTTACGAGCGGATCACGCGCTTCCACGTGGCGCAGTACGCGTACTTGTTATCGAAGTTGGACAGTATGCGCGAAGGCGACGGCACTGTGCTCGACAATTCGTGCCTGATGTTCCTTTCGAACCTGTGGGTTGGGCGGACGCACAACAACTCGCGGCTGCCGTTGGTGCTGGCGGGCGGGCTTGGCGGTACGTTGAAGACGGGACGGACGCTGGACTACGTGAAGGCGGGTGACGACAACCGCAAGGTGTGCAGCCTCTATCTGTCGCTGATGGATAGGTTCGGGATCCAGTTGGAGCGGTTCGGGGATGCGGAGTCGAGGCTTGTGGGGATTTAGGGCATTTGATCCTGTTACCGTATCCGAACTCCGGTTATGGCGACCTGGAAAGGTCTCAGCAGCCAAGAATGGCTGCCCTGCATGGCGTCGCCACAAGCGACCGTAATTGGGGACATGGTCCAGGTAGGCCGGTCCGGTTTCCGGCGATGTGAATGAAGCGTTGGAGGCGGAGGAGCGAGAGGAGCGTCAGCGCCCAGCGCAAAGATCCGCTACCCCACTTTGATAGGCCTGGGCTGTAACATAAATAGATGGTAGAGGATCTTGTTCGTCGTGCCCGCCGCCGCCTGATCGTCAATGAGTCGTTGGCCCAAACGGCCGTCGCAGCCGCAGTGGCCATCGGCGGTGTGGCGCTCATCCTAATCCTTGGAACACGCTATTTGGAGTGGTGGACGCTGGGCGTTTTCGCCGCGCTGGGCGTTGGGTTGGGCATCCGTGGCGTAACGCGCGCCATGCCAACGAACTACGCGACGGCGATCCGAATCGATGATGCCGCAGGCCTGCACGACTCCCTCTCCACAGCGCTGTACTTCGATGCCAATCCGGCCAAGGCGAGCGAATACCGGGATCGCCAGAGGGGCGAGGCGGAACAGGTAGCCGCGACGGTTGATTTGGCGACGGCCATCCCGTTCACGATGCCGCGGTCGCTCTATGCGATGTCCGCCGTGGGTGCGCTGGCATTGGCCCTCTTCTTCGTCCGCTACAGTATCGGCAACGGCTTGAACCTGAGCGCGCCCATCACCGAGGTCATTTTCGAGGATCAAGCCGCGGTCAAGGCCAAGACCGGTCAGAAGGGCGGCATGGACTCGGCCCGCCAAGCCAAGATGGACGCTGCGGAATCGCTGCTGGCGAAGCTGGGCATCCCGATGAACCCGGACGCCAAGCCGGAAGCGGCATTGGACAAGGCGATCGAGCAAGCGCTGGAAGGCGGTGCGCTGGGCGACAAGGGCGAAAAAGGCGAGGGTGCGGGCAAGTCGGGCGAGGGCAAGGGCGGCGATCCGCTGGACCAGCCCAAAAATGGCGACCCGATGGACGGCAAGAAGTCCGATGAGGGCAAAGAGGGCGACGGCAAGACTCCGGGCCAAGAGGGTGCGGCGGGCGACAAGGGCAACTCCAAAAACTCGAACGGCGAGAACAATTCTAGCCTCCTTTCGAAGTTGAAGGATGCCATGAACAACATGATGAACAAGTCCGGCGGCGACAAGCAGGCGGGCAACCAAAAGAACCAGAGCCAGCAGCAGGCGGGCAAGTCGGGCGACAAGGGCGACAAGGGCCAAGGGAAGGGCCAGGAGCAGCAGGGCCAGCAACAGGCCGATGCGGCGCAGGAGGGCGACCCCAACGGCCAAGCCAAGGAAGGCCAGCAGGCCGAGGGCAAGGCGGGATCGAAGAGCGCGCAGGAGTCGGCACAGGCGGGCAGCGGAGTCGGCAGCCAGGACGGGGCGAAGGATCTGAAAGCCGCAGCGCAGCTCAAGGCGATGGGGAAGATCAGCGAGATCATCGGCAAGCGGGCAGCAACGGTGACGGGAGAGACAACGATCGAGGTCCAATCCGGCAATCAGCAGCTCCGCACGGACTATTCGAAGAAGGCTGCTGCGCATGGCGAGGGCGATGGCGATGTGAGCCGCGACGAAATTCCGGTTTCGCTCCAGCCGTACGTGAAGCACTATTTCGAGCAGGTTCGGAAAGCGGCCCCGCCTGCGGCGGCCAAGCCGGAGAAGCCGTGATCCGCATTCCGGCGATTGCGTTGTTGGCGGCCACCAGCCTTTTCGCGCAGCGCAGCTGGGTGGTGGAGATCGATACACCGGAAGATGTTTATGCGATCGGCGATCCGCACGCGGATTACGCCAGGCTGACAGGCGTCCTGCGATCGGCCAAAGTGGTGGATGCATCGGGCAAGTGGACGGCGAAAAAGTCCGTGCTCGTCATCACCGGAGATACGATCGACAAAGGTCCGGAGCAGGTCAAGACGATCAGCTACATCCGCACGCTGCAGTTGGATGCGGCGCAGGTGGGCGGACGGGTTGTGCTGACACTGGGTAACCATGAGGCCGAGTTCCTAGCCGATCCCAAGGGCAAGAAGACCTTGGAATTCGCCGATGCGCTCCAAGCCAAAGGTCTGAAACCGAAGGATGTGGCAGACTGCGGCGGCGACTTGGGCAAGTTCCTTTGCAGTCTGCCGGTCGCGGTGCGGGTGAACGACTGGTTCTTCAGCCATGGCGGCTATACCGCCGGGCGGAGCATCCGGGAGATCAGCGAGGCAGTCGCGAAAGGTTTCTCCAGCCAGCGGTACCAGTCCGAACAGTTCATCGGGGATGACTCCATTCTTGAGGCCAGGCTCAGTGAAAAGGGCCCAGGTGGAGTTCCGTGGTTCCTCGGCGGCGATCCTAAAGGCGATCCGGCGAAGGTCCTCGCCGAGTACGCGGCACGATTGGGTGTACACCATATCGTTCAGGGGCACCAACCGGGCAAGGTTCAGTTTCCGGACGGCGTTGCGCGGAATAAGGAAGATCTATTCCAGCGCTACGGACTGTTCTTTCTGACGGACGGGGCAATGTCGAGTGGGATCGAAGGCAGCACCGGCACCGGGGGCGCGATCCACATTACGGCTTCATCGGCCACGGCAATCTGCGCGAATGGCCAGGATACGTTGCGCCTTTGGCCCGCTCCGGCAGGCAAAGACACGGCATCCATCCACTGCGGCCCCGCTAAACCTACCGCTAGGCAGTAACTCGGTGCCAAAAAGACGAGCTGAACTTGGGGTCGATGAAGGGAACCAACTGCTCCCATTGGGGGTAGAAGCGGCGGAAGTACGGCCCGGACATGCGGGCGTCCTTCGCCCGGTACAACCGGCCACCAGCGGATGCGACGAGGTCATCCAGCCGGGGCAACGCTTTCAGGAGATCTTCGGAATAGGGGAAATCGAGAGCAATCGTGACACCCTCACCGGAAGACGAAAGCATTCCCTGGGAGGGAATCCCGCCCATGACCTTCATGACGCTCAGGAATGACGCACCGGCCCGCTTGGACTCCACCAGCAACGCCTTGGCAGCATCCTGGGAGGGCACGAGCGCCTGCCATTGAACCATGCCCTTGGGACCATACAGCCGGTGGTAGGCACCGATCCGGTCCAACGGATAGAGGAAGTGGCCGATGGCCGACCTTTGCCCGACGACTGCTGGCCGCGCGTAGTAGTAAAGGGAATTGAACAAGCCCAAGGTCAACCCGTTCAGGACTCTAACGGGAGGGATGAAGGGCACAACCACTTTGGGCCTCGCAGGAGCTTCACGAACCAGTGGCCCGGCGTTCCGGTTGTGGTTGCCCTGAATGAATACGCCCGGTGCTAAGGATTTTGTGGCTGTGTATCCACCCAAGCCACAATATACTCGAACCGCCCCGCAGACTCGGCGCTTAGGGCGAAAAACTCATCCACGGAACCGTACCGGATGTTTTCGGAATCGATCCACGAATTCACCACGGGCTTCAATTGCAGTTGAACCGATGTAATGAGACCGGTTAGGCCGAGGCCCCCGATGGTGGCCCGAAACATCTCGGAATTTTGTGCTCGGAAACAATCAAGCCAAGTGCCGTCGCTGCGTCGCAGCCGGAACCCGAGGACATGGCAGCCGAAGGTGCCCGAGCAGTGCTGGTTCTTTCCGTGAACGTCGTTGGAAACTGCCCCACCAAGTGTCGCGAAGCGCGTCCCGGGGGTGACTGGCAGGAACCATCCGTGGGGCGGGAGCAGCCTTAGGATCGCGTCAAAGGTGATGCCGGACCCGGACGTAAGCCGTCCCGACAGGGGTCGAATGCGAGAACGCTGTCAAGCTTGACGGTCTCCACGAGGGTGTTGCCGTCATTGAGGCAGGAATCGCCCACACTCGCCCCCATACCGAAGGCAAGAAACGAGGTTGGCTCGTGGAACGGGATGGCTTGGTCAGTCTCGGCAATCTTGATTCGCCTGGAGGTCGTGCGGGGGAATCGGCCCAGCCGACCGATTCTTCGGTCATGCCACCATGGCGCAAATGGCGAGGACGAGGATCACAAAGCCCGAGATGTAGCTGACTTGGTCGCGGGAGGCGAACAAAACGGGATCCTCGTTCATATTGCCGCGGAAGCTGACAAGCCAAACGCGGGCGATCCAGTAGACGAATACCGGACAAATGCCCCAGAGGAAATCGGGTCTCGGATACAAACGCTGGATTTCCGGGGCGTTGACATAGAGGGCCAGAACGAGTGCCGCGATAAAACCGGTGGCGATTCCGCACTGCCCGACAACGGCAAGGTCGCCGACCCGGTATCCCCTGGTCTTAAAGTCGGACGGCATGGTGGCATCAAGGCGGTGCAGTTCCGAGTAGCGCTTCACAAAGGCCAGGCTAAGAAATAAGAAGATTGAAAACTGGGCCAGCCAAGGTGAAATCCGCACATGTACGGCCAGCCCGCCGGCATAGATCCGAGCAGTGTAAAAGACGGCCAGAATCACCACGTCCAAAATGGGCTTGCGCTTGAGGAAGAGGCTGTATGCCAGCACCATCGAGCCATATCCCGCCAAGAATACTGCAAACAGCGAGCCGAGCCAAAGGGCGAGGGTGAATCCAGTGATGAGGGCACCCAGCGAAAGGGCGACTCCGGCAGGAATCGAAAGTGCACCGGCGGCCAAGGGCCGAAACCGCTTCCTAGGGTGCCGCCGGTCGGCTTCCAGGTCGAAGAGGTCGTTGAACACATACATTGCCGAAGCGACCAGGGAAAAGGCCAGGAAGGCAACGCCAAGCCGGAAGAGAATTTCGAAATTCAAATGGTGGTTCAGGATGGCGGGCAGAAAGACCAGGACATTCTTGACCCACTGGTGTACGCGCAGGGTCCGAGGCACCTGCCAGCCACGGCCACCAATTGCCGGGAACCGACGGCCCTCGCTGGTTCCTGGTCCGAGAGCTTGTCTGGGCAGGTTTTTCATGTGGCCAGCAACATGCGCGACACGACTGGCAGCCCAAACAGGGCAGTCGGCCGGGCTATCGCCAACATAGTCGAAGCCGCCAACCCCGAACCGACGGACCAACTCGTCCCGCTTGAAGGGGCCTTTCAGATTCAATGTTTGGGAACTGCCGACCACGTCGTCGAACAAGCCCAGGTGGACGGCAATCGGATCAGCGACCTCAATGCGGGAAGCGGTTGCGAGCACTGTTTGGCGCCCGGCATCCCGTTCATGCCGCAGGAATTCGAGAAGCCCTTGATTCCAAGGCAAATGCTGAGGGTCCAGGGTGGTGCGCGCGGCCAACTCGGCCTTCAGCCGCAACTTGCCGTGGAGAACCCACCAAACTATGAGGAAGATGGCCAATGGCCTTCCGCGAACCAATAAAAGGGCGGACTCGAGGAGGGTGTCCGTCCAGACCAATGTTCCATCCAAGTCCACAACCAAGGGGACTGCTGCGGTGCTGTTTCGGTTCATGGCAGCCTGGCCGCTCGGATCGCCGCCAGCCGGACCTGTGCCTGATTGGCCTTCGCCGAATCACCCTTGGCCAAGTAAAGGGGGATTGCCATGCGCAACGCGACATCGTCCTCGCCCAAATCCGGAGCCTGCTCCAATTTTTCGAGAACTACGGCTTTGTCGCCCCCTTCAAGAGCCGCGACGTCACCTCGAACCAAGGGCTTGCGGCGGGCCACGCGGACGATCTGGACTTTTTCTTGAAAGAGCTGGGTTGGAGTTAGAGGCTCGTTCTGCGGGATGCGCTTCATCGTGTACTGGACTAGGAACAACGAGGTAAAGAGAGCGCAGACCACCGAGATGCCGACAAAAGCGCAGCGAAGTTGTTGGTTTCGGGAGGCGAGCAGGAGCGCGAGGCCAAGTGCAGCCACCGGCGTATTCGCCAGCATGTACCGCGAGCCGAAAGTATCACGGCCGTGCCATTCATCCATGGCACCGATCACCAGAAGCTCCAAGACAACGATTGAGACCCACGGCACGTACAAGCGCCAGTTCCGGGTAACCGGAATGACCAAGCCCGCAATACCGATGATGATGAGGGGAGGCCAGAGAAACCAGCTTCCGCGGGTGGAAAACAGGATATCCGGCACGTGAGTCGGGGGAAACTTGATGAAACCGCCGCCTTGCGGCAGTGTCAGATACTTGCCGTAAATCATTTTCCACTCGATGATTTGCGGAATCCAACACATCAACGCCCCAGTCGCATAAACCGCCCGAGACCGCAACCAGCCACGGAAATCCCGGAAGGGGTGGCGATTGAACAAATCGTAGAGAATCGGGCCGCCAAGGTAAAGGACGTCCTGCCAGCGGCAGATCGAAAAGATACCACCAACCATACCCAGCAGAAACCACCCCTTCAACTTCGTGCCGTCCCGCACTTTCCACCAGGAGAGTAGAAACAGGCTGCCGAACAGGAATGATGAAGCGTGCGACAGGGGCATCAACGAATAGTTGACAGTGTCGACGCCTGCAACCTTGGCCAAGTGGCGCCCCCCGGGAGCGACACGGTCGACTACGGCAAACCCAAGTGCCATGAATAGGACAAAGACATAAATGGACTTGCGGCGCGCCTTCAAGGACGGGAAAACGGCAGCGGGAGCCAAATTGGACACTACTGCAAGTATAAACCACGACGGAAGGAAGGTGTCCCGGCATCCAGGCCCAGTTCTCCGCTAAGCTGGGACTGAAAGAACGAGGCCCGACAACCAAATGTTTACTTTCCTGTTGTGGTGCATCCTGTTTGTACTTTGCTGGCCGATCGCTCTGGCGGCCTTGCTTTTCTACCCGATCCTATGGCTGATCCTGCTGCCGTTCCGGCTGATCGGCTTCGCAGTGGGCGGGGTGCTTTCGCTCGTGTGGAGCATCGCGACGTTCCCGCTGCGGATATTCAAGTAGGGCCGCTCAGGATTGGCGGCTCTGCAGCAGAGTTCCGCAAAATGCTGCGAACACGATGATGGCCCCCCCGCCGAGCGCAGTGGGTCCGGGACGTTCGTTTCGGATCAGCCAACTCCAGAGCGGATTGAAGACCGGTTCGGCCAAGAGCAACGTTGCTGCTTCGATGGCGCGTACGTGACGTATGGAGCGGGTAAGGAAAATATAGGCCAACGCAATCTGGAAGACACCTAGATAGAGCAGCACGAGGATGTCGGAGGTGTCGGGATGGATTGGATCCGCGAGGGCCATCGGCAGGCACGCGACGAATGCGATGACATTTCCAAGGGCAGCAACAGAAAGCGAATTGCCCCGTGAGCCGATCCACCGCAGGGCCGTCATGGTGAGCGCCCAGGCGAAGCCCGAAAGAACGGCAATCGCGTTTCCAGCAAGTGCTCTCGGGCCAGACGAGGCTTGGCCCGGTGCCGCCGAGCCACTGAGGAGGAGGACCGCTCCTACCGCCACCGCAGCCACCACCGCAACGTCCAGCCGACGGATCTTCTCCTTCAACACCAGCGGTGCCAGGAACAGCATGTACAGGGGGGCGGTCGACTGAAGAAAGATCGCGTTGGCCGAAGTGGTCATCTTGTTGGCGGCTACGAAGGTTACCAACGTCGCGGCGTACGCGATGCCAGCCAGAAACGTCAGCCTGTTCCACCCACGCCTGGCTTCCGGCAAGGCCACAATCAAGACCAAGCCCGCAATGCCGGACCGGAAGCCCGCCACCTGCCAACTGTTGAGCGAACAGGACTTGATGGCTACGCCACCAGTGGAGAAAAGAAACGCCGCGGCAAAGATCAGGACCCGGTACAGGGTTCTACGACTTTGGGAATGCGTGTTTGGATGGGACGTATCAGGCAATTCTATAAGGTAGACCATACCATTCCGGGCTACAATTTTCCATATGGTGACTCGTGCGCTCGCGATCCTGATTTTGTCGACAACCTGCCTTTCGGGGGCAGGGTGGGACGCAGCGGCAGCTGCGGGATATCTGGACGGGCGGCAGAAGGAATGGTTCTCCTGGCCGCGCGCCAAGACACCCGAAGGTACTTGCGTTTCCTGCCACGGCGGCATGCCCTACCTGTTGGCGCGGCCAGCGCTGCGCAAGAAATTGGGTGAGTCCCAGCCCACCGAATGGGAGACGAAACTGCTGGACCGGCTGCGCACCCACGCCGGGGACGAACGGAAGGTCAACATCCAGGGGCCGGAAATCATCTTCGGGGCATTGTTCCTAGCCAAAGAGGACCCGAACGGGGATGCTACGAGGAAAGCCCACGGCCAGATGTGGTCGATGCAACTGCACGACGGGGATCTGAAGGGGATCTGGCAGTGGTACAGCGCAAAACTCGACCCGTGGGAATCACAAGGGGCGTTTTCCTTCGGCGCGGCCATGGGTACGTTGGCGGCGGGAACTGCGAAATCGGGCAGCGCGGAATCGGCGGAGGTTGTCCGCTGGTTCGATGCGCACGCCAAGGAAGTCTCACTGCACAGTCGCCTGGCACTCCTTTGGGCGTCCTCGCGGCAGAGCGCGCTTTTGGATGCGGCGGCCAAACGAGCAGTCGTCGACGAGGTGCTCTCCAATCAACTGGCGGATGGATCGTGGACCATCCAGTCGCTGGGCCCGTGGATGGAACATCCCGACGCACCAGAGCAGCCAACTGGCGGACACCCCTACGCGACGGCGTTCGCAACCTTTGTGCTGCGCGAATGCGGGGTGGCTCCACAGGCGACCGCGAAGGCTCGGGACTGGCTCGCCGGACACCAGGACAAGGAAACGGGTGGGTGGTTTGCGCCGTCGATGAACAAGAAATACCCCGCCGGGTCAGTGGAATCGAAATTCATGGAGGATGCAGCGACATCCTTTGCAGTTCTGGCTTTAGTGGACTAGGGCTACTGGATTCACGGGGTCCGTCCGGCTACCATAAACATAAGGGAGTCTGTGCGGATTATTATCGAAAGACCAGATAGGGAACGATCTGGAAACAGGAAGACCGGACTCGACGACGACCTCTTCGTTGTCGCCAAGCCCCCACGGTGGACCCCGACCATCCGTTATCTGTCGCAGACCGAGGTCCACGTCTACGGTCTGGCCATTTCGGCGAGCGTACTGCTCAGCTTCTTTCCGTTCCTGATTGTAATGTTGACCCTGTTGCGGGATGTGTTCCACTTCTCGGCGGCGGAACGGGCGTTGGTTCTGGCGCTGGGTGACTATTTTCCCGGCGATCTCGGGGCCTTTATCATCCGCAACCTGACCAAGGTGAACCACGGCCGGTTCCAAATCACTTCGATCATCCTGCTATTGTTTACCGCCAACGGGATTTTCGAGCCGTTGGAGGTTGCCCTCAACCGGGCGTGGGGTGTGACGGAGAACCGCAGCTACCTGAAGAACCAAGTCTTGAGCCTGTTCATGATCCTGCTTTGCGGCGGGTTGGCTCTTGGCTCGGTTTTGCTAACTGCCGTGAGCCAACGCTATGTAGCTGAACAGATGGGTTCGCGGGTAATCCCGGCTTGGATGTCGCTGGCGATCTTCAAGGTGGCCGCTATCCCGATCACGATCCTGTCCCTGTGCCTCACGTACTGGATCTTGCCGAACCGGCGGATTCCGTTCTGGCGAATCGCACCGGTTGCAGCGGCGGTAGGCGTGGGAATCGAGGCTGTAAAGTATATGTTCCTGTTCGCCTGGCCTTGGCTGAACAAGAAGTTCACCAACGAGTACGGCCCGTTTTCGTACTCGGTGTCCATTATCGTGTTCTCGATGGCGACCTCACTGCTGGTTTTGGCGGGTGCCGAGTGGTCGGCCCGCGAACAACCCGAAGTGGAGGCGGTCGGCATGGTTCCGACCACCGATATTGCTACAACCGCGACGGCAACTCGGTCGTAGGCTGCGGCACGGGCACGCTGCCCACCCGCATATTGGTCCAGTTGTACGGGATCTCCTTGGCACAATTCAGGCACACCATATAGGTCACCTTTTGGACCCCGTCGGCGCACAAGCGCGTCCTCGGGAAAGTAGTCCTCTTATGAGGGCAACCGAACAACCCGTTCAGCAATGACATCATAGTCAGAATCCGACCTCCATCAACATAGTGGGACGGACGCGGGGTTTGTATCGGAAATATTTTTGCACTCGTGGCGATTCAGTACGGTACTACAACTTCATGCGTTCCAGCTTGCGGTAGAGGGTCTTGCGTTCGATCCCGAGGATTGCGGCTGCGCGGCTTTTGTTGCCGCCGGTTGCAGCCAAGACGCGCCGGATTTGGTCCGACTCGGTTTCCGCCAAGGTTTCGCCCCCGCCGTCCTTCGGCTCCATGGCCGAAATCGCGTCGTGGACAGCTTCGGAGTCGATCCTGTCGTTTGGAGCCAAGATCGTCAGCCTTTCTATCAGGTGCTGCAATTGTCGCACGTTTCCGGGCCACGTGAAGTCCCTTAATGTCCGGAGACCGGATTCGGTCAGCCGGACATCCCGGTTGTAGCGACCGTTGTACTTGGCCACGAAGTATTGGGCGAGGAGCGGCACATCGACACGGCGCTCGCGCAATGGCGGCAGATCCAACCGGACGACGTTCAGACGGAACCAGAGATCCTCGCGGAACTTCCCGTCATCCACCATCTTCTGGAGGTCGCGGTTGGTGGCTGCGATTACCCGCACGTCCACCTTCTTCTCGCGGGAGGCACCGACGGGGCGGATCTCACGCTCCTGGAGAAAGCGCAGGAGCTTGACTTGGAACGATGGATCGATGTCGCCGATTTCGTCCAGGAAGACGGTGCCCTTGTTGGCGGATTCGAAGACGCCGATCCGGTCGCGTTCGGCACCGGTGAAGGCCCCCTTCATCGCACCGAACAACTCGCTTTCGAGCAGCGCGGCTGGGATCGCACTGCAATCCACGGGGACGAACGGTTGCTGCGATCGGCTGCTGAACCGGTGGATCATCCGTGCGATGAGTTCCTTGCCTGTCCCGGTTTCGCCTTGGATGATAACGGTGGCGTCGGTCGGGGCGACCTTGGATAGCGTCTTGTAGATCTCGACCATGCCAGCCGAGCTCCCAATCATCTCGCTTTCGGGCAGATCCTCGATCTCGACTTCTTCGTCATCGCTATTGCGGGCGTCGAGGGCGCGTTTCACGGCTTCGAGCAGGGTATCCAGTTCGAAGGGCTTGGCCAAAGAGTCGAAGGCTCCGTTGCGGGTGGCCACCATAACGGTTTCCATTGTGCCCCGGGCCGACATCAGGATCACCAGAGCCTTGGAATCGGCCTTCTTGGCGGCCATCAGCACGTCGATGCCAGTTCGGTCGTCGATATAGATGTCGGAAATGACCAGCGGGTAGGTCTTCCGGGAGAGGCGGTCGAGGGCGTCGCGCGTGTTGGACACGGCTTCGACGTCGTAGCCTTCCATTTCCAGGAACGTAACAATGGTCAGGCGGACGCTGGGATCGTCCTCAACCAGTAAGATTTTCTCGCTCATGCGCGTTTTAGGACAAGGGTGAACCGCGACCCCTTGCCCGGCTCCGATTCAACTTGGATAGTGCCGCCGTGTTGCGTCACAATTTGCTCCACTATGGATAGACCGATCCCGGTGCCCAACTCGCCGGATTGTTCGGCGGATTTGGTCCGGTAGAATTTCTCGAAGACGCGCCGGACTTCCTTCTTGTCCATGCCGATGCCTTGGTCCTGAATCGTCAGCCGGACCAAAGACGCCACGTGCACGCGATCCCCTCTACCATCTTCGCTTAATACCGTTACCCGCGTCCGCTCCGGCGAATACTTGACGGCGTTGGTGAGCAGGTTGTAGATGGCGTACTCCATCAGTTCGCGGTCACCCTGGAGTTCGCAGGAGGGGATCGGCTCGACCTCGATCTCGATGGACTTGCGTTCGGCGTAGGCTCGGGCACGGGCGACGCAGGCCTCCACCACGTCAGCAAGCGGGAAACGCTCCTGCTTCATATCCATCTGGCCGGCGGAAAGGCGCTCCACACTGAGGAAGGTCTCGATCATGCGGGCGAGCCGTTTGGACTCGGCGTTGATCATTTCGGCCATTTGCTTGCGTTTGGCCTCGGGCATGGCACCGTAGCGGCTGATCAGCTCGCTGGAGCCCTGGATGGCCGTCAACGGGGTCCGCATTTCGTGGGTGACGAACTGCATGGCACGCTGGTAGCGGGTTTTCTCGGCATCGGCCTGGTTGAGGGCTCGGCGGACCACCATTTGCCGCCAGAACGCGGAACTGGCGATGGCGAAAACCACGGACAAGGTGCCGGGGAGCCACGGCCAGACCGTTGACCGGGTGAATGCGACGGCCGGAACAGCCTGGGATGCGGCGAGGACGGCAACCGCGGCGGCGTTGGCGATCCAGTCGGGCCGGGTGCCGCTCGTGAGCGCGAAGGCCAAGCCCACCAGCGATGCCAGCACCAGACTGACCGCTGCGGCCGCCAGCCAGCGCGCGTCCACCAGGAACATCCGGCGCGCGATGGTTTCGTATTCGCTGGCGTTGATCTCGATGCCGGGGACGGGCTCGGTGTTGGAGTAGGGGGTGATCCGGTTGTCGCCGGAAGCTTGGGCCGTGACACCGACGAAGACCGTCTTCCCACTGAATTTGGCCGCCAAGGCGGGGTTGGCGTCCAGCTCGGCCACCGAAATCTGGGGGATACCTCCCATCTTCACTGGAGGGTACCGGATGCGGAGCATGCGCCCGTCCACGAACGCGTCCTTGAGCGTAGACGGGATGTGGACACTGCCAACCACTAACTCCTCGGGGGATTCCAGAATCGTGCCACCGACCCGGACATGGAAGGCCTCCAGTGCCAACGACCAGCGGCGGATGCGGCCACCCGCTTTCATGAGCGGGGCTTCACGGGAGACGGAATCGAACTTGTCGAGACTGGCATGGACCTGTCCGATGGCGGCCGCATGGGCGGCGAAACGGGGGATGGGGTTCTCCCAAGTGCCGTCACGGAGGATGTAGGCGGGTAGGACGAGATTCGGGGTCGCCGCGAACGCCGTTTCAAGCCGGGCATCGGCGTCCCGCAGGCCGTTTTCGGCCAGGACCACGTCGATGGCGACGGCTGCGGGTTTCGCAGGGGCAATCCTTTCGAGGCCCGCTGCCAAGGCACCCCGGAGGCCCGCGTTCCCGCCGTATTTGGCGAGCGTGGGCTCGTCGATGGCGAGGATGATGGATGTGGCGTCCCACGGGTCCGGCTGGAGTGCGCGGAACAGGAAATCGTAGGCGTAGTTGTCGAATTGGCGGCCCAAGGCCGTCCAGCTGAGCGCCATCCCGAGCACAACGGAAGCCGCAATCAAGGCTGCGAGGGCCAGCCGGGGCTTATTTTGCTTGGGAAATGACACGTTCCAACTCGTCGGGGTCGCGCGGCAGTGCGGCGCTCATGATCTTCGAGCCGGTCGGGGTGACCAGCAGCATGTCCTCAATGCGGACGCCGAGGTTTTCCTCCGGGATGTAGATGCCGGGTTCGATGGTGATCACCATACCGGCCCTCAGGGGGAAGGTCGTGTTCGACAGGTCGTGGACGTCGAGGCCCACGTGGTGGCCGAGGCCGTGGACGAAGTACTTGCCGAGGGGCTCGCCGTGGAGGTCCTTGCCGTGGGCGTTCATGTAATCACGGGCAATCTTGGTGAGTTCCTGGATGGTGACGCCGGGCTTGATGGCGGCGATGGCGGCGTTTTGGGCTCCGAGGACGACTTCGTAGACCTCGCGCTGCCGCGGGGTGAACTTGCCACCGACGGGGATCGTGCGGGTGATATCGCTGGCGTAGTTGTCGCATTCGGCGGCAACGTCAATGACTGTGACCTCGCCCGAGTCCATGCGGCGTGAGTTGCGGGAGTAGTGGAGGACGGTGGAGTTCGGGCCCGACCCGACGATGGGGGCATAGGCACCGCGGCGGCATCCGGCCTTGAGATAGCTGCTCTCCATGACAGCGGAGATCTCGTATTCGTACTGGCCGGGTTTCATGGCTTTCCAGGAGGCCAGGTGGGCTTGGACCGAGGCGTCGGTGGCGTACTGGATCCGGGCGATTTCGGCCTCGGACTTGGCCATGCGGAGATTGCCGATCCGCGGCGAAACATCGTTGACATTGCGACCGGGGGCTAGCCGCTTCAGAGCTGCGATGGATTCGGTGCCGGTGGTGAAGATATTGGGGTAGGACTCCAGCAGGCGGTGGATTTCGGACTCGAAGCGTTCGGCGGGCAGGACGGCGGTGAATCCGGTGCGGGAGTCAATGGCTGCGTCCGACGGGCCGAGCTTGCGGCCGGTCCACTTCTCCTGGCTGGGGACGCGCTGGGGCAGGAAGAGGATCTCGCGGGGGAGCTTGGAGCGCTCGGCGAATGCTGGGTCGTCCTTGTCCGGGTTGGGGGTGAGGACGAGCATGGCTCCCGGCTCCTCCCAGCCGGTGAGATAGAGGAAGTTGGTGTCCTGGAAGAAGCCGTAGTGGAGGTCTTCGGACTCCTTGGCGCCGTGGAGGACGAGGACGGCGTCGGAGAAAGTGTTGCGGAGCTTGTCGCGGCGCTGGGCGAATTCAGGATTGGGTGCCGGGAAGATGGCAGCACCCAGATTCAGGGCGGTGAGGAAAAGCGGGATGAGGCGTCGCACGGTTTGAGTATAGCGATTGTTGCGGGGCGTGGTCGAATGTGGGGGGTGGGGCTTGGACTGGTACGGCCCGGGGGGCGGACACGGATGGGTCGGAAATTTCGGCATGGGGGGATTGGTTGGTGAAAGATGTTGATTCCATTGAGATATGTGTCGCATCGATGCGTTCTGGAGGGGGCGGAGCAGAGCCAAACAGACCCAACTGGGCGGCGGGGTTCCTGCCAGAGTGGCATCCCGCGCAGTATTTGGCAATCACCTGACGGACGGA
>CAIYDY010000085.1 GCA_903925015.1 uncultured Acidobacteriia bacterium
CGTGGGTCCGGTTGTTGGCAACAGAATTCAGGTGTGGCGGCGGCGCGGTTGGCACAGGGGGCTCAGGCCAATGCCGCCGGCAAATGGCGGATGCCCGCTGGCTGGTGATCTCGATGAGTTCGGCTTGCGCGAAACCGGCCGACCGGCACATGGCGAGCAGGCATTCCGGCGACGGTCCGCACCAGTTGTCGATTTGCCCCCCAAGCTCCCCCCGTTCGTAGAACTCCATCACGGCCGGAATTGTCCGGTTCTCGGATGGAATCACGAACGACTCCACCAGAACTTGGTCGGTGGAGAGTTCCAATGCCTTCTCCAGTCCGAGAAGCGGGTGCCGGAGGTGGTAGAGAACGCCGAAGAACAGTACGATGTCGAAATGGCCAAGCTTGGCCGCGGAGAGTTCAACCACGTCGAGCGTATGGTACTCCACGTTCGAGCCCAGTAACTCTCGGGCTTCCAGGAAAGTGTCGAGTTCCACGCAATCGACAGCCACCACCTCCGCTCCACGCCGCTCGCACTCGAAGCTGAACCAGCCGTCCCACGCGCCAATGTCGAGCACCCGCTTGCCCCTCAGGTCCATTGGAACCCCGAAGACCGCCAAACGCCGACGCATGTGTTCCACTGATTGCAGTCCCGGTAGAACGCTGCCGTCCGGCAGGTCGATCGAATGGTAACGGAATCGCGCTTGGACACTCTGCGCCATGTCCTGAATCCGCTGTTCGAATCCGGTGTCTCCGGCGGCGACCCGAGTCATAACGTCTCCAATTTGCGCAGCATCCTATGGAGCATGTCCACGGGCAACCCTACGACGTTCGAATAGGAGCCCTCAATGCGCGTGACAAACCTGGACGCGAGCCCTTGGATTCCATACGCGCCTGCTTTGTCCATCGGCTCGCCCGAATCGACGTACCAGTGGATCTCGTCCGGCAGTATTTCCAGGAACCATACCGCCGTCGAGGATGCTTCCACGAACGTCTGGTCACCCCGGCGGAGGCAAACGCCTGTGATTACCTCGTGTTGGCGTCCTGAGAGCGCCGAGATCATCCGGTGCGCGTCGCTCTTGTCGCGGGGCTTGCCGAGGATTTCCCCATCCAGCACCACGATCGTGTCGGCCGCCAGGATGGTTTCAACCTCGTCGGCTGGAACGGCCGCCGCTTTCTCCGAAGCTAGCCGCAGGACATGGTCCCGGGGTGTCTCGCCGGGTAGTGGTGTCTCGTCGATGTCACCCAGGCGGACGGAAAATTCAAAGCCAGCTGCAGCCAGAAGCTCGGCTCGGCGCGGGGACTTGGATGCCAATACGATCATTCTCTCAATGGTTTCCGTAGTTCATTTCGCCCGCATCAACCACTAGCGGGAGGTTGTTCTGCTTCGGCGGCAGGGGGCACGTCGCGAACGCAGTAAAAGCGCAGGGTGGATTGTAGGCCTTGTTGAAATCCAACATTACAGTGCCTTCCTTCGGCATCGCCGCATGGAGAAATCGTCCGGCCCCGTAGGTAGAGTGGCCACTGGTGGCGTCTTTGAACATGAAAAATAGGTCGCCGTCTTCAATCACCGGCTCCAGACTCAGAGTATGTCCACCCAGTGCGAATGTCGCTGTACCCGGCGACGGCTCCTGGCTGGTCATGCCCAGCACATTCGTGACCGGAATCGTCTTGCCCGCCTGTGCTGGAAGCCACTTCGCTTGGACGCGCCACTTTTCATCCGCCGGAAACCAATGGCTGCCGGAAAAATCGCGTCGGGCCGGAGCATCCGGGTCGCGCAACCGGACGCCCAATCTACCTCCCCGGAGGATGATCGTCATCGCGACCCCATCGATATCGACCACATCTGCTGGACCGGGCGTATCGGGTTTCAGGATTCTAGCTGCTCCCGAAACCGGCACAAATTCCACCGCACCAGACGCGAGTGTCAGCCTTCCGAACCGCTTGTGCGTCCGGACTGGCATGACGATCTCCGACAGAGGGTCGGACCCGACGGCGTTGTCGCCCTCGTGCAGCCAGAACAGGCCTGCGACTGCAAGCCACCCGCCCGGCGCGCGCAGCTCGGCCTCATAGGCGGCCCTCCACACTGCAATGTCAGTCGTATAAGAGCCGGGGGCGGCGAGCGCAAGGCCCGCCGCGAGGATGGCAAATAGTTGCCGCATGGTTGTTACGGCTGGATCGGCACTACTTGATTGCCGAGAAGTCGAGCGAATCCAGCCAAACGCGGACAACGTGGTCGACCAGCTTCCCGTTGACTTCCGATGCCTTGGACACCGTCTGCCATTCCGGGTCGCTGCTGAATTCCTTCCAGTTCTTCAGGCCTTCCTCTTTGCTCGGGTGCTCCAAGATATAGACAAGGTAGTTCTCCTTGTTGTCCTGGGGTTCCCAGTAGCCAACGCTCTTCATGTGGTGGCGGTTGAAGATTTCCACGGTGTGCTCGCGGAAGCGCTTCTTCAGGTCGTCCAACTTGCCGGGCATGGCGTAGTACGTGCGCATCTCGTAGGTGTGCGCCTGGGCGCTGGAGGCCGGGGGGGCGGATACCACGGCCAAGGCGATTGCTGCCAGCGCGGCGAGCGCGGGGAGACGGGAAAAGAGTGATTTCATACTTGCCTTCTAC
>CAIYDY010000086.1 GCA_903925015.1 uncultured Acidobacteriia bacterium
CGGCCAAGTGGACCTACTTCTATCTCTACGTCATCATTGACGTTTTCAGCCGGTACGTGGTTGGCTGGATGGTCGCCGACAAGGAAAGTGCCGAACTCGCCAAACATTTCATCGCCGAAACGTGCGGCAAACAGGGAATCGTCAACGGCCAGCTCACGATCCATGCCGACCGGGGGTCCTCCATGACCTCGAAGCCCGTCGCGTTCCTGATGGCTGATCTGGGCGTCACCAAAACCCACAGCCGTCCCCACGTCTCCGACGACAACCCGTACTCGGAGAGCCACTTCAAGACCATGAAGTACCGACCGGACTTCCCGGAGCGCTTCGGTTCCATTGAGGATGCCCGTTCATTCTCCAGGAGGTTCGTGGACTGGTACAACGACGAACACCGCCATTCCGGGCTCGGACTTCTGTCACCGTCCGTCGTCCACCATGGCCTTGCGGAGGAAACCGTGCAAAAGCGCGCCGACGTGCTGGCTGCCGCTTACCTCGCCCATCCCGAACGCTTCGTCCACCGTCCGCCCCAACCACCGCCCGTTCCCACGGAGGCCTGGATCAATAGACCAAAGACACCGGATAACAATAGTCAGTAAATTCGGCTTCGGGGTGTCTCAAAGTGCTTGACATGTTCCGGTGTGGTATCATCATATGGGTTTAGGAGGAGTGTCGAGATGCCAAGAGTACGCGACTGTGCTATCGAGACGTTCAATCGAGAACGACGCAACTGCTTGAGAGACGGTCTATCACTTGCGCTCGCGCTCCTGTGCCGTCAGCCGATGCGAGGTGAGGATCCGCCACTCTCTCCAGTAGCGGGAGGACGCAGTATCACGGAGGCCGCCCTTCAGAAGGGTGATCTTATCCTTTCAACAACTGCGTCGACGACAACCTCATGGGTCTCAGCGGCTATCTCTTCTGCCATTCGCCACCTGACCGGCAATGGGCCAATAAGTCACGCCGCGATCTATTCAGAGTTGGGCATTATTGACGTACTCATCTCGCAGGGCGTGACAGTACGTTCGCTTGAGACGTCTATCAGAGATACTAACGTCGCGGTGGCCTTCCGATATCCACGAATCACGGCCAATCAACAGAAGAGCGTCAACGACTGGGCCATATCCAAGCTGGGAAGAGGGTACGATTTCGCCGGCGTCGTGAATGACATTCGGTTTCAATTCTTGGGACGAACACACAAGTTAGTGAATCTTGGTGTGTCACCGAACCGATTCTATTGTTCGCGATTCGTTATCGACGCGTACGCTGCAGCGAACACGCCATTGACAACCACGGTTCCGGACTTTCGGAGTCCCAATGGCTTAGTTCCTCTCAGTTGGTTCGGGGAACTCGAATACATCGGCCACCTCAAATCCTAGCTCTGGGCATAAACATGTTACATACATTTCGCGCTGATTACTTCAAGCCGTCCAAATGGCCGCTTCCCGTGTTTAACCGATCTCGGATCATCCTAATCGCTATCGCGCTTGCGTGTGCGAAGCTATCCTTCGGGCAAACCGATGAAGTCAAGAGCACTCTTAAGAAATGTCGGCTCTGCGCAGGAATTCGGCAGAGCCCCTGAAAACAAAGGGATCTGCGGTTCGGGCATTTTGGGGCCGAACGGGTAATCTGGTGGGGTGGAAACCGGGAAGGAACTGACAAAGATATTGAGGTGGCCGGGGTATGCGGTGTACCGGCACCGGGTAGACGAGCGGGCGGGGGTGGTGGAGTTGTGGGTGCGCCGGAAGCGCGGCAACCGGAAGCTGGTTTGTTCGGGCTGCGGAGGGAAGTTCGAGGGGGCGCACGATTTCACGGAGCGGGCGGTGCGGGACCTGCCATGGGGTGTGTTCAGGACGACGGTATACGTCGAAGTTTACCGGGTGAAGTGCCCCAAGTGCGGGGTGAAGACGGAAAAAGTGCCTCTGCTGCCCTCCAAGGCCCCGTTCAGCGAGCGTTTCGAGGATGCGGTGGGGATTCTGTGCTCCGGCACGTCGGTCCGGCGGGTGGCAAAGCAACTCGGGCTGCCGGAATCGACGGTGCGGGCCATCGACCTGCGGTTCTTGGAGCGTTGGGAGGCAAGGCGGTCCAAGCCCGCGCTGCGGCAGATGGGGGTGGACGAGATCTACCTGGGTAGGAAGCAGGGGTTCGTGACAGTTGTCTCCAACCTGGAGACGGCGGAACCGGTCTGGTTCGGGCGCGGAAGGCAGACCGCGACCCTGGACGGGTTCTTCGAGGGCGAATTGTCGGAGGGGCAGCGGGCCGGGATCGAGGCCGCGTGCATGGACATGTGGAGGCCGTTCCGCATGTCGACCGGGAAGTGGGCCCCAAACTGCCGGATTGTGTACGACAAGTTCCACGTCCTCCAGCACGCCAACAAGGCGCTGGACGAGGTGCGCCGGACCGAATTCTTCCGCAAGGGCAAGGAGAAGCGGGAACTGGTGAAGGGGAAGCGCTGGCTGCTGCTGCGCAGGTGGGTCAACCTCAGCCCGGAGGACCGGGGCCAGCTAAATGCCCTGTTTGCAATCAACAAGAGGCTGTTCAAGGCCCATATGCTGAAGGAAAGCCTCGACAGGCTATGGAATTACACCACCGAGGATGGCATGTGCGGCTACCTCCAGCGCTGGATCGACCAGTTGAGGTGGCAGCGACTCCCGTCCTTCAAGAAGCTGGCCGCGATGCTCCTCGACCACCTCGACGGAATCCTCAACTACTGCTCCACCAAGGTGCGGCTCGGCGTCGTCGAGGCCGTCAACGGGAACATCAAGGCCATCGTCAGGCGCGGCAGGGGCTACCGCAACCTCCGCTACCTTCTACTCAAAGCCCAGCATCTTGCCGCCACCAAGACCGAATTCATCACCCTACAGAAAACGGCTTGAAATGCGGGTTTGGTCAGATTCCTGCGCAGAGCCCAATTGTCAAGCCATCGCCTTCACTTGATTGCAAGCAAGAGCGGTATCCTCGGATCGTGCGGTTTGAATGCCAGTCCGGGTGCTCCAAGTGCTGCGATCAGCAGGGGTTTATCTATTTGACCGAGGCCGATGCGGAGCGGATTGCCGAATTTGTCGGGGTAGGCAAGGCTGAGTTCGAGGAGCGGTTTGCGTTCCGTACACGAAATCTGCTGCGCCTGCGGGTTCCGCGTCATGCCCAGTGTGTATTTTTGGAGGGCGGGCGGTGCAGTGTCCATGCGGTGAAGCCGGTCCAGTGCCGGACTTTCCCGTTTTGGCCGGAGTTGCTGGCGAGCCGTCGGCGTTGGCATGAGACCGGGGCTTTGTGTCCGGGCATCGGGAAGGGCGAGTTGGTCCAGATTGACCTGGCTGAGGCGCAGGCCGAGGAAATGCGGGCGGCGCATCCGTATTTGTATCCGTAGAGCGGTTGGGCTGGGTTATGACCGCTTTGTCGTGGCGATTCTGGCGGCTAGCGTGAACGCGGTTTGGGTGGGGCCCACGTTCGCGGTTCCACGTCCCGCGATGTCGAACGCTGTGCCGTGGGCCGGGGTTGCGATGGTGACCGGCAGACCGGCGTGCAGGGTCACGCCGCGTTCGAAGCCGAGCAGTTTGGTCGCAATTTGGCCCTGGTCGTGGTACATGGTGACGACGCCGTCGAAATCTCCGCGCCGGGCAGCGATAAACAGTGTATCGGCGGGGTAGGGGCCTGAAACTTCGATTCCCGTGGCCCGCGCGTTCGCGACGGCGGGCGAGATGACATCGATTTCCTCGCGTCCCATCAATCCTCCCTCGCCAGCGTGCGGGTTGAGTCCGGCGACCGCGATCTTAGGTGCGGAGCCGCCCCGTTGGGCGCGCATATCCAGGTCCAGCAGGGCGATGGCGGCGACGACGCCATCGCGGGTGATCAGGTCCGCCACGGCGCGGAGCGGGACGTGAGAGGTAACGCGGGTGGTCCAGAGGCGGTCCGCCACGTTGATTTCCGAACACATGCCGGTATAGGCCAAGTGGTGGGCGAAGTAGTGCATTTCGTCCTCCTGGGTCATTCCGGCGAGTTTCATGGCCTGTTTGTTGAGTGGAGCAAAGACGATGGCGTCGATTTCCCCCGCTTGGAAAGCCCCGACGGCGCGGCGCAGGGTGGCGAGGACGAATGTACCGGCCTCGGGGCTCACTTGCGACATCGGGAGGGGGGCTGCGAGGGCGACTGCGAGGTGCTTCAGGTTGTCGAATATGGAATCCGGCAGCCCGGACACGCTTGCACCAGCCGAAAAGACCTGTCGGTCGCCGATCAGGGTAATTTCCGCGAGTTCACGCGCTTCGGGCAGCGCGAGGAGCTTCGCTGCGACTTCGGGTCCGATTCCGGTGGGGTCGCCGGCCAACAATGCGATGCGTGGTTTTAGAGACATGGTTTTACAGACAAGGGAGTCCTTCCAGATTTCCGTCGGCGTCGTACGCCATTTCAAACGCAGGGCCCGCGACTTCCAAGCCCGGATGGGCGGCGATTTCCTCCGCCATGTTGTCGCTGAAGGCCATGGAGGCTAGTTCCAGCGTGTTCCTGATCCAGCCGACGCGGACATGGGCCATATCGAACTTGCCGACGGTTTGGGCCACCAGTTCGAAGCATTCGCGGTCTGTGGGGCAGTGCAGGGGAGTGCGCACGAGGGCCAGGGAGCCGGAGACGACGGCGTTCAGGCGGCCGGGGGTGACATCAATCTTGGCTACAAGACGGTCATGCACCACGTCGGCGACACCGATGCCTACGGCGTTGCCGTAGCTGAGCGGCGTGAGGTCGCGGACCATGATGCGCTCGATCTTGACGTGGTCGGGCCAGAGGTTGTATTGGCCTTGGACGCCTCGGTTGATGATTTTGAGGTCCATGCCTGTGCCGCTTATGTTCTTGCCCATTTCGTCCACGATCAGGACGTCGACAGGGAGGGGAATGCGCGCCATCCAGGTCTTGACGAGGGCCAGAAGCTCCTCCTCGCCCGCGATGAACGATTCGGCGGTCAGCGCCGCGACCTTGGCGGTGTCGTGCCAGGCGTCTTCAAGAATGCCGAGCGCGCCGAGAACCTTGCCGGTCGCGAGCAGGTGGGCGGCGACGGAGCGGACACATTTTTCCATGCCGTGGGTGCGTGCGTGGGCGTGGACGGAGCGGGCGCCGGTGACCTTGCCGAGCCCGATGGCGAGCATCTTGGACACGCCGCTTTCGGTGCGGCCGTTGAAACTGGTGTGCCATTTGACACGGCTGACGACGAAGATGCCGTCGGCATTCCATGCGTCGCGGGCGGCGTGGACTTCGATCCCCAGGTCGGAACGACCGCAGGAAACGACGTCGAAGCTGCTAATGATGGGGCAGCCCATGGTTTCGGCGTCGATGCCGTAGTGGGCGAGAACGCTGGCCTGGCCCTCGGCGGTACCGGCTCCGTGGCTGCCCATGGCCGGGACGATGAACGGTTGGATGCCGTGGGCGGTCCAGTAGTCGACGACCGCTCGGACGATGGTGGCGATGTTGGAGATGCCGCGGCTACCCACCCCGATGGCGATGCGCGAGCCTGGTTTCAGCCGTTCGGCCAAGCCGGAGGACTCCAGTTCGGCGGTGACCGCAGCCCGGACGTCGGGCAGTTTGCGGTGGGGGAGGTGTTGGCGGACGGGGATCAGCACTCAGACATCATCATAATAGGGTGGTTCGAACTACTTCGATGTCGCGCTTCCGAGGGCGATGTTGCCCTTGGCGGTTCCGTTCACTGAACCTTTTGTGAACCATTCAAGCGATGCCTGGAACAGCGCGATGTGGTTGCGCTCCCAGAGTGCGTTGTGGGAGGAGCAGGCGAGTTCGGCGTAGACTTTCGCTTCGGAGCCGAGATCCTCGACCAAGTCGCGGACACGGGCGGGGAGGGCCTGTTTGTCGAATGCGCCGACAACCGCCAGCACGGGGGTTTTCACCTTCTTCACGACCTCGCCGTTCCATCCGAAACTGGTGGTCTGTGGTGCGCGGCGGGTGCCTGTGCCCCAAGTGGCACCGACGGGATCGGAATCCAGCATTTCCTTCCAAACCGCTTCGGCGGCGGCCGGGTCGTATTGATTGGGACAGCCGATTTGGCGGTCCCAGTTGGCGAGGAATTCGGTGTGGGTCTGGGTATTGAAGACCACGCCGTTGGCTGGGACGACCTGGGGCGGTCCGGTCGGGCCTGTGCGGTTGTAGGCCGGTGCCAGAAGCACCAAGCTGCGCACTTTGGCGGGATTTTGGGCCGTGTAGCCGCCTGAACGCGGTCCACCCAGGGACCAGCCCACGAGGTTGACCTGCGGGACGTGTCGGAGGGTCAGGATGTGGTCGACGACTGCGCCGATGTCGGCCCAGTCAGAGGCCACGGTCGTCATGTTTTGGCCGTAGGTGGCGGGGCACGGAGCGGGGATGAGGCCGGGGACGAAGAGAAGTTGCTGCTCCTTCGCCAGATTGCAGGGGTCGTTCATGGCGGCCGGGCGGGTGGAGCGGCCGTAGCCGGTCATGTCCATAGAGAAGACATCGAAGCCCGCCTTGGCGAGGAAGGCCATCCAGCTGTAGTCCTGGAAGCTTGCGTCGAAGGCGACTTCGGCTGGGGTGCCCGCGCCGTGAATGAACAGGACGACCTTGTCTGGCGCGACCGGTCCGCGAAGAGCCGCACCTGCGACGACGACTTCGCGGACGTAGATCTGGGTGGTCTGGCCGACGATGGCCGGAACGGCGGACTTGACGGCCACATGGTGGTCGATTCGCAGCAATCGCTGTCCGTCGTCGGCAAACAGGACCGTTGAAAGAACTAGAAACGCCAACAACCGCATGGGGTGCCTCCTATTTGCCGGGCTTGAGTTTGGACTGGACGCCCCGAACCAGACTCTTGAATTCCTCGTGGTCCTGGCTGTTGTCCGTAGCCATGGTAGAGGCTATCACAAGATAGCGGTCTTCGGATAGTTTGACGGTGTCGGATTCGACGATGGACCTTTGGAAGGCTTCGAAGGCGTCATTTACCGTGTCGTAGCCGCAGATCCAGACGGTTGCAGGGTGCTTGGCGTCATAGTGGGCCTTCCAGCACTGCCTTGGCATCTGGTTGGGGGCTCCGGCGACGGGCAGGCCGAGCGGAGACGCATCGGTTTCATAGGCCTTGAGCTTCCAATCCGGCTTGATGTTGCGTGGCAAGTCGGGCTTGGGCGGAAGGGGCTTGGAACACCCGGTCGCCAGAAATGCCGCCAGTATCAAGATTGAGAGTTTTCCCATTTGAAGGTCTCTTCCTATTTTGCAGCCGACTTGAGTTTCTGCTGGATGGCGCGCACGAGGCTCTGGAAACCGTCGCGGGCGGCGGGGTCGTTCAGTGCGGGGCAGGAGACGACTACGAGGTATCGGTCCTCCTCGAATTTGACGGTGTTGGCTCCGGTGGCGGTGCGTTGGACGGCGTCGAAGGCTCTACCGCCGGTTGGGTAGCCGCAAACCCAGACCGTTGCCGGGGGTGTGCCGTTGTACGCGGCTTTCCAACACGTGGGCGGCTGGGTGGAGGCTGGCAGACCGGGGGGCGGCGGGGCCGCGTCGTAGGTTCCCAGGCTCCAGCTTGGCGCGGCAATTTTCGGTAATTCCGGCTTGTTGGGCGGGGCGTCCTTGCCGCATCCCGACAACCATGCCGCCGTCAGTAGTAAAATTGTAATTCTTCCCACCCGAAGCGCTCCCTAGATCGCACTCTACAACTTGTTGAACATAATGAGGATACCTTGCCGCTCTCAATTCTGAACGATTCCGCCCACGCGGAGACTGTCGCACACTTCGCGCGCTTTGAATCCGAAAACGTATTGGAGCGCGTACGGGCGCTCGACTTGAAGGCGCGCACGGAGGGTTTGGCCTCGATTTCACCCGCCTCGGACCCGCTGGTTGGGATCGGGATGGAGGTGAACGCGGATGGCGTGGTCACCAAGAATTCCTACGGCGTTCTGGATTTGGCGTGGCAGGCGAAGGAGCATCCCGAGTGGGCGGACATGGTCCATGCCGAGGTTGCCGAAATCCGCGACCGGATCGAGCAGGTGCACGGGGTGCGGATCCGGTTCATCATCTGGGCCGGAATGGGCGGGTCCATCGAGGACAAGACGGCGTACAATGCACTGGGTCTGCTGAAGGGCGGTCCGCAGTTCTATTCGCTGGATTCCACCGATCCGGCGAAGCTGATGGCGATTGTGGACGACATGCAGAAGCGCGCCGGGGAGACCCTGGCGAAGCTGCTGCCGGCGACCCTGGTGGTCGGGATGGCGATGGGAATGACGTCGTACGAGCCGGTGGTGAATCTGGAGAAACTGGCCGGGCTGTACGACAAGTTCAAGATCGATTCGACGCCGAACTTTATCTATATGACGCTGCCGGGGTCTGTGCTGGACCGGTTTGCGGGTCCCAGGGGCTACAAGCGGATTCCGCTGCAGCTGGACAACGACAACACCACGGCGGGCCGGCATAGCGCTCCTTTGACACGCGGCAGCCTGTATCCGCTGGCGTTTTCGGCGCGGGATCCGAAGTTCGGGCCGGAAGTGAAAAAGGACCGGCATCCAAGGCATGCTCCGGACCTGAAGACTTGGATTTCGGAATCGTTCCTGACCGGCGAGGAGGTTTCGGAGGCGTTCAAGCTGGCCTCGTTCCTGCATGCGCAGGGGTTGCTCGGCCGCGACAAGGTGACGCTGTATCTGCCCAAGAGCTGGGATGCGGCGGCGCTGTGGACCAAGCAGGCGGTGGAGGAGAGCCTGGGCAAGAGCGAAAAGCTCGGGATCAAGATCGTGATTGGGGAGCGCTTCAACGGGCGCACGTACCGGCGGCCGGACGACAAGCGGCAGGACCGGGTGTTCCTCGCAGTGCAGATCAAGAGCGAGGAGCATCCGCAGGGGAAGGGAATTACGGCGCTGCGCGGGGCGGGCTATCCGATGGCGGTGGTTACCTTCCCGGCTCGGGCGATGCTGTCGCGGTACATGCAGTTCATCCACCATGTGACGTTCGCGCTGGGGTATTTGCGCGGGATGACGTTCGTGACGCAGCCAGCGGTGGAGCTGTACAAGGCAATCACGTCGGAGATCCGGGCGGAAGCGGAAAAAGTCGGCGGGTTGTTCGAGACGAAGGCGTGGAAATCCTTGGGCCATCCAAGGCGGTGGCGCGGAGTGGTGGGGATTGAGACGCCGGAATCGCTGGCGCACGCGATCATGTATGGCGCGAAGTCCGGTGCAATCGAGTACGGCGAACTGACGTTCTTCGGCGACATGCGGTATTCGGAGGAAGGCAAGGAGATGCGCCGGACTCTGGACACGGCGGCGCAACGCATGTTCCGGGTGAAGCTGCAGATGGTGGTGGATGTGCACGAGGGTCCGGCGATGAACCACTCGTACCACGAGATGATCATCGGGCACGGGCGGTGTTTCTCGATTGTGCTGCTCTCGGAAGCGCAGTCGCGTTTTGCGGTGGCGGGCTATGAGCCGGATTACCACATGACGCAGTTCCTGGCGACGAAGATGGCGCTGGAGAGCCGGAACAGGACCGTGCGGGCACTTCTGGTGAAGGATTTGTCGCCGGAATCGCTGGCGGTTCTGGAGGAGTTTTTCACGGAGACCGCGGCGCTGTTGGGGAATATTTAGGGCTTTTCGGGAGACATATGGGCAAGTACAAGCTGGCAAAGAAGAAGTCTGACACGCCCGTTGCACCACAGATGAAGCCGGGGCTTCCTTGTTTGGTGATCGTGATCGGCGTGATGATTTTCGTGATGGTGGTGATGGTTTTGGTGATGCGGAGTGCCTAATTTGATACGACAAGACGGACGCGCGGTGGACCAGATGCGGCAGGTGGAGATTCTGCCGAACTACTTGAAGACGGCGGAGGGGTCGGCGCTGGTCAAGTTTGGGAACACGCATGTGTTGTGCGCGGCATCGGTGGAGTCGTCGGTGCCGCCGTTTCTGCGGAATTCGGGTAAGGGGTGGGTGACGGCGGAGTATTCGATGCTGCCGCGCGCGACCTCGACGAGGACGCCGCGCGAGGTGACGAAGGGGCATCCCTCGGGGCGGACGCACGAGATCCAGCGGTTGATCGGTCGTTCGTTGCGCGCGGTGGTGGATATGGACGCGCTGGGGGAGCGGTCGATCATTCTGGATTGCGACGTGATCCAGGCGGACGGCGGGACACGGGTGGCGTCGATCACGGGCGCGTATGTGGCGATGGCGATCGCGGTGAAGACTTTGACGGCGTACAAGCAGATCCAGAAGCCGGTGCTGTTGGATTCGGTGGCGGCGATCAGCGTGGGGATGCTGGGCGGGACCGGGATTCTGGACCTGTGCTACGAGGAGGATTCACGGGCCGAGGTGGACGCGAATGTGGTGATGACGGGCTCGGGGAAGTTTGTGGAATTCCAGGCGACGGCGGAGCACAAGGCGTTCGACGATGCGCAGATGGACCGGATGCGGGAGTTGGCTCGGGCGGGGATTGCGGCGCTGACGGAACTGCAGAAGAAGGCGATCGCTGCCGCATGAGGATTTGGTGCGCGACCGGGAATCCGGGGAAGCTGCGGGAATTCCGGCTGGCGGGGTCCGTGCTCGGGATCGAGGTGGAGCCGTTGCCGGGGTTGAAGTCGATTGAGGCTCCGGAAGAGACGGGCGCGACTTTTGAGGAGAATGCGGCGTTGAAAGCGGCGTATTACAGCCGGTTTGCGCCGGGATTGCTGTTCGCGGATGATTCGGGGCTGGAAGTGGATGCACTGGGCGGGGAACCCGGGGTGTTGTCGGCCAGGTATGCGGGTGGTTTGGGGGATGACGCGAACAACGCTTTGGTTCTGGAGCGGTTGGGGGATCGTTCGGACCGGACGGCTCGGTTTGTGTGCGTGATCGCGGTGGCCGAGGCGGGCGTGGTGAAGGCCACGTTCCGGGGGACCGTGGAGGGGGAGATTTTGAGGGAGGTCCGGGGGGGCGGGGGATTCGGGTATGATCCGATGTTTTATTATCCGCCGTTCGGGTGTTCGTTCGGCGAAGTGGATGGGGAGCGGAAGTTCGGGGTGAGCCACCGGGGGGCGGCTTCACGGGCGATGTTGGGGTGGTTGGGGGAAATTGGTGGGCGATAGTTCCGGCTGCCCGATTTGCGGGTTGGAGGGGTTGTTGCAGCGTTCTTGGCCGTTATGACGGTGGGCTGGCGCTACAACCGGAGTTGGAAATGGAAGTAATTGAAATCGCGGGCGAGATCGACGGTCAACACCAGCTTTCGGCAGGACTGCCGTCCGACTACCCGGCTGGACCAGTCCGGCTCGTCGTGTTCCCCCCCGCCCGCAAGGATTCTGCGGGCAGTTCGTCGTACCGCTCCACCGCTATCCCAGTCTCCCAGGAAATGCCTGACACGGTTGCTGAGGCTCTGAAACCGCCTGGGAAGACCAGTCAACAACAATAGACTAGTACTTGGCCAAGTCCGTCGTGACGGCGGCTAAGCCCTTTTTAGCATAGATGTCGGCCAAGCGCTGTTCCTCGGGGGAAGGGGCTAGGATTCGCAGCAGCGGCGAAGAGTTGAGTTCTTCGCGCGAGGGGATCCAGACCTTGCCGTCCGCGTATTCCACTTGGCTGACGAAGCCCGTCATTCCCTTGATCTCGACAGGTTTGCCGCCTTTCGAAAAGCGCAGCGCGGTGTCCGGCAGCAGATGGCTCTTCTGTCCGGGCGGGAGCAGGATGCTGGTGCTGGAACCGGGGACCGATCCGGCCAGGTATTCGTGGCCGTCCGCCGATTTCACCAGCCACCCGATTTCCACATAGCGGACGGGCTTCGACGAACGGTTGAGCACGTCGATGCGCGGGGCGCGGGCCTCGTTGCCGGAGATCTCGGCGGAGCCATCGACCGGTTCCACCGGCGATCCGGGCATTTTCAGGAAAGCAAACTGGGCCACTGTTGCCGAAGTAGTGCTGGGGGCGGCTGCGGCGTTGCCCACCGCCCGGCCGTTGCGGTTCATGGCGACGTCGAGCTGGGACCGCTCGGCCTGCTTGGCCATGCTGAGCAGCATTTCATCCCTGAGGCCCTTTTCGCCGCGGGCTTGCAGGACCTTGCGGAAGTACGTCCGGTCGCGCTGGGCCTCGGTTTCCCAGAAAGTCATGGCGCGCAGGGAATTGAGGCGGTTGGCACCGAAGAAGCTGAAATCGTCGAACAGAACGCCGTCGAGCTGGACGCGGACCAGTGGTCCCGCAGCCTGTTGCGCGGGGCGGACGAGGCGGATGTCGACGGGGACGGTGAATTCCTGGGTCGGCGGGACGTCGATGCAGGGGCGGGCGACGGAACCCTTGCCGCCGGGGGCGAATTCCTGGGCGGTGATGAGCAGGACCACGCCGCGGACCCGGCGATTGCCGGTGTTGCGGAGCGTGAGGGCCATGTGGAGGTCGAGAACCATGGCTCCGCCGCGGGCGTTGGCCCGGGATTCGCCCATGCTGGTGGAGACGAGGGCGAGGGGGGAGTCCGACGGGAGGTCGATCTTGACGGAGCTGGCCGGGTCGAGCGCGGCTCCTGCGCTGTTCCGGGCAGGGCGAGTGCCAGCAGCAGTGCGACGGTTGCCGCTCCGGGGATGGACCGCAGATTATTCCAAATAGACATTGTTGATGGTCACCGCGCCGGTTTCGCCGTCGATGTAGCGGGCGCGGATTTCCCCCTGCGCGCCGACTGTTTGTTCCGCCATGGCCCCATGGTGGTTCAGGAGGGTGATACTGGTTGCGCCGGTCAGGACCTGGATGCCGGACTCGCTGGACTGGATCACGGTCCGGGCCGATACGGGTTGGTTGCCGGGTGTCGCAGGGCGGTTCAGGACTACAGCCGAGCCGATCAGCAGGAGAACGCTGGCGAATGCGAAAACCATGCGGGGCTCCCAAGTGCCGGGAATCCAGGCAGTGGGCTTCCAGCTGGCGGCGTGACGGACAGGTCCTACGCATGCACCCGCTTCGAGGCCCACGTGGATGTTGGCGGCCATTTCACGGGCCAAACTGTCCCAATCGGAGACGGGCGGTTCAAATTTTGGTGCGGCCAGCAGGAGCGCCTCATATTCGGCGACCGTTGAGGCGCATTCGGCGCAGTTGCGGATGTGGCGGCCGAGGAAGATGCGCGCGATCCTGCCGCAATCGCCGCCGGCGTAGAGTGCCAAATCGGATTCGGGTGGATGGTGGGTCACGGTTTCCTCCTGTCGGTTAGAGTCTTGTCTGCGAACTTGCGCAGCTTGATGCGGGCGTTGGCGATGTGGGAGCGGATCGTGGCCTTGGAGCAGCCGAGCTGGAGGGCCACCTCCTCGGCGGGTAGTTCCTCCACGTCGCGCAGGACGATGGCGGCGCGTTCGCGGGAGGTGA
>CAIYDY010000087.1 GCA_903925015.1 uncultured Acidobacteriia bacterium
ACCGCGCTGCCGAAAAAGCGGCGCCCGAAGCTTCGAAGTATTTCAAGGATGCCATCCTCAAAATGACCTTCTCGGATGCCAAAGCCATCCTGAAGGGCGGGGATACGGCAGCTACTGATTTCTTCCGGGCGAAGACTTCGGCGCAGTTGGTGACAGCATTCCGCCCCCATGTGGAAGCGGCGATGGGCCAAGTCGATGTCGCACGGAAGTTGGAGGGCGTGTTGGACAGCACGAGAAAAGTGCCGTTCCTGAAGGCGGAATCCTTCGACCTCAACGACTACGTAGTGCAGCAGGCGGTCTCCGGTCTCTTCACGATGGTCGGACAGGAGGAGAAGAAGATCCGCAAAGACCCCGCAGCCCAGGTGACCGGGCTCTTGCGCGAAGTCTTTGGAGCCCGCTAGCGCTAGATCCGCTTTCCCTCCACCTTGCCGTTCCGAACGAGGCCCGACGTTTCATTGATGACGGCCTGCACCTTGTCTCCGTCGAAGTGCAGTGCCAAAGTGTAGTGGTTGATGTTCGACACGAAATTCAGGTCCAGCAGGAAATCCGTGTCGGAAGTCCATTTGCCCGTCGCTCCGGCCAGCAGTCCCAGTGGCCCCCAGGGACCGAGCCGATAGACTCCGTCCAGACCCACTGGAAACGAAAGATCGGTGCCGAGATATTTCACTTTGACCTTGGCCTCGGCCTTGCCGTCGAACACGAACTGCAGGCCGTCGATCCGCGAGGCGTTCCGGGGAAACTCCCATGCCGCCCCGGAAATCTTCGCGGCCAGTGCGGGAAGATCGGGTGTCGGTAACGGAGCCGGAGGCTTGGCGGCCTCCGCCACGCTCGCCTGGAGTCGCTTCACGGCGTCCGGGTTGTCCGGCAGCGCGGTGGATGATTTCACGGACGCAGCCACAGGAGGGCCCACCTCGGCCCCTGGGTAGCCAGCTCCCGTCACCACCACGATCATGTCCTTTTCGGCCCAGACCGCCACCCGCTGGCCGCCCCGACCATTGCCGCCGAACTCGTCGTTGCCGCCCACCTTGTCCAACCACCACCCGTACCCGTAGCCCGAATTCGGCCCGCGTCCCGGATCGGCTTGGAACGTGGTCGAATCCCGGACCCACTTTTCCGATACAATCTGCTTGCCGTCCCACTTGCCGCCGTGTAGGTACAAATAGCCGATCTTGGCGAAATCGCGCGGGTAAAAGTGGCTGTTGCCCCAACCGTGGGTGCGCCCCTGTTCGTCAGCGGGCCACACAACATCTTTTATGCCGAGCGGCGCGAAAAGGTTCTTGCGCCCGAATTCCAGCAACGGCTCGTGCGCGACTTGGGAAATGATCGACGAAAGCAGGTGGTAGCCCGGACTGCAATATCCAAACTTGGTTCCCGGATCTACCTTGACCGGCAACCCCAGCGTGAACTTCACCCATTGGTTGGTGCGCCGCATATCCTCCAATTCGCGCTCGCCCGGGAGGAATCCGCAGTCGAGGCCGGCCTGCATGGAGAGCAGGTTGCCCACGGTAATCGACTTTGTGCGGGGATCGGGATCCTTCTGTGCCTCATCGGGGAAGAACGAAAGCACGGGTTGATCGATCTTGAGCAATCCCTTGTCGATGGCAATACCGGTGATGGCGGCCGTAATGCTCTTGGACACCGACGCGACATCGTGCGTCGCCCCGGCATTGTAGGGATGGAAATAGGCGTCCAGCACCACGTACCCGTGCCGAATAATGAGCACGCTGTGGACGTTCAACTTCTTCTTGGCGATGTTGTCCACCATGTCCGCCAGAGTCTTGGAATCGATACCCTGTGCCTCCGGTGTCGATTCGCGCCAGCCGTTGGTGGGGTAGTAGGTGGACTGGGCGAATACGGTTTGGGCCATAAGTGCGAGGGCAACCAAGGTGGATCGGCGGTAGCTGGACATCTGGCACAAGATTATCAAATCCTGCGGGGTACGTCGGTTGATAGACTTGCGTTGAGACTCCGTACCAAAACCATGCTCGCCTACGATCCGGCAACAAACCCGCTCAACAACAACGAATGGATGTTTCCGTTGACCGAGTGCATCCACATCGCATCGATGGCGATGTGCATCGGCACCATTACGGCCGTGGATTTGCGGCTGCTTGGTACCGGTATCACCGGGAAGAGCGCCGGGGACTTGGCCAGGGCCACGTCGATTTGGACTCTGGTCGGATTCGTCTTGGTCATCCTCACGGGGATGATCATCTTCACCACCGACCCTGTGATGTACCTCAACAACGTGTCCTTCCAGTTCAAGATGGGATTGCTGCTGACCGGCCTCGTGTTCCACTACACGCTGCACCAAAAAGCGGTCCGGTCGGGCAGGGGAGCCGCGGTCGCCGTGGTTTCACTGGTCTTGTGGGCCTCGTTGGTCTTTTCGGCCATTTTCATCGCTTTCGTCTAGGAGACCCGCATGGACTTCGCCGCAATTTTCCACGCCATCCAGATGTCGGGCTGGGCTACCGAGCTTCGGGAATCGGCCTTGGCCTATCCCATCGTGATGTCGATGCATTTAACCGCCATCGCGCTCTTCGGGGGCTTGATCCTGCTGACGAACCTGCGTTTGTTGGGCGTCTTGCTCCGGGATGTGCCAGTTGTCAACGTCGTCGGCGGGCTCCGGCCATGGAAGCGCCTGGGATTTGTTGTGATGGTCACCTGCGGCTTGTTGCTGGCGGGATCAAAGGCCGAGCAGTATTATCCGAATCCATATTTCCAAGTCAAAATGTTGCTGTTGGCCTCGGTGGGAGTGCATGCACTCGTGTTCCGGAAGTCGGTCTACGGGCGCACGGAACCCTCGGCAGGCAACGCAAGGCTCGCCGCTTGCATTTCACTGGTCCTGTGGCTGGGGATCCTGTCGATGGGCCGGTGGATTGCCTATTACGAAGGCGACCGGAACCAGCCAGCACGGATTGCCGAGGCTGCCCGGTAGCCCTTACGGGAGCGCCAGCGCGACCAGTTCCGCCGGAACTCCGGTGGCACCCACAGCCACCACGATGAACTGGCGCCCATTGGCCATGTAAGTCATTGGCACCCCGGTCATCATGGCGGGAAGCTGCATCTCGTGGATCGTTTTGCCGGTTTTCTTGTCGTAGGCGCGGAAGGTATTTCCGCCGGCACCCGCGGCACTGGCCCAGAGGTTGTTGCCGTCGCCGCCGAAGAGCAGCGTCTTGGTCACCATGAGGAGCGCACGGGAGGGGCGGCCAGCTTTGCTGAGGTCGATACCCTTCATCGCAGGGTGTTCCTTCACGTAGTCCGGGGCTTCACCGTTCGGCACCATCCACAAGTGGTCGCCGGTGTTGAGGTCAATGGCGGTAATCCGTCCCCACGGCGGCGCGATCAGCGGGAGTCCCTGTGGCCCGATGTTGGTTTTCGGGGCCGGACGCATGGCAATTTGCTCAGTGTCGTCACCTCCAACCGCAGTCACTCGGGCGGGTGTTCCGGGCCGAGGCGGACCCAGACCGCCCACATAGCCCATGTCGGATTTCTTTGGATCCGCGAGCACGACGGCCAGAGGATCTTGTTGGGTTACCGAGGCCACATAGAGCACCCCGGTTTCGGCATCCACCGCTCCCCCGGGCCAATTGGCACCGCCGAGGTGGGATGGCAGCAGCAGGGTTGCCGATTTGCCGTTCGTGTCCCGGACGATGGGTGGCGTGAAGAGGGGGCCCAGTTTGAACTGGTCTGCGATCTTAATAGCGTCGGCGCGCAGTTGGGGGGTGAAATTGATCAGGTCGTCGATGCTGGTGCCGATGCGGTCGAAGGGCGCGGGCTTGGTGGGAAAGGGCTGGGTGGGCGAGGTCTTTTCGCCAGGGACGTCGGACTGGGGCACCGGCTTTTCCTCAATTGGCCACACCGGCTTCCCGGTAACCCTGTCGAACACAAACGTCAGAGCCTGCTTGGTCACCTGTGCCACAGCCTTGATCCGCTTCCCGTCAACCGTGATATCCACAAGGGCCGGCGGAGCGGCGATGTCCCAATCCCAAACATCGTGGTGCACAAGCTGGAAGTGCCAGATGCGTTTGCCGGTCTTGGCATCCAGGCAGACAAGGCTGTCGGAGAACAGGTTGTTGCCGGGATGGGTGCCCCCGTAGAAGTCGCCGGTGGGCATCTCCACGGGGATGTAGACGTATCCCAATTCCTCGTCGGCGCTCAGCGGGGCCCATGCGCCGGTGTTGCCGGTGTACTTCCAGGAGCCGTTCTCCCAAGTTTCGTGGCCGAATTCGCCGGGTTGGGCGATGGTGTGGAAGGTCCAGACGCGTTTCCCGGTCTTGATATCGAAGCCGCGGATGTAACCGGGGACGTTGTCCTTGGAAGCCGGAGCGGTGCCGGCCAGCAGCGCTGCCCCGACGATGACGGTATCGCGCACCACAATGGCCGGCGAACTTGCGCCGATACTACCCGGTTTCACGTTCGGACGGTCCAAGCCTTCGGTGAGGTCCACCAAGCCATTCCTGCCGAAGTCTTGGATCGGCAGTCCTGTCTTCGCGTTCAGTTCTACCAGCTGGTATCCGGGCGAGATTAGCAGGATCCGCTCGTCGCCCTTGTTGTCGGTCCAGTATGCCAAGCCGCGGTTCACAACGCGGGCCGGGGAAGTGCCGCGCGCGCCTTCGTCCAACCGGTACATCCAGAGGGTTTCGCCCGTTGCTGCGTCCACGGCGACCACGTCCCGGCGGGTCCCGGCGGTGAAGTAGAGCTTGCCGCCGGCCATCAGGGGGGTGACCTCCCAATTGAAGTCGGGGCGGCGGCCGAAATTCTGTGACTTCCATTGCCAGACGATCTTGAGATCCTTGACGTTGGAGGCGTCGATCTGGTCGACGGCGGAGTACTTGGTGGTTCCGGCGTCGCCGCCGTAGTACCTCCATTCGCCGTTGGCGGCTCCGTGTTGGGCCAGTGCTGGAAATGCTCCGCAGATGAGTTGGAACGCGATGAGGGTCCTAGCAGGGGACATGGCTGCTCATTTCTTGGGAAGAATCTGAATTGCGGCGAGGGCTTCGGCAGTGCTGCCGAGGTCCTTGGGCCCCGACGGATAGTCGTTGGCTTCGAGGACGAGTGCGACGATGTCGGCCGACTCCCGGCGGCTTAGGCTGCCGGGATCGTCCGTGGGCATGGTCTGGAGGATCAGGTTGAAGAGCTGCGCGACGGTGCGGCCCGCCCATTTCCGTTGGAAGTCGGCCCCGGACAGCGCCGGAGCCACCTCGCCGCCTTCGAGGTTGGCCCCGTGGCATTTGGCGCAACCCTGTCCGTAGGATGCCTTGCCTCGGGCTGCTTGGGCCTTGGAGTAGACTCCGTCGGCAGCAGACACTGCGCCGACGCAAATACAACACAAAAAGAAGAAGGGCAACGTGGCTCTAGCCATGGAACTGTTTTTTCGGTTCCCGCTGCGTCGCGGTTGCTCTGGCGGCGGTGGGGAAACAGAATCGTATCAGACCGCCGACCTTTGTGCAAGCGTCATGGATCATCGCTGATCGTCGCCCGACAATGTTTTCTTCGCGGACACTACGGTCCGGTTGCTCGGGTTGCCCCGATGGCCGATCAGGCGCGTTGCGGCCTGCCTAGCAGCGCGGGAGCCGTGGGATGCTCCGCCGAGGATCAGAGGAACCAGTCGCGGCTAGGTCGTCCAGGATTTTCAGAATCGGTGGACTCAGAACGCAATCCTCCGAAACGCCTCCAGGAGAGCCCCAGCTGTCCCCGTGCACGCCATGGCCAATCGACGCATGGACCGCTTGTTTGAATCGGTCGCCATCCCTTGACCGCCTTCCTTCAAACGCCTCGCCGATGATTCACCGCAATGACGGCCCGCACCGACCTGTCTACGTCCGCCAGCGCAGCAATCCGCCAGCGCAGCAATCCGCCGACGCCTCCCACGGATTCAAGCAACTGGGGATTCTCAATGAACGTGACCGTTGCTCCGGTCTGCCGGGCTTTCGCCGTCAACTGATCGGAGAGCGACACCGGGCCTGCCTCCCCCAGTTCGGGCATCCCCCGTGCCACTTCCTCCAACGCGCCGCTCAACAGGAGCTCGTCCACTTGGCCGTTCGCCAGCGCCTGCAGCGTTTCATCCGGGCCCAGGACGGCCAGCCTGTGGGCGCGGTATTGCTGAAACAGCTGCGCCACCTTGTCATTCTCACCCTTTGTCTCGTCTTCCTGCAGCGCCGCCAGCGTTGCTGTCAGGACATCCTGCTCTGAAGTGTGGATGTCGAGCTTCAGAACTTTCACCATGGGGATCATGTCCGGAGGGATTTCGGCCTGAAGCCGTGGAATCGCCATCTGGTCTCCGGCCAGGACGATATGCCGGATTCCCTCTTCGCGCACCACCTGAACCAACCGTTCGATGACTTCCTTCGCATGCTGGTGGTGTGCGTTTCCCACCCGCCGCTGGTACCGGGCCTGCGACCAGCCTCCGACCTTGACCCGATGAACCTTCTTGCCTTTCAGGTCTTCCTCTTCGGCGGTCTGACCCAGCCCGAAGACGAAGATCCGAGCGGTGTTGGCATCTGTCAGAACCGCGGCATAGCGCGGAAAGTGCTCATCAAGGCGGGCCAGATGATAGAGATGAGGCTGATTGCCCACCGAGATGTTGTTGTCCCCCACAGGAGTGGTCAGTTGGATCGCCTCGAAGAATTCCTCCGCCCCCCAGCAGGAGAAGATCGCAACCCCGTGGGTCGCGGGATCGATGCTGTCGGTGACCCAGGCGATGATTCTCTCCGCGTCCCGTTCAAAACTATGCTGCTCGGGCGAACCTGCCGCCCAAGTTCTAGCCAAAGCCTTGAACTCGCGGTGCAGATACGGCGCAGCTTCGGCAGCGCGTCCGTGCTCGTCCGGCTGGGTATTCAGGTAGACGCTCAAAACCGGAAACGGTCCGGGCTCGAAGGCCTCAAGCCGCGCAAGGTATTCTCCGACTACGTTCTGAACGTGTCCGGGCATCGTGGATGACATGGGAAAAACACATGCATTCACTTGGCCATATGGCTGGGGGTACCTGAACTCCGTAAGACGGTGCATATCCCCCTGCTGCCCCGTTGTTCCCCTCTACCCGAAGCACTGTTGGAAAACGGGAACGAAAAGGGTCATCTATCCCCCGCCGGACCGCGCTCCGAAGCTGCTGACAAGAAACGTCGGCCTGTTCTATTGTGAACGGAGGAGCAAAGGTTCCTGCTGCGGGGTCGGGCTCCGGGTGGTTCCGATATCGCCGGCAAGCCACGCATCTCGAACATCGCGACCGAAGGGTTGTTGGCGGCGGCCCCGGCTTCCAGCCAGATTCGCTTGTAGACTTGGCCGCGTCGGTCAATGATGGTTACGAGAACAGCCTTTTCCTCTTCCTGCTCGACAACTTCGAACACGATCCGCCAAGATCCCACCCTCGACTTCCTGAGTGGATTGTGGCCGTCAAGTGACCGGAAACTGTCGGATCAAACGGGTTGTTCGCGATCTGGTCCAACCGCTTGTCAATCCGTCGCTGCCGCACAACCCCGAAAGATGGCGAGCAGTTCGTCAGAATCGTCTATCTCAACGCTGCCGCGCCGCTGGCGGCCCGCTAACTTCCTAACTTATGCGATCTCGTACTTGTCCAATATCTCCCGCCACAGCCCCTTGGCCTTGAAGATAAACTCCACCGCATCACGGACTGCGCCCGACCCGCCCGAAGACGGAGTTACATAGTGTGCCTCCTGCTTCACCTCGGGCCGGGCGTTGCCCACCGCAATCGCGAGCCCAACCCGGTGGAACACCACAACGTCCGTAAGATCGTCGCCTATGAACGCGATCTCGTCGCTGGAGACGTCGGCGTCCGCCATGATCTCCTCAATGATTGGAATCTTCTCGATGAAGCCCTGGTAGTTGTAGTCCATGTGTGCCTGCAGTACCCGTTGCTGCGTCGAGAAGGACTTGCGCCCGCTGATCACGCCGGTCCGGATGCCCTTCCATTTGCACCACTGCAACGCGATTCCGTCCTGGCAATCGAAAGTCTTGAGCTCGGTCACCGCGTTGTCCTGCCCGGGCAGGAAATAGACCTTTCCGTCGGTGAGCACCCCATCGACATCCATCAACAGCAACTTGACCTTTGAAGCACGGGCGACGGCTTGTTCCATACCGTCCGTTTTAGCACGAGCCAGTATTCCACGCGCCGTTCCCCAGGCCGGAAGCATCACATGAAATATCCTTAAGGAATGTGCGCCCTGGCGGTTTTGGAGAACACTTGGAACAAATAGGGACCGGTCGGGTCAGGACCGGCGTTTTCGGTTGGGGCGTCGTAGCCCCGAAGTCGCCCAACGTGGAGGCGTTTGAACGGAATCTGGGGACGGCCGGTACGTGGCTCCAGCCTTTCAACGGATTCGGCCCCGACAATTTTCTCGTCGGCGTCCCCGAGTTCCGCTTGGACGACTACCGCGAATGGATCAATGCCCGTTTCGCCCCGCGCCACTTCCAGAATCTCAAGGAAAAGATGGACATGCCGGCACTCTATGCCATCGGTGCGTTCATCCAAGCCTTGGGTCAAAATCCGGGCCTCGAAGCGGAATTGCGCGATCTTGGCACCCAGGCACAGGTTTATGTGGGTACCGGCCTCGGCAGCCTCGACACCATCAACCAGGCCAGCATCGGGCTGTACGTTGCCCAGCGGAGATGGAACCGCTTCTGGGCCAATCCGGAACGGAACTCCGTGCTCCGGGATTACTTGGCCTTGGGCGAAGCCGGCGTGGATGTGCCGCCCGCACCCGAATCGGTGCCGTTTGACGATCGCGACGCTGCCACCGATGAGTGGTCCAAGTATTGGACGGCAATTTCGCTGGAGTTGCGCTCGTACCTCGACGAGTTGGCCGAAATTGAGGGGCTGGTTGTCGACGGCGATGTGGAGATGGCCAAGAAGGGTGCCATCCGTGAGAAGGAGAAGCGCCGCAACCGGCTTCAGGAAAAGTGGGGGGCTCCCGAGGTTCCATGGAAGGTTTCGGCCAACGTCATCTGGAATATCCACAACACCCCGGCCGCGCAGATTTCGATTCTCGGCAAGATCCACGGTCTCGCGTTTGCGCCTGTGGCGGCTTGTTCCACATTCGGAGTCGCACTCAAACTGGCGATGAACGCGATCCAATCGGGCGAGGCCAAGCTTGTGGTTGTCGGAGCCACCGACCCGCCGCCGCACCCGCTCACCGTCGGCTCCTTCCATTCGGCGCGCGTGCTTGCGGCGGACGGCAAGCTTTCGGCACCCTTGACCAGGCTCCAGGGAACGCACGTTGCGGGCGGCTCCGTTGTGTGGATCGTCGGCGACATGGATTACTGCCTGTCGAAGGGCTTCAAACCGCTCGGCATGGAGCCGCTGGCGGTCGGGGTCAGTTCGGACGCGCACCACATCATCACGCCCTCGTCTGAAGGGCCTAGCATCGCGATGCGCAATGCGCTTGTCGACGCCGGTGCCGAACCGGCCGACATGGGGTCGTGGGATCTCCACGCCACGGCCACGCCGGGCGACTTCTCCGAGGTGGAGACGTTCCGCAGCATTTTCCCGGAATCCGTGCTGGTGACGGCCCGCAAGGGCACTTTCGGCCACGGCATGAGCGCCGGGGGGGGATGGGAGCTGACCGCCCAGTACATGGGATTCGGCCGCGGCGAATTGTTCCCCACCACGCTGCCGGAAGCCGACCTGAATGCCTCCATCGCCGGGGTCCACAACCGGATGATGTTCAACACCGGCTGCGAGGCTCCGAAGGGTCTGGGGGGCAAGCTCTCGATGGGAATTGGGGGCGTGAACGCCTGCGTGATTTCGGGACCGCTCCCGGAACTTGACAAGGGCGAATAAAAGGCGAAAATAGAGGGGTGCCCGCAACGCATCCCACCACAGCCCCGAATCTGGTTGGCATTGCCCGGATGGCCGCCCAAAGCGAGCCTTTGGAATCCAAGCGGGTCGTCAGTTACGCGGAGATCGGGTGCCGCAGCATCTTGAACAAGGCCGGGGGCAACATGCCCTTCCGCTGGAGCATTAACCCCTACCGTGGCTGCGAGTTCGCCTGCCGCTACTGCTACGCCCGGTACACGCATGAGTTCATGGAGTTGCGCGACAGCCGCGATTTCGAGGACCGCATCTTTGCCAAGGCGAATGTGGGCCGCATCCTGCGCCGCGAGCTGTCGCGGATCGATGGCAGCGGGGGGATCGCCATCGGCACGGCCACAGATCCCTATCAACCTGCCGAACGCCGATTTCAACGGACGCGCGAAATTCTCGAAGTCTTCGCCATGGCGCGGGGCGTGCACCTGACCATCACGACGAAATCCGATCTGGTGACCCGCGACATCGATCTGCTGCAACAGATTGCGCGGAACAACAGGGTCGGCGTCAACCTCACGATCACTACCCTTGATGCCGGTTTGGCGAGAAGCCTGGAGCCCCGCGCGCCGCATCCGGATGTCCGCTTGCGTGCGCTCCGCAAGCTCGCCGATGCCGGGATTCCCGTCGGCGTGTTCCCCAATCCCGTAATGCCGTTGATCACCGACCAGGAGGCTCGGCTGGACCAGCTGGCCAAAGCTGCCAAGGAACACGGGGCGCAATGGTTCGCGGGTGGCGTGCTCTTCCTGATGCCCTCGGCAAGAAGGGTGTTTTTCCCGTTCCTGGAACACCACTATCCCCACCTGGTCCGGCGGTATCGGGAGCGGTACGAGTCGGAGGCCTACCTGACGGGACCATACCGCGAGACGATCCGGGCGCGATTGAAGCGGATCCGGGAACGGCATGGGCTGGTGACCGGGATGGCCCCATACGAGGATGACGCGGCCCGATCATTGTCTAAGCCGCTGCCGGCGCAATCCTCCTTTTCCTGGTAGCCGGTTCCACCTGTCATCCTTCTGTTTTGGGATTTTCACCATCGATTCATTCCAGGATGCGCATCATGGGGTATGAAGCTTTTCCTTGCGTTGCTGTCGGTCGCGGCGTTTCCGGTTTTCGGCCAGGTGGACCGCGCCTCCCTGAACGGCACAGTCACGGACCCTGCGAACAGTGTTGTCGCGGGAGCCAAGATCAGTGTGGCGTCCACGGCGACCGGGTTTCGGCTTGAGACCTCCTCGGACGGTTCCGGCACCTACCAGATTCCAAGTCTGCCGGTTGGAACCTACGTGGTGACGGTTGCGAAGCCGGGCTTCAAGGCGACCGAATTCCGCGCAGTGGATCTGGCGGTAGGACAGCCCCGGACGTTGGACGCCCGCTTGTCTATCGGGTCTGTTTCCGAATCCATCGAGGTACAAGCGGAACTGAATCCGCTGAACCGGACCTCGGCCGAAGTCGGCGGGCTGATCGAGGCGGAACAAATCAAAGCGATCCCGGTGAGCGGCCGGAACTGGGCCAGTTTGATGTTGCTGGTGCCGGGCGCGGTCAATTACGGCGACGGTTCGCAGCGCTCCATCCGCTTCAACGGGCACTCGATCGACGACGCGAACTACACCTTCGACGGCATCGACAACAACGGCGTCCAGGAGCAGACCCAGAAGGCCGAAACGAGGTTGAACATTTCGCTGGACTCGATTGCCGAGTTCCGGGTCAGCACGGCGGTCTACACCGCGGAGAGCGGCGCGGCTGGCGGTGCGCAGGTCCAAGTGGTTTCGAAGACCGGCGGCAACACTTTCCACGGCGGCGGCTTCTATGCCTTGCGCAACGATGCGCTGGATGCGAGGTCTCCCTTCGACGGAGCCACGATCCCCCCGTTCACCCTGCACCAGTTCGGTGCCAACCTGGGCGGCCCGATTCGGAAGAACAAGGCGTTCTTCTTCATGAACTATGAGGGCCTGCGGCAAACACTTGGCATCACTCAGACCAGTTTTGTGCCGAACGCCGCGTTCCGGGCGAGTGTGATCGCCAAATCGCCGGTTCTGAAGGCACTGATGGACGCGTATCCGGTTGGCCAGACGAAGCTGGATTCGACAACCGACCAGCTCACCCTGGTGGCGAACAATTCGGTCCGGGAGGATTCGGGCATGATCCGGTTCGACTATCGGTTCAACGACAAGAACACGCTCTACGCGCGTTACAACACCGACGACGTCTACATCGACAATCCGACCGACGCGCTCGGTTCCCACAATGTGGTGCCGCACGTGCCGACCAACGCCGTGCTCTCGTTTGCGCACATCTTCTCGCCGGCCGTCTTCAACGAGGCCAAGGTCGGCATCAATAGGGCGAATTACCACAATTACAGTTACGGCATCGCGCCGGTTGCGGTGAGCGTTTCCTCGGCTTCTTTCAGCGGCCTGACGAACACCTCGCTCGATACCGAGGTTGGGACCACGTTTTCGTACTTGGACAATCTGAGCGTCGTTAAGGGACGCCATACCCTGAAGTTCGGGGTCAACGTGCTGCGCGTGCGGTTGAACAATTCGGGCAACACGCTGACGACCCAGTCGCTGAGCTATGCGAGCGCGGACGATTTTATTGCCAACAAGGCGGCTTCGGCGACGTATCTGCAGGGCGAGGGGGTAGTCGGCAACCGGCGGACCTTCTACCAGGGGTATGCGCAGGACGAATTCAAGGTGACGGCGAACCTAACGCTCAACTTGGGCCTGCGGTACGAGTTCTACTCGGTCTCGCATGAGATCCTGAACCGGTCCGCCGTGGTTGACATTCAGGGTTGCGGCGGTTTCTGCCCCAAAGGTACGCCTTACTACGACCCGAACACGAAGGATTTCGGCCCGCGGATTGGGCTGGCCTGGGCTCCGGCGGCCCTGCATGGCAAGACTACGGTCCGCGGCGGTTTCGGCATCTATTACGGCGGCAACCAGAACGACGATTTCAGTGATCCGGCCGAAAGCGCGGTACCCCGTTACACCCTCGCCTCGAGCGATTTTCCCGCGTTGGCCTACCCGCTGACGGCGTTCCTGGATCCGAAGAACCAGTTGTTCAGCCCGAAGGCGCTCGACCGCCACCGCAAGGATCTCTCCTACAACAACTGGGACTTGGTGCTGCAGCACGAGCTTGGGCATGATTTTGTGGCACAGGTTTCCTAC
>CAIYDY010000088.1 GCA_903925015.1 uncultured Acidobacteriia bacterium
CCCGAACTTTGCGGAAATGCAGAGGACCGGGGCGTATTCGAGGAACTTGACGTGGTCACGGAGCTCCGCTTCGAACTCGCGCTTCTTGCCGTCCGAGATCAGATCCCACTTGTTGACGCACAGGATGACAGACCGGCCGCCCTCGTGGGCGTACCCGGCGATGGTGGCATCCAGCGCAACAACGCCTTCGGACGCGTCCATGAGCACGATCACGACGTCCGCCATGCGGATGTTGCGGCGCGCCATGATGACGGACAGCTTTTCGGCCATCTCGTTGGTCTTGCCCTTGCGACGGATTCCCGCAGTGTCGATGAACGTGTAGTGGACGTTGTTGTGGATGATCTCCTCATCCACGGCGTCGCGCGTGGTGCCCGCGATGGGGGAAACAATGGCCCGTTCCTCGCCGATCAGCGCATTGAGGAGCGTGGACTTCCCGGCGTTGGGGCGTCCGATGATGGCGACGCGGATCGACTTGATCTCTTCGGGCTTGGTCTCCTCGGGTTCGATGCCGAGCGTGACGAAGTCCAGGAGGTTTGCCACGCCGTTGCCGTGTTCGGCGGAGACGGGGAAGATTTCCTTGATGCCGAGGCGGTAGAAATTGTGGACAAGGTCCTCGGTGCGGCCGGTGTCGGCCTTGTTGACGGCGAGCACGGTCGGCTTGCCGAGTTTGCGGAGCATGGAGGCCAGTTCGAGGTCGGCTGCGGTGATTTCACTGCGGCCATCGACGACGAAGATGACTTGGACGGCGCTTTCGAGCGCGACGCGGGCCTGTTTCAGGATCTGGCTCGGAATATATTCGGCATCACTGACGACAATTCCACCCGTATCGATCAGCTCGAACCGTCGGCTGTCGTGTACTGCCATTCCATGGAGGCGGTCCCGCGTGATGCCGGGCTCGTCGCCCACAATGGCACGCCGCTGGCCCGTTATCCGGTTGAAGAGGGTGGACTTGCCGACGTTCGGCCTGCCCACGATGACGATCGCGGGAAGTTCATTCGGCATTCAGATTTTATTGTAGCAAGGTTTGGGGTACTCGTTACTCGTACTCAACCCCCAGCGCCTTCAACTTCGGGCGCAGTCCGTAGAAATCCAGCCCCAGTTCGCCGTTGCGGAGCCGCTCACGCGTTTGGGCTTCCTTCGCCAAGCGGATTTCGGCGGCCTTGGCGACTGCGGCGGCGTGTTCACGCGCTACCACCACCACGCCGTCGGCGTCGCCGATCACCACGTCCCCCGGATGAACCACGGCACCCGCGCAGACTACGGGGATGTTGACCGACCCGGCGGTATTCTTGACCGTCCCTTGCGCCGAAATTGCCTTCGCCCAGACGGGAAAGCCCATTTCCGTCAATTCCGCCGTGTCCCGGATTCCGGCGTCGATGAACAGGCCAGGTATCCCGTGCGCCTGGCAGGAGACGCCGAGCAGTTCGCCAAACATACCGTCTGTCGATTCCGAGGTCGTGGTCACCACTAGCACGTCGCCCGGTTGGCATACTTCGACCGCCGCGTGGATCATCAGGTTGTCCCCGGGCTGCGAGGAAACCGTGACCGCTGTCCCGGCGACTCGCGCGGTGGGGTAGATCGGGCGCATATAGGGTTTCATCAGGCCCGTGCGGCCCTGCGCCTCGTGAACGGTGGCAACCCCTTGCCGTCCCAAGGTCTCGACGATGTCCCGGTCTGGTCGTTCGATGTTGCGAACAATCCTGTGCGTCATGGAAGTTCAGTCCAACTCCGAGGTCGTCTGGGGATAGACCCGTTGAAAAGCCTCGGCGTATTTCACGTCCCTCGGGGCCCCGTTGCGGACGGCCTGGGCACCTCGGCGCCTGCCCAAATCCGTGTAGTACTCCCACAAGTGCTTTTGGGCTTCCATCGACTCCATCGACGCGTTTTTCGTCTCCCACACCGGAGTCACGTTGAGCAGGACCTGCGGCTTCCATTCGCACTGCTCGGGCTGGTGCGGCTCGAACAGGAAGACCGGCGGGGCGTTGATCGGTTTGCCCACCTTCGACGGATACCCCAGCGCCTGGGCGTACACGCGGGTCTGGAGTGTCAGGTTGTTGGCCGTGGGATGGTCCGGGTTGTAGGGGTCGAGGAAAGAGTGCGTGAGGACAAACTCCGGCTGCAGTTCGCGGAACTCGTCCACCATGGCGTCAATGGTCTGCTGCGACGGGACAATCGGATAGTCGCCAGAATCGAAGAAGCGGATTTCGGCCCCCAGAATTCCGGCCGCGCGGGTTGATTCCGCGCGTCGAATCTCTTTGACCCGCTCGACAGTCATGCCCGGAACCTTCCACGCCCCTTGGCTTTCACCGCGCTCCCCGAACGAGAGGCACAGGATGCGCACGCGGTATCCCCGGCTGGCGTAAAGGGCGATTGCGCCACCGGCGCGCCATACGAAATCTGCCGCGTGGGCGCTCACCACTAGCACTGTTTTTGGATTGGACATTGGATTCCCCTGGAGTTACTACTCGACCAGCGACGTCGGATTGGTCACGGCCATGGCAGTGATTTCGGCGGACGTAAAGCCGGCATCCATTAAGGTCTGCGCAAACATGGCAAAGCCCTCCGATACCGGCGGGTTGACCTTCTGGCCCAAGTCCGTCGAGATGACGCAACGTTCGGGCCCCACCTGCCGAATTGCCTCGAACACGCACTCCCATGTCGCTTTGCCGGTATACATGGTTGTAAAGCAATGCTCGATGAGAGCGCCGCAGTCCGCCAACTCAACCTGTTCGGCCGTCGTGAGATTTTGGGACGGAAACTCGGCGTGGGTGACGAGGATTCGGCGCAATCCCAAATCCTTGCCCTCCCTGACCAACGCGCTGATTTCGGCGCGGCCCAAGTGCCCTGTCGCGAGTACCATGTTGTGTTTTCCGATCAGTTCGAGGCATGTCCGGGCAGAATCGTTGAGTCCACCTTCGTCCGCCAACACTGTCATTGGAGCGGGCGCGATTCCGGTGGCTGCCAGCTCCAACTGGATCTTGGCCCAGAAAGGCAAATGCTTCGTGGTGCCGTCGGGACGACCCGCGGTTTCGTTCGCGGCATCGACGGTGGGCATCCAGACAATCTTGCATCCCGACCGGCCAGCGAGCTCCACTGCGACCGGGTTGAGCCCGCCCACTGCATGGTTGAGCGCGATTGCGCCGTAGCAATGGATACCGGGGACAGCTTTGGTCACTACCTGAGCGCGTTCGGCAGTTGGGAAATAGTGCGATTTCAGGACGAAGCCTTTGAGGCCTTTGTCGAGAAACTCACGGGCGAGGTCGAGATCGTCGATCCGCCGTTCGATGACGTCCGGGGCGACATGGACTTGAAGGTCGTAGCCGCCTTCGATGGCCCTCCAGGCTTCCCCAGATGGGTGTAGATTCGTGGCGTGGGGCGTGATTGGCAAAACGGAGTATGACAGGCGTGGCGGAGGGGTGTCAAGCAGTTGTGACCTCCGATTATCAATCTGGATGCCCTCGTCGTGGGGATCAGGCGGCACGGCAAAGAGGACGAAGGGGGGCTTCGGCAGCCATCCGCATCAACAGCGTGGGGAGGAAGTCCGTCCTGGGCTGTGGGTGGGGGCAACGAGGCTGCCGTTCCATTGACGAACTTCAGGCTGGCCCGGATCAAGTGGACGATGCAGGTCTGGGCCAGCGTGTAAACACTGCCTCTATGATTCCTCGGCTCGGCTGGACTGGCTCGGCTGGACTGGCTCGGCTGGACTGGCTCGGCTGGACTGGCTCGGCTGGACTGGTGATGCTTCTGGACAGCCGCGCCCACAAACTCCACGGTTAGGATAGTGGGACCCGGGCAGCTCCCTCAAAATGGGCGAACAGGCCGCATCTGCCAAGGGCAACCAAGCTTTCGAACTCCTCCACCGCTGCGAAAACCGTTACACCCGAGCGTACGAACGCGCAGAGCGGACCCAGATGTCATTCCGCAAATTACGTCACGAACATGGTCCCGCCACCGACCACTGCGGCACCCGCCGCGTCAAGGGATGGCAGTAGCGCCTGAACCGGGCCAAACCTGATGCCCCAACCCCTACCCGTGCGCCGGCAATTCCTTGCTATAGAGCGACTGCCCGTCCAAATCCCGCAGGGTCACCGTCAGAGACTTCGTCTTGTTGCTGATCCCGACCTAGCCAAAGAATTGGTACTTCGTCAGAACGCCAAGAATGACCGCGCATCGACCATTCGCGGAGACACCAGGTAAAGGCTGGCCGGTCGTCGGCCCCAAGGTAGCGTTTCGCAAACGGCACAAGGTGGGCCCGCAGCCGCTCGATGTCGCGCCCTGAAATCCTTCAAGGCATTGCTGCCGGGTGCCGTGTTCCAACTGTTGAAGCTCTTCGACCGTCCCAGCCGAAACCACGCGCTGCCGGTGAATTTCCCGATTGGCCGTCCGTTCATTCGTGCTCACGGGGCGGCTCCCTCGTCTGGATTTCCTTCGGGTGCTTCGGCTCGTTCGCCCTTTACAGGGGCCAGTGGAGGGGCTTGCGGAACGTCATGTCGACTGCCGTCACCGTCTCGTTGTCGATCCGGCCTCATGCAACGTGCATGTGTTCATGGCCGGTCTGGCGGCGTCGAGGGCATTGGCGATCTGGTTCTTGGGCTTGGGCTAGCCCTGGGCGAACCTGCACTGCTTCGACTCTTCAGCAGGTCCAGGAACTCGGCATGTCCAATCTCGCATTGGCTCCATAGCGAACTTGCGCAATGACTCGCTCCTCCGATCTGATCCGGTCACAGCCGGCCAAGAAATATTTTCAGCCCCTGCAACCCCAACAATCCATTACGAAACAGCCCTTGATCCCGATCAAAAACAGAACCCCAATAGTTCGTTTTAGCACCCCCTGCGCACTACAATCGCGACGCGATGGAAACCATGAACCAAGCCAACACGAACCAAGCAGACACCACCCAAACAGCCAAGCCAAGATCCGAAGCCCAAATCGCCGCCTCCCGCGCCAACGGTGCCAAATCCCGCGGCCCCGTCACCCCCGAAGGCAAGGCCATCTCCGCCAGGAACTCCCTCCGCCACGGCATCCTCGCCCAAACCGCCATCATCGATTCCGAGGACCCCGGCCAGCTCCAGGTCCTCTTCCTCGAACTCTACGAAACCTGGGACCCCGCCGACGAGCACGAGCGCAACCTCGTCGACACCATGGTGCTCTCGATTTGGCGGCGCACCCGCATCCTCGGCATGGAGGCCGCCGGCATCTCCCTCCGGATGCGCGAACAGGCCGCCTCCAGAATAATCAAACCCGGCACCGTGCCGCCCAACGGCCACACCACCGGCTACCTCGCAGTCACCTCCCTGGCCGAGGAAAACCACGCCTTCGAACTCCTCCACCGCTACGAGACCCGCTACGCCCGCGCCTACGAACGCGCCGCCCGCAGCCTTATCGCCTACCGCAAATACCGCCAAACCGAGTCGGACCATATACCGGAGCCCCAAGACACTGCTCCAGAGTCGGCCCCGGTCGCCGAGCCAACCACCACAACCGCAGCCCCAACCCAATTCAAAAATTTGCCGAACAAACCCAAGCCAGCCACCGACCACCGCAGTACGCGCCGCCTTAAAAGGTGGCAAAAGCGCCACGGCGACCAGCACCCCGGCCCGAACCAAGAGCAAAATTGATGTTCCAACCCCTAACCGTGCGCCGGCAATTCCTTGCTATAGAGCGATTGCCCGTCCAAATCCCGCAGGGTCACCGTCAGCGCCTTCGTTTTATTGCTGATCCCGACCTCGCCGAAGAACTGGTACTTTGTCAGGGGACTGGCATTTCCCTGCCCCTTCGGCGGGCACTTCTGGTACACGACCTGAATCCCGAACGTATTGTCCGTCGCGTTCGGGCCAAACGCACCCGCGTTCAGCGGACCGCTCACGAACTCCCAGAACGGATCGAAATCCGTAAACTTGGCCTTGGCGGGATCATAATAATGCGCAGCCGTGTAATGGACGTCCGCCGTCAGCCAAACGGTGTTACGGATCTTCTGCCGCTTGATATACCGGAGCACGTCCGCAATTTCCAGTTCGCGACCCAGCGCCGGACCATCCCCGTTCGCGCTGTTTTCGAAAATCGGCCTGTCCTGTTTGTCCTTGCCGTCGGCCACCACCAATCCGATGGGCATGTCCGCCGCGATCACCTTCCAGACCGCTTTCGAATCGCGAAGACCCTGCTTCAGCCAGTCCAGTTGGGGCTTGCCCATGTAGACCGTGTCCTCGCCCGCCTCGGCTTGCAGGTTGTAGTTGTTCGGGCCGCGGTAGGTGCGCATGTCCACCACGAAAACGTCCAGCAGCGGTCCGTAGGAAATCTTGCGGTACACTCGCTCGGATTCCTCCGGCGTCGTCCGCAACGGCGCGTAGCTATGAAACGCCCGCTGCGCCCGTGCGATCAGCAAGGGAAGGCTTTTCACCTTGTACAAGGGGTTGTCGCTGAGATCCTTGGAAGGCGAAAAGTTGTTCAGCACCTCGTGGTCGTCCCACTGCCACACCTGCGGAACATCGGCCAGGAAGCGGCGGAAATTGGCGTCCATCAGGTTGTAGCGATGGTTGCCGAAGTATTCGTTCTGTGTCTCCGCGACCTTGCTCTTCTCCTCGGTGACGATGTTCCGCCAAGTCGCGTCGCCCACTTTCACCGTCGCTTGGAGGGGATTGTCGGCGTAGATCGTGTCGCCGGAGTGGATGAAGAAATCAGGCTCCGTCCGACGCATGGCCTCATAGATTTTCATGCCGCCGATGTCGGGATTGATGCCCCAGCCTTGGCCCACATTGTCGCCGGACCAAAGGAATTTGATGTCGCGGCCGGGTGCCGGAGTGCGGAAGGATCCTGCAATCGGTTCGGCCAATTTGCCGTTGGCGCTGAGGTCCTCAAACTGGATCTGGTATTCGATGCGCTGTCCGTGTGGGAGATCAGTCAATTCCAGTCGACCGGTGAAGTCGGAACCGTCCAGACAATACGGTCCTACCCGGCGTTGCCAAGCGCTGGAACCGGACGCCCGCCACGCAGCGTGGAGCCGGGTGGGACCGTCGGCGCGTGCCCACAACATTGCCCGACCGGGAATTACGTCACCTGCGGTGACCGCCACGGGCCTGTTTTCCGGGCCAGCTGCCCTCAAAGCAGAAGCCGCGCCGACGGCAGCCAGGGAACGTAGGAACTCACGACGTTGCATGAGTCTATTTTCGCAGCCTTTATGGCCGGAACCACCTGTTACGGGGTTGTAACCCAGCGCCGGCCATTCGCGCAGTCACCAACTACTTGTTGTCGGGTTTGCCGACCTTTTTCCGCTTCTTTTCCTTGCCGGGTTTGCCGGGCTTGCCGGGCTTGTTCTTGCCGGCTTCGGCGAAAGGAGTGAGGACGAGGCCAAAGCCGATCGTCATCGCGATGAGTTTCTTCATGTGTGGGGGGATCTCCTGAAATTTGACGATGTAGCCGCCGCGTTCATTGCGGCAAGCTCCACTCAGGACAAACCCAAACGGGGGGACGCAAGTTGCGGTCACCGACCCCAAAAAATTTGAATGCAGTGTACTATTGACAGCCTAGCCGGGGTCTTGCTACTATCACAGAACTTGGTACGCAGGAAGTACCAGGCAGCCTAGCCCCACGTTCCATAGACGCGGGCCCCACCGTCCACCGTCAGGACACTTTTCGATCCACGTCCAGCTCCCCGTCGTCCGCCCCCGGTTTGGGTGGCGCGGTCTTCTGGACCAAACCTCAACCATTTTCTCTTCTCTTCTGGAGGTGGGTTGTGAATAAAAGTGTATTGACTCTCAAGATTCTGCCGCTCGTCATGGCGATGGCTTTTGTTTCGCCTGGGTTCGGGCAGTCCACATATGGCTCCTTCGTCGGAACAGTCGCCGACGCTTCCGGAGCCGTTCTCCCAACGTGCGTTGTGAGCGCGATCAATAAAGATACCGCCGCCCAGCGCAAAACCGTAGCCGGTCCAGACGGCAGCTATTCGCTCGTAAACATGGAACCCGGCAATTATGAAATCGAGATCGAATCGCCCGGCTTCCAAAAAGCGGTATTCAAGGGCCTGCAACTGGCATCGCGCCAGACCCTCCGCGTCGACGCATCCTTATCGGTAGCCACCCAGACCCAAACCGTGAGCGTCAACGAAGTGGCCGATTCCATCATTACCACCGACGTATCCAGCATCTCGTCCACCAAGACGGGCAAGGAGCTTCTGGACCTGCCCATCGCCATCGGTTCGCGCGGCGGCGGCTCCACCAGCCCCATTTCGACCCTGACAACCCAGGCGGGTGTGCAGACCGACGGCAGCGGCAATATTTCCGTCGCCGGTGCCAAGCCCTCCATGTTGTCCGTCAGTATCGACGGCATCAGCAGCGTCAGCCCCCGCAACAGCTCCCCCATCAGTGAACTTTTTCCCTCCTTCGGTGCGATCGCGGAGATCCGGGTGAGCGAGATCAACAACGCCGCGGAGTTCGGTGGTGTCAGCGATATCACAACCACGTCGCGCGGGGGGACCAACCGATACCACGGCGGCATCTTTGAAAACGTCCAAAATACGGCATTCAACGCCCGGAACCTGTTCAGCAGCACAGTGCCGAAACTGGACATGAACGATTTCGGCGGATACGTCGGCGGCCCGGTCAACGTGCCGGGCGTGTACCACGGCAAGGACAAGACATTCTTCTTCGCGAGCTATGAAGGCTTGCGGCTTGCCAAGGAGTCCGTGCTCAACCAAAGTGTGCCCACCCCCGCCCTCCGCGCTGGAGACCTGTCCGCCTACAAGGCGTTCAAAGACCCGCTCTCGGGGAGCCCGTTCCCGGGGAACATCATTCCGGTGTCCCGGATTTCCCCCATCTCGCTGAAGGCGCTGGACATCTACTACCCCCTACCGAACACTGGCGCGCCGGGTGCGCTTTCGGGCAACTACGCGCAAAACTTCCCCACCCCAATCGCCAGCAACCAAGGCGACATCCGGCTGGACCAGACCATCAGCTCCAAGCAGTCCGCGTTCGCCCGGTTCACCTACAAGCGCCGAGCCGTTCTGACCGCTCCGACAACCTCCGTTTTCGCCGGTGCCACCAACGCGCCGGAGAATGATTTCGGCCTGACGGCCGCCCACAACTTCGTGATCAGCTCGCGGTTGATCAATGAGGTCCGAGCCGGATTCAACGGCATCCATTCAGCCTCCGGGAACAAGACGGTCGCCACCGCCACCATCAACGCTCTTGGGCTGACAGGCATCCCCGATCCGCCTCCCGGCAGCGGCGGCCCGTCCTTTGCGATCACCGGCTTCCAGACCGGAGCTTTCGGGGCGTCCTCCATCTCAAGGGGCGACACCGCTCAGGTTCTCGACAACCTCACCTTCATCAACGGTCGCCATACCCTGAAGCTGGGCGGCGACTACCGCCACATGACAGCCTTTTTCAACAACGTTTTCGCCAGCAACCGGGCCAGCACCTACACCTTCAACAACTCGGTCACCAGCGGATTGATCGGCAATGCCTACGCATCGTTCCTGCTGGGCGTGCCCGACTCAACGGGCGTGGCCACGGTCAAGAATGGAGATACCTCCTCCTACGGCAATTCCTACGCCTTCTACGTGCAGGATGATTGGAAGGTGACCTCCCGGCTGACCGTCAACTACGGTTTGCGCTGGGAATACCACCCGCCGTTCAACGACAAGCTCAACAATCTGGCCAACTTCCTCACGGACTACACTTCGGTGGTCAATGGCGTGACGGTGCACGGCGCGGTGGTGGTGCCGGATGCGGGCATGAAGTGGATCAACCCGGATTTCGCGGCATCCATTGCGCCGACGCCAATCATCACGGCCACCAAGGCCGGGATTCCGCAGAGTCTCCACTACTCGTCCAAGACCGGTTTCGCTCCCCGCATCGGCTTCGCGTGGCGTCCGTTCGGCAACGACAAGACAGTCATCCGGGGCGGCTACGGCAAGTACGTCGAAACCCTGCTCAGCGCCCTGATCACGGCAGGTTGGGCCGTGGCGGCCAGCGAGGTTGGTTCGTACACGAATAGCATCGTGAACGGTAAGCCCGCCTTTGCCTTCCCCTATGCTTTCCCGTCCAATTTGTCCCAGCCGGGCGTCGCCACCTTCGAGTATTCAAGTGCCCTACATTATAAAGATCCATACGTGCAGCAGTGGAATCTGACGTTGGAAAGGGACTTGGGCTGGCAGACGGCGTTGCGCGCCAGCTATGACGGAAGCCATGGCTCCGACATAGGCTACAGCATCAACGTGAACCAAGTTCCGGCGAACACCAGTGGATTCAACTCCGTGAAGAACTCGGCTCCATACCCGATCTGGGCGCACATCACGCAATACGTGAACGGCGCGCGGACCAATTACAACGCCGCCACCTTTGCGTTGAACAAGCGGTTCTCGAAGGGTCTGCAGTTCCAGAATTCCTACGTTTTCGCCAAGAACCTCGGCAATGGAGCGGGTTACGCACCGACAAGCTTCACGGGCGAGGCGGGAGGTCGCGTCACCGATCCGCAGAACATCGGCTTGGATTACGGCAATGTGGCTTTCACGCACCGGCACCGGTTCCTGAGCACCTTCGTCTATGAGTTGCCGTTCGGTCGCGGGCACACCTTCCTGAACACGGCAAACCCGCTGGTGGAGAAAGTAGTTGGGGGCTGGCAGCTTTCGGGCGTTCTGCTCATGCAGACCGGACCCTTCCTGACGGTTACGGCATCGGGTGCCGACCCGCTGGGAACGAACTTTCCGAATTTGGAAGGTGCCGGTCGCGCCGACATCGTGGCAGGCGTCTCTTCCCTGCCCAGCAGTCAGACCATCCGCAACTGGGTGAATCCGGCCGCCTTCGCGATTCCGGCCAATAACATCGGACGGGGCGGGAACTCGGCCATTGGTTCCGTGGTCGGGCCGGGGACACAAGCGGTTTCGATCTCGCTGTTCAAGACGGTCAAGCTGATGGAGTCGGCATCCCTGCAGTTGGGCTGTGCGGTTTCCAACGCTTTCAACCACCCCAACTACGGGTCACCTGCCTTGAACCTCAGCAGCGCATCCAGTTTCGGGCAGATCACCAGCCTGCAGTCGCAGGAAAATGGCGGCCCGCGCAGTCTCCAGATAACCGGGAGGATTACATTCTAAATATGCCCAGCAGAAGTAAGGTACTTGCACTCGCGGCTACAATCGGGCTCCTTGCCTCGGCTCCCGTCAGCTACGGACAGGGCCGGGGAGGCGGACGCGCCGGTGGAACGGCTGCCCGCACGGGTCCGGCAGTGGAATCGGAGCCGGGGATTCCCGTCACAGACCCGCTGACCATCGCCAAGTGCGCCAGTTGCCACACCAAGGACGACAAGGGCAATCTGAGCCGAATCTCCTGGACCCGCACCACTCCCGAGGGCTGGCAGGAGGCGATCAAGCGCATGGTCCGCCTCAATGGTCTGACCCTCCAACCCGCTGACGCCCGCATGATCGTGAAGTACCTGAGCAACAACCACGGACTGGCTCCGGAGGAAGCCAAACCGGTCATGTATATGACCGAGCACCGGATTCAGGATGAGGCGAATCCGAATGAATCGGTGCGTTCCACCTGCAACACCTGCCACGCGCTGGGTAGGCCGTTCCAGTGGCACCGCACCAAAACGGAATGGACTCTGCTGGCGGATATGCATTCGGCGCTGTATCCTCAAGCGGATTCGGCATTCCGACGCAATGGCTTCGGACGCGGTGGTGCCGGGGCTGCTGCTGGCGGAGCTGCGGGTGGTGGTGGTTTCGGTGGTGCTCCTGCCGTGGCGGCTGCCCCGGCTGCCCCCGTTTCCCTCGACATCAGCCTCGACTTCTTGGCCAAGAGCTACGGCCTTCACACTCCCGAATGGGCAGCTTGGAAGGCCCGGATGCGTACTCCCAAGCTGGCTGGAAAATGGCTCGTCTCGGCGCACGTCCCCGGCAAGGGAAACTACACGGGTGAGCTAACCGTGACCGCCGGTCCCACGGAAGACGAGTTCAAGACCGCACTGAAGATGCAGCCCGTCCTCGGTGGTGCCGCAATCTCCCGCACAGGCACTGGCTTGGTCTACACTGGCTACTCTTGGAGGGGCCGGTCCGCAGGGGCCACCCTGCCTGCCAAACCCGCTCCGGATGACCTCAATCGAGAAATGCGCGAGGCGATGTGGATCTCGCCGGACCAGACTTGGGCTGAGGGCCGCTGGTTCTGGGGGGAGTATTCCGAGTTCGGCGTCGATGTAAAGCTCCGCAAGGCGTCCGCGGATCCCCAGCTGCTCACCTTGGACCACCCTGCCCTCAAGGCTGGATCGTCGGGCCAGCGCGTCAAGATCATCGGCAACTCGCTCCCGGCCCAGGTGAAGGCGTCGGATCTGGAATTCGGCTCCGGCGTGACCGTCAAATCGATTGTTTCGCACACCGCTACGGAGATTGTCGCCACGGTCGATGTGGCTGAGAAAACCGCTCCCGGAAAACGCGATTTGGTGTTGGGGTCGTCTATATTGGAAGGCGCCTTGGCCGTATACGACAAGATCGACTACATCAAGGTGATGCCTGAAACCGCCCTTGCCCGGCTCGGTGGCGACGAGAAGGACGTCCATCCCCGTGGCTACCAGCAGTGGGAGGCAATCGCCTTTAGCAGCGGCGCGGACGGCAAACCGCGCACCGCCGACGATGTGGAGATTGGTCCCATCGACGTGACCTGGTCCGTGGAGGAGTTTTACGCTGTCCTCGGCGACGACGACAAGGAATTTGTCGGCAGCCTGAGCAACACCGGCCTGTTTACCCCGAATATCGATGGCCCCAACCCGCAGCGCAAGTTCGGACGCAACAACTACGGCGATGTATGGGTTGTTGCAACCGCCAAGAACGAGAAGGACAAGGACGGCAAGCCGCTCAACGCCAAGTCCTATCTCATCGTCACCGTACCGACCTACATCCGCTGGGATCAACCCGAGGTTTCCCGATGACCGCAACCGCAATGCAAACGTATACCCTGGGCGAATTCCACCAGTTCGAAGGGGGCGGACGACGCTTCCTGTATCTGGTACCAGCCGGAGCTATTTTCGAGATGGACGAAGCGGTGGCAACCGTGATCGGACTCCTCAAACAAGGCCGCGCCGCCCACGACGACCTCGTGGGCCGGGTGGCCGCAAAGGGCTTCTCGTTTGCCGATGCCGACGAACTGGTGACGGAACTATCCCGAGCCCGCGTCATCGTTGGCGAGGACTACGTGAAAGCGCCCCTCGATCCCCCGCCCGCAGATTTTCCGTTGCAAAGTCTCGTCATGAACCTGACCAACCAATGCAACCTCTCCTGCACTTACTGTTACGAGTTCGGTGAGGACAAAGTCGCCACACCCGAAGGCAAGCCCAAATTCATGGACCTGCCCACGGCCAAGGCCTCCGTCGATTTCCTCCTTTCGCAATCCAGCGGTCGGAATACGGTACACATAACCTTTTTCGGCGGCGAGACATTGATGAACTTCCCGCTCCTGAAGCAGGTGGTGACCTACGCCACCGAGCGCGCCACAGAGCAGGGTCGGGGCATCGATTTCAGCCTGACCACCAATGCCACGCTGCTGACGCCTGCCATCATCGAATTCCTCTCGGAAAACAAGATCGGCGTTACCGTCAGCATGGACGGTCCTGCGGATTTGCACGACAAACTCCGGGTATTTTCCAACGGCAAGGGCAGTTACGAGATGATCGCCCCCCGTGTGAAGGCGCTCATCCAAGGCCACCGGACCCGGCCAATCACCGCGCGGGTGACGCTCACCAACGCCGTTACGGATGTTCTGCGTATCTACAAGCACTTGAAGCACGACCTCGGCTTCCATGAGGTTGGCTTCGCGCCGGTGACCACCTCGCCGGATCGGCTCTACTCGATCAACGAGCGCGGCATGGATGGCGTCCTCGACGACTTCCACAAGCTGGCCGACGAATATCTCGAATACGCCCTCCGTGGCGAAATGCACGGATTTTCCAACGTCAGCGACACGATTGCCGAACTCATCCAGGGTGTGAATAAATCCCACCCTTGCGGCGCGGCGCTGGGCCTCCTGGGCGTCGGCCCCTCCGGGGACATCGCGCCCTGCCACCGGTTTGTCGATTCCGACACCCATTCCCTCGGCAACATTGCTACCGGCGTGGACCGGGAAAAGCAGGCCGACTTCCTCAACCGCGGGCACGTCAACAACAAGTACGACTGCCAAACCTGCTGGGCCCGTCCGCTTTGCGCCGGAGGCTGCCACCACGAAGCCTTCGTCCGCTACGGCGACACCGGCCACGCCAATCTCCACTATTGCGACTGGATTCGCGATTGGACCGACACCTGTTTACGGATCTACGGCACCATCAGTGCCCACAATCCAGAGTTCCTCGAACAATTTGCCGAAAGGAAGGCACTGAATTGAAACACCTGAAAAGCCTGAACAGAAAGGCCCGGCGGATCGACGGCATCGTGTCGTCGATGCAGGTCGCGGCGGCAAAGCAAGCCGCTGGCGATCCGCTACTCGACGAAGACATCGTCGCCCTGCAGAACCAGCCGCAGCAACGCCCGCACGTCCCCATGGGTTGCGCGCTCGCGTTTTCACCGGGTTGGGAAGTGGATTCCGCCGGTGGGACCGCCGGACTCTGCCAGCCGGTCGAGCGCGACATCTACGACTGCTATGTCACGTGCTTCTGGCCCGCACAGGTTCCGGACCATCTCAACAATTACCCCGATTGGGCGAGCAAGTGCGCCACGGCTACCAAGGACTGGCGCAACTTGGATTTGGTCTTCCCATAGGAAGACCGTCCGTTCAACAGAGAGCTAAAAACCCAAGGAGGACTATGAAACGACTACTGGCGTTGTTTGCGATGACGTGCGCCGTTTTGTGCGCAGGCACCCTTTTCAGCGGCTCCTACCCGAATGTGATCCTCGTAATCGATGAGGCGCAGGGGAAGGTCGTCGACACCATCAAGCTGGAGACGGGTCTCCCGACCAATATCCGGATGTCGCATGACAAGAAGCTGCTATATGTGTTCACCAACGACCACTCGGGCTTCGAAGTCGTGGACATCGCCTCCCGCAAGGTCCTGAGCCACTTCGTGTTGAACGATTCGACCCACAAGTACCGGACCCAGGGCGGTGCTCCCGATCCCCAAGGCAAGTTTCTTTACGCCACCACCACCAAGTACTCCAAGCTGATCGACCGTTATGAGATCGGCAAGGCGCAGTATTCGATCATCGATATCGCGCAACAGAAGATCGTGAAATCGGTGGACCAGCCAACCGAGCCCAGCCCGGGTGAGGCGGGTGCTGCTGGTGGTGGGGGCGGCGGCGGTGGCGGACGCGGCGGCGGGTTTGAAGTTTCGCCCGACGGCAAGTACCTCTACCAGTTCGGTGCCAACGTGAAGGTGCTCAAAGCGGAGGATTTCAGCGAGGTGGAAACGATCCCGCTCGGCTTGCCGGACTCCCCCAACGCGGAGGGTCTCGCCATCGCCGGTACCCAAGATGGCTTGGGCCAGGCCGACCAGCGCGTCTCGCTGTTCACGTACTCCGATCCATTCGTTCACAACAAGGTGTTCGGTCTGGCGACCTTTGACCTCAACAAGCGCAAGTTCGACTTCAAGCCAATCGGTCCGGCACCTATGGCCATGACCTATCTTCGTGTCGCTCCCGACATGAAGGAGGCTTACTCCGTGATCGTCAACGGTACGGGCGGCAACAGGCGCTGCGAGTTCTGGGCGATTGATGTTCCAACCACCAAGCTTGCCCGGACTGCTGAGGTTCCGTGCCGTTCCCGGTTCAGCTTCGGCATGTCCGCCGATGGCAAGAAGCTGTATATGTACGGCGCTGGTTATGAAATCGAGGTGTACGACGCCAAGACGCTCAAATTGGAAACGATTTGGGATCTTGGCCATGACATGACCATGAGTGGGTTGGTCACGCTGCCTTGAGGCATGCCGTCGTATTGCTTCTGTATGCGGCGCTGGGGTTTTCGCAATCCCGGCGCGAGCCCACGGTGGCGGCCCGCCAAGCCTTGGATCTACTCCTGGCTGCAAAGTATGCAGAGCTGCAGCCCATGTTGACTCCGTTGGGTCGCGAGAGGTTGACGCCGGAATTCCTGCGGGACAAAGTTGGTGTCGAGATCAAGAGCTTCGGTAACTTGGCCGGTGTCGGGACCCCGGTGACGGCGGTCGAAGGCAAAAACACCCTGGTCAGCTTTCCATGCCGCTTTACCGCGACAACGGTAAATATCCAGCTCACAGTCAATGACGCGTCGCAGATTGCGGGGCTTTACCTACGTCCGGCGGAAGCGCCCCTGCCGCCGCAACGCCAGCAGCCCTCCTATAGCAATAGGGCCCGGTTCGCCGAGCGGGAGGTTTCCATTGGAATCGATCCTTGGAAGCTGGGCGGTACCCTGGCCATGCCGAAGGGCGCGGGTCCATTTCCGGCAATCGTGCTGGTGCACGGCCCAGGCCCGAACGACCGCGACGAGACACTCTACTCCAACCGTATTTTCAAGGATTTGGCCGAAGGGCTGGCCTCGCAGGGGATTGCGGTTTTGCGCTACGACAAGCGCACCAAGGTGTATGGGGAGAAGATGGCCGACCTCGATTACACCGTGGAGCAGGAAACGGTTGCCGATGCTGTGCAGGCTGTGGCGTTCCTGCGGTCGCAGCCTGGCATTGATCCCGGACGCGTCTCATTGCTCGGCCATAGCCTTGGCGGTTATCTCGCTCCGCGCATTGCGGCCAAGGACTCAAAACTAGCGGGTATCATCCTGCTGGCGGCCAACGCGAGGCCGATCGAGGACGTAACATTGGACCAGTTCACCTATGTGGCGAAGCTTGGCGGCGCATCCGCTCCGGAAGTACAGAAGCGGTTGGAGTTATTGAAGGGCGAGGTTGCGAAGGTAAAGTCGTTGGGTCCCGGAAAGCAAAATCCGCCGGTCGTGATGGGGCTCCGTAGTACCTATTTGCTGGATCTGAAGGGCTATGATGCGCCTGGCAGCATCAAACGGACGGGTCTACCTGTTCTGGTGTTGCAAGGGGAGCGCGACTTCCAAGTGACCATGGCGGATTTCAGCCTTTGGAAAGCCGCTTTGGGAGCTGCGGCGACTTACAAAGCCTATCCAGCCCTGAACCACCTGTTCATAAGTTCCCAACAGAAGAGTACTCCAGCGGAGTACCGCGTTCCAGGCAATGTAGCTCCCGAAGTGATAGCGGACATCTCAGCTTGGGTAAAACGCGCAAAATGATGAACCGTCGTCAATTCCTTGCCCTCGGCGCGGGTCTTCCCCTGGTAAACGCCGCCGAAGCGCCAGACCATACGCTGCGCATCAGCGAAGTGACCGTGGATCTTGGCCGGAAGCATACGGTCAAGACTCTGGCTTACAACGGCCAGGTTCCGGGTCCGCTGCTCCGGATGAAGGAAGGGCAGCCGACCACGGTCGATGTGGTGAATGAAACCCGCGACCCGGAGATGGTCCATTGGCACGGCTTCCATATTCCGCCGGAAGTGGATGGGGCGCACGAGGAAGGCACCCCGATGGTGCAGGGGCGCGACCGGCGTTCCTATTCCTTTGTCCCGACGCCCTCCGGAACGCGCTGGTACCACACCCACGCGATGGCCGGGCACAACCTGAAAATCGGCAGCTATTCGGGTCAATTCGGGATGGCGATTGTCGAGCCGAAAGAGAATCCGGGCCGGTATGACCTTGAGGTTCCGATCCTGCTCCATGAGTTTGATCCGTACTTTGCGGCCGCCACCGACATGGACCTGACCTACAGGCTCTTCACGGTGAACGGCAAGATGCTGGGTTCGGGAGAGCCCGTCCGGGTCCGCCCCGGCCAAAGGGCTCTCTTCCGCATCGTCAATGCCAGCGCGACTTTGGAGCATACCCTGGCACTGCCCGGACACACCTTCCGGGTGGTAGCGCTGGATGGAAACGCTGTGGCCTCGCCCCGATCGGTGCCGACCGTGCGGTTGAGCCCCGGCGAGCGGATTGACGCTGTTGTGGAGATGAAGGCACCGGGCGCGTGGATCTTTGGCGAGGTGGATGCTGCGCAGCGGAATGCGGGTGCCGGGATTGTCGTCGAGTATTCGGGGTCGGTAGGCAAGCCGCAGTGGACGGCTCCGCCTGCTTTCCGATGGGACTACAGCCTGTTTGGCACCGCCGCCGAAGCGCCAAAGTCCGATGTGCGGATTCCGTTGGTAATCGAGCCGGGAAAGAACGGCAATCTCTGGGCGATCAATGGAAAATCATGGCCGAATACGGACGAGATCGTGCTGCGTCCGGGTCGTAGAAACCGGTTGGTCTTTGAGAACCGAGCCGAGATGGACCACCCCGTACATCTGCACCGCCACACCTTTGAAGTTGTGGTCCTGGCAGGAAAGCCAATGTCCGGCGTGTTCAAGGACGTAGTCTTGGTTCCGGCCAAACAGACGGTGGAAGTGGAAGTTGCGCAGGTCGCCCCGGGTCCGTCCTTGTTCCACTGCCACCAGCAGTTTCATATGGATTTTGGGTTTATGGCCCTGATGCGCTCCGAGTGATCCCTGGCCAGAAAGCCGGACACATTCGCGACCGCAAAGCTGATGCCTTGGAGGTTTCGTTCCACCGGAATTCCAGGTGCGGGCCGTGGGTACCCGGATGCCGCGAGTCCGTTGGCAACGCGCCGATACTGGTCGCGGGGGCATGTCAAATCCAGCAGGACCCCCGAAACACCCGGCATGCAGCCCGGAAACTGGGGGATTCCGTCCGATTCAAGCGCAGCCACCAGCTGGACTCCGGCCTCAGCCGCGCGGGCGACCAGAGGGGCGAAATGGGCGGCGTGGGCCGGGTTGGCCGTGCCGAGGCTCAGATTGACGATGTCCATCTGCTCGTCCAAGGCCCATTCAATTGCCCGCAACAGGCACCGGGCATTGGTGCGCAGTGATTCGTGGAAGACTTTCACGGCGAAGTAGTCGGCATCGACACCGACGGCCTTCTCCTGGATTGCCGCCATTACGGCTGTTCCGTGGCCGAGATGGTCCAGATATTCGCCCTCGGTGACAATCCCGGCTCCAGTGATCGAGACGCCTCCTGCCACGCGTCCGATGTGGGGGTGGGCGGGGTTGACGCCGCTGTCGATCACCGCGACGCGCATATCTCCCGCATTTGGGCGCGTCCGCCTTGTAGAGTTATCAGGTAGTCCGCGCATTCGGCCAACGCCGGGCGATGGGTGATCACAATGAGGGTCGCGTCCGGCAAGGCTTGGCGCAGGTTGACGGTGACCAGCTTCTCCATCTCCGTATCGAGGGCCGAGGTGGGCTCGTCCAGAATCAGTACGGACGGCTTGCGGATCAAGGCACGGGCGAGCGCGACCCGTTGGCGCTCGCCCACGGAAAGCGCCATGCCGCGCTCCCCAGTCGGGGTCTGGTAGCCCTGCGGCAATCGGGCGATCAATTCGTCGAGACCCGCCAACCGGCCCGCTGCCGCAATCTGCTCGACCTGGGCCGAGGGGTCTCCCCAGGCGATGTTCTCCGCGATGGTCGCGTTGAAGAGATACGGCGACTGGTCCACCAGCAGGACATGGCGGCGCAAGTCGGCGAGCCGGAGGTCGCGCAGGTCCAGCCCGTCGATCAGGATTCGGCCTTGATCGGGGTCCAGATAGCGTGTGAGCAGATCGGCCAACGTCGACTTTCCCGTGCCGCTGGGCCCCAGAATGGCGCAGAAGCTTCCGGCGGGGATGGTGAGGGAGATGTCATTGAGTACCGCATTCCGGTCGTGCCGAAGGGAGACCGATTCAAGCCGGATCGAGTCCAGAATGCCCCCCAGGGGCAACGCACCGGGCTTTTCGACCACTTCGGCGGGTGTGTCGAACAATTCGAACAGGCGCGCGAGCGAGACCCGCGCCGAGGCGAGGCTTGCGGTCAGGCTCATTAGGTTTTGGACCGGCGACAGCAATCGCGTGTGGTATGCCATGAATGCCACAAGCGTACCGATCGTCATTTCACCCTGGATGATCATCCAGCCGCCGTAGAGGAATACCGTCGAGGTGGCCACCGCCAGAATTGTGCCGGGAACCGCCCCGGTGAGGAAGGAGGTCATTTGGACCTCCAGCATTGTGTCGATAAACGAGTCGTTGCGCTTTCTGAACCGCTCGGCCTCGTGCGCCCCGGCGTGCAGCGACACCACGACCCGCATGCCAAGGATCGATTCCACGAAGAAGCTCCCCAAATCCGCACTGCGCTCCCGTAGGGTTTTGGTGAGGGCGGTCAGCTTCCGCTGGTACTTGAGAAACGCCAGCACACAGGCCGGGATCAGGATCACCCCTGCGAAGAAGAGTTTCCAGCTGAGCCAGAGCATCATCACGATGGCACCGACCAGGAACGCGATGTTGCTGAGCACCGAGAGTACGGCGTCGGCCGAGACTCGCTGCACCTCGCCCGCGTCGTTGTTCAGGCGCGACATCAAATCCCCCAGCCGGTTTCCGGCGTAGAATCGCGGCGAGAGGGTTTGCAGATGGCGGAACAACGCCAGTCGCAAGTCGAAAAGCATGGCCGCGGAGATACGGACATACCGATAGCTGGAGAGGATGTTCAGGACGAAATTCAGGACTGTGGCCCCGAACAGCAGGGCGGTAATCCATGCCAGTGCCCGCATGTCCCTGGGCATCAGGGCGCGGTCGATCAGGAGCCTCGAAACGTAGGGCTGGAACAAGCCCAGGGCCGTGGCACCGAGGCTGATGGTCAACACCAGCAGCAATTGACGGGTGTACGGACGAAGGTATGCCGCCAACCGCCTATAAGTGCTCCAAGATGCAGTGGTGGAAGAGTCCGTAGTCTATGTTTAGCAAACTTGGGGGCCTTAGTCCAAGCGCAAAGTTTTGATCCTCCGTATCAGCGGAGACGTTTACGAGACCGGTTCAAGGTCGAAGCCGTTCAGCCGGAAGGCGTTCGCGGGCGGGGGCTGGCGGTTGCACCAGGCGATTCCGTCACACGCAGCTTGGGTTTGTTCTTTCCACCAGGGGCTTTCACCGCCGGACTCGTAGAATCCGCGGCACATTTCCAGATGTTTTCGGAAGCCAGCCATCAGTCGGCTCTGGTAGTGCCTCAGCAACGCGGATTGGTCGCCGCCACTTGCAGCCGCACGGAGGACAGCGCTGGCGAGGATTGCTTCCCGGACGGCATGCGCGGTTCCATCGCCGCAAATCGGATCAAATGCCATGGCGGCCGATCCGCACGCCAGCCAGTCAGGTCCGCAGACCGGCGACAGCATCCGCGGGGAGCAGGGAAAGCGGACACCGTGTGATCCAATTCGTTCGATTTGGCCGACTACCAGCTGACTGTTTCCCAGCATTTCGACTGGATCGCCGCCCACTGCGATTAGCCATGCGGAACCGGGAGCGATGGTGATGACGAAGAGCCAGCCATTCTCCGTCGACTCGATCCAGCAGGCGTTGGCGGCGGCGGAGTCCCTCAGCTGGACGGCAACGGCGGAAGCCATTCGGGAGCCGAAGCGCTGATCCATCGCACATGTCGAGGGTGCCGAGGCCGAGTGGATGGTCCAATCCGGGACCAGGTCGGTTGGATCGGCATTGCCTAGTCCGGCAAGCAGTTGCTCTTCTGAAACGACCACGGCCGAATGTTCCAGTGTGACGGGAAGTGCATCGGCTCCCCACTGGACAATCCGCTTGGCAATTCGTGGCAGTCCATGAAGCAGGTCGGGGTTGTCAAAAGCATCGCGGATCAGATTGGCGGCGCCATCGGCGATCATGATCGCGGGTACCGACGGTCGTGGAGTCGCTTCGAAGGAAACCTGCCAGTTTCCTCGGCCCAAGAGATGCGCGCAGCAGCGGGATGCTATCCCCTCCCCGTGAATCCTGACTCGCCGCCCATCCAGCATGAAACCCAAGGATAACGCGCCTTGTGTGCCACACGTGGGATCCATGCAGCTTGGCAATGTTGCGGACACCATAAGCGTTACGGCGGAAGCAACGCCGATCCAACTTTCCAGTTCTGAAAAATCGCAAGCCATCGACGGGAACCAGTTGAATGCGGTGACACTCGGTGGAGATGCTGCTGGGCGTGGGGAACGGTGCCGGACTGGACTTGGCCCTCGCGTTGTTCCGGTCCGGGGACCGGGCACGGGGACTGGCATTGTTGGAGGGGGCGGGCAAGTCGGCCTGAAGCTTCGGCCTATGTGCGGGTGCGCACAGATATGCTGGTGGTTTCGGGAAAGCCCGTGGACGCTCTGGCGGCAGTTCTCAAGGCGCGGGGCCGGGCAGGGGCATCCAAGTTGGCGATTGAAAGGGGCGAAGACACTTGGGGCCGCGACGGGCCAGTGATGAGCTGGTTGGGTTTGTGGGTGCGATTGGGGCGGCGTGGTAGCGCTAGTCCCACCGAAGGAGGCGAGCTGCGGCCGGGACAGGTATGCGGCGACCTGCCCCGATACGCTTTTTGTAGATGCTATACCTTGCCGAAAATCGATCCGCTCAAGGTGCTGGTGCTGTCGGAGAACGATTCCTTCTCGATGCCCATGGACCGCAGGATGCTCAGGTACACGTTGGACATCTGGGTCTCGACGCCTGCCGGACTCTTCCAATACTGTCCATGCTTGAGGCCCATGTTGGCTCCGCCTGCGATCAGTGTGGGCAGGTTGTGGGAGTTATGCGTGGTGCTGGCACCGCTGCCGAACATCACAATGCTGTTGTCTAGGACACTGCCTGAGCGGTCCTTGTATCCATCCATCCGCTGCAGGAAATGCGCGATCTGGTTGCTCAGGAACAAGTCGTACTTGGCGAAGTTCAGCTGGCCTTCCTTGTCCGTGGCGTGCGACAGGTTGTGGTGGGTCTTGGCCAAGCCGAGTTTGATCGGGAACGTGTCGCTGATGCCCATGCCGTCCTCGCGGTTCAACATGAAGGTTACGGTCCGGGTGATATCGGCGTCGAACGCGAGCGCGATCAGGTCGAACATGTTGCGGTAGAATTCAGCCGGTTCGCCCTCGTTGGTCACGTCCAAGTTGAGGTGGGAGTAGTCTTGCTTCTTCAGCGGGATGTCGATCCACTTTTCGGATGCCACCAGTTGCGATTCCACCTCGTTGAGCGAGGTCAGGTACTGGTCCATGCGCTCGCGGTCGCTCTTGCCCAATTGCTTGTCGAGCGCTTTGGCACTTTCGGCGACTGCGTCGACCAGCTTGATCCGGCGGACCAGGACGTCGTGTTCGGACTTCAGCGAAGTGTGGTCTCCGCGGACCAGGCGGTCGAAGACCCGGCGGGGGTTGTTCTCCGCGGGAATCGGGCGTCCGTCAAACCCATAGGAAATGGTGCCGGTACGCGACAGGTAGCCGGAGCCCGCGTCGATGGACAGAACCAGCGACGGCCGGCGGCAGAACTGCTTGGTGTTGGCGGCGACCCCCTGATCCAAGCCGACCGTATTGTATGTACCGGGTTTCGGATTGTAGAGAGGCGCGCCAGTCAGCCACATGTCGGAGCACGTGTGGGGATCGGACTTCGGGCCGCTCGGGTGGTACAGCCCGCCCATGAAGCTGAGCTTCTTCCGGAACGGCTCCAGTGGTTGTGTCGAGGCACCGAAGACGAACTCGCCGTCCTTTTCCTTGGTCGGGAACCAGCTCCATTCGGGCAGCTCATGCTCGGTCTTGGGCAACGACATGCCGTTGGCCGTGTAGATGGCGCAGAAACGGCGCGGGGCCTGGTCGGTGACCTCGGCACCCATGGCGTCCAGCACGGGTAGAGCCATGGCAACGCCTCCCAATCCCTGGAGGAATGCGCGGCGGTCGAGTCGAAGAGAGCTTTTCATGGTACCGTCCTAATCCTAAATTCTACTATCCCGTAGTGCTATTTTTCGAGGAACATTTTGCTGCTGACCACATAGTGGACCATGTCCTTCATGCGGTAGCCGTCGGCCTTGAGTTTGAGCTGGTCGCGCTTCAGGAAGTCGAGTTCGCTGTAGCTAAGGGTCCTGCCGCATGCGTAGGTTGCCAGATGCTTCAGGAAGCTGAATGCCACCTGGTCGATGCGGTCTTCCGCCAAATAACGCTTTAGGTCGTTGGCGCCGGAAACCTCGGTTTTGTCGGGCAGGGTGGAGCGGGAATCCACCGATTGCTGCTTCAGACGGCCACCGGCGTCGAACTCTTCGAAAGCCACTCCCCATGGGTCGATTTTCGCGTGGCATTGCTGGCAACCAGGCTGGTTGCGGTGCTGCTCAATCCGCTGCCGCAACGTGAGATTCGGGTTTTCCTTCAGCGTGGGCACGTTTGGCGGGGGATCGGCTGGTGGTTCGGAGATGATCTTCCTGGCCAGCCATGCGCCACGCTTTACCGGGTTGGACTCCCGGCCGTCGGAAAGGCCAGCCATAATCGCCGCTTGCGTCAACACGCCGCCAAGTTCCGGGCGTCCATGCTCGATAGCCACGAACTGGAAGCCGCTATCGGTCTTTTCAGGCATGCCGTAATAGCCGGCCACGCTTTCGTTGGCCACGATGAAATCCGACTTGATCAAATTCTTCACCGGCAGGTTGTTTCGCAGCAAGTAGTCGACGAACTGGATCGGCTCCTGTTTGAGCTGGGTGCGGGTGTGGGCAGTGAGGGTCGGGTAGCGTTTCTTGTCCGGCTCCAGCACCGCGAACTTCTCCAAGTTGAGCCACTGGGACGCGAATTCCTTGGTGAACTGGGAGAACTTGGCATCTTTGGCCATGCGCTCCACCTCGGAATCCAGGTGGCTACGGAGTGTCCCGGCGGCGGCCAGCCCCAACGTCGTGCGGTCGGGAGGTGCATTCCATAGGAAGTAGGACAACTTGGAGGCCAATTCGTACGACTCCAGCGGCTCTGGGTCCGGCGTGTTGCTTTTTTCGACGAGGAAGAGGAATTGGGGTGAGGTCAGCAGGACTTGCAATGTGTCCTTGATGCTGTCCTGGAAGTTGCGCCCCGAAGCGGCGGACTTCGTGTAGATGTCGACCAGCGCGGTAACTTCCGCTGCGCTGGCCGGACGACGGTACGCTCGCGTGGCGAATGAACGGAGGATCTCCTGCGCGTAGGCCTTTTCGTCGGACTTGCGGGCGGAATCGATGAAGATGTTCTTATGCGAGACCGGGGGCCACTGGTCGTAGAAAGGGCCTTCGAATTCCACGGAGCGGACCAGCATGCGCGGCATGTCGCGGCCATCGGTGTACTCACTGCGCACGGCGATTTCGCGCACACCTGCCAGATAGTTCACGTTGTCGTGTTCGACTTCGGTAGCCGGATAGTTGCGGATGGCACCTTCGAACACATACTTGGCCAAGTTCGTGCCCGCGACCGCTTGGGGAGCGCCCACCGGGGCGAACGTGCTGCCGCAATCGCGGCGGAATCCCAAGTGTACGCCAAGTTTTGGTGTCCGCTTTTCAAAGGCCAGGAATTTCTTGGCTAGATCGTTTTCGACAGCCAGAGGTGTGAAAACGATCTTGTCCACTTCCGACATTCCGGCGTACTTGGCGCTGATCGCCAGCGGACCGGCCGGTAGACGGACAGCGAGGAACGCGGGCTGCTGCAAGGTGCCGATGAACTCCCTGTCGCCCAGATTGAGCGTCAGCTCCATGGGCCTCTCGGCGTCGGGGGCTTTGACAAACTGCTTGCCGGGCTGGACCAGGGCTTGGAGTTCGGCCTCGCCCAACGCGCGGCGGTAAACACGGACTTGGTCGATGTCGCCTCGGTAGTGCAGTCCCTCGGCAAGGCGGCCAATTTGGAGATCCAGCTTGGGATTGTCGAGGTTGGCGGCGCTGATCTCACCTTTGCCCACCGGGTAGCCGTTCACGTAGATCTTGGAAAGTTGCTGGCCGCGATGGACAATTGCCGCGACGTGCTGCCATTCGCCGGCCTTGATCGCACCGCGTTGGGATGAGATCGTGCCTGCGGATTTCCCGTCGGACCCGATCGCGTCGAGGCGGAGAATGCCCCGGTTGTCCGGCAGTTCGAGCACCCAGCCCTGCTTGCCGGCTTTCTCCTCGGTTGAGCCGCCACGTGCAATGATGCTAGCCCGGCGCAGTCCCTGGGGCTTGATCCATGCCGCGACTGTGAAATCGCCGTCGGCCACATTCAGCGCATCGGTTCGCGGTACGGTCACGAAATCGGTATCGGCCTTGATGCCCACCGCCTTGCCAAACGGGGACTCGGACAACTGGGCCTTACCCTCCAGTTTGCCCGAGGGCCAGCCCACGGCCAAGCCTTCGGTTAGCTTGGAGGCATCCGGTGCGGGTGGGTTCAAGTTGGCCGCAACAACGTGCGCGTCCACCTGGTAGACCCCGGCTTTGGGGATGACGGCTGTTTGCGACTTTGCCGGTTGAACCGTGATAGCCCCCGGGGTTGGTTTGCCTTCGAGGTCGTCCTTTTTGTCCTTTTCGATCTTGTCGATCAAGAGCCCATCGTTGTATTTCGCCGCCAGGATGGTGATCCTAAAGCGACCGTCGTCGGGGAGTTCACGGGTCGAGATCTTGAAGTTTGCCTTGGGGCCGTACGTACCGTCGGCACCGAACAGTTCATCGTTGGGGATGGCCGGACGCAGCAGGAGGCCTTGGGGCACGGTTGAGTAGGCTTGTCCCTTGGGATAGCCGCCGCTTCCGCGCATGTCGGCATAAACCACGTGGTAAATGCTGTGGTATTCGCGCCAGCCGCGGACAGTATCGTTGCCTTGGTAACCCTCAATAAACCGATAGTCGGTCTGCATCGGGTGGGGGGTGAAGGCGAACGGTTTGGCAGGGACGGGCTGGGTAATCAGCACATCCTCGTTCTTGAGCAAAGCACTGCCGGCTCCAAGGATCAGTTCTTCCGGGAAAGGTTTCGGGTTAACCTTGGCGCCGAGCTCCACCTTGAAGTCCTGAACGGCTGGCTTCTTCGACGGATCGACCAACGCGCGTTTCAGCGCCTCCTCAGCGATTTCAAAATAGGATTCGAGCAGGAGTGGGGAGAGGTGGAGTGTCTCCTGGTTATTGACGAAACCATCCTTGGAGACTGCGTCCGGCGGTAGGCCGGTCGTCAGGTCGTCCTCGAGGTGCAGGAGTTCCCGCAGCGTGTTGCGGTATTGCGCGACGGTGAGGCGTCGGACCAAGCCGTTTTTCGGTGACGGGCGCAGCCGTGCGATCTCAATATTCTGCTTGATCCAGTCGACGACCTGCTTCCGCTCCTCTGGCGTGGGCTGGTGCTGGTCCTTGGGCGGCATGCTGCCACCCGCGACGCGGGCCCGGATGCCTTCCCAGACCTTCACTTGGCGGTCGTCGAAGGTGGTGTCGAGTTGGTCGACGCGGACGCCCGCCATGGCGTTGTCCGTGTCATGGCATTGCATGCAGTTCTGCTTGAAGAACGGTTTGACCGTCTGTTCAAACGCGAGTTGGTTGGCTGTAGGCGGCGGGGGCGCTGCGGTGGCGACGGAGGTGCGGGTCGCCCATGCGCCGATTGCGATGGCGGCGAAGGCCAAAATCCACGCCGTGCGCGGGTTCAGATAACGATTACTGGTGGAGATGCGGGCGCGTGATTTTGGCTTCATGCGAAACCGTTATGGTATCACCGGCGCGATGGCGCTAGAGGCAGGTAGACGACATCTACTTCAAGATACTGAACATGTTCGAGAAGTCGTCCGTCCACATGCGGAAACCGGGGCGGGGTTTGAGCAGCCTTCCGCTCCTCAAGGATTCCGGCAGCTCCATCGACGGGTCCACCAGCAGTGCCCAGCCTGACGCATTGCAGAGTTCGTCGTTCTCGTCCGGGTCCAGGTCGAATACCAGCGGCTTCTTGTGGAAGTAGTTGGCGGCGCGCTCCATCACCGGCTCCAGGTCCAGATATCGGTTCGAGATGTTCACCGCCAGGATCCCGCCCGGCTTGATGTGTTGGAAGTAGCTGGCGAAGGCCTCCTGGGTGATCAAGTGGACCGGGACCGAGTCGCCTGAAAACGCATCCATCACGAGCAGGTCGAACTTGTCAGCCGGATTCGTTGTAGGCTCCCGTTCCAAAACCAGTCGGCCGTCACCGATTGCCACTTCCGTCTTGGCCGGAGTATCACCTAGGTAAGTGAAGTAGGTCTTAGCGAAATCCAGCACCAGGGGATTGATTTCGTAGATCTTGAATGTGTCGCCCGCCAGTCCGTACGGTGCCAGGGCACCCGCTCCGAGTCCCAGAATCGCCACGTGCCAGGGAACTCCGACTGGACGGGACCGCATGGCGTGCCCGATGCCGCTGGCCTCGCAGAAATACGCCACGGGCGTACGTCTGAGTTTGGGAGCCAGCATTTGAATGCCGTGGTTGATGCGGCCGTGGAGCAGTTTGCGGTCGGCGTCGGAATCCGTCTTGGGATCACCTTCGTCCTCGATGCGCAGTTCCCCGTAGAAATTGCGCGCGATTGCCCGGTAGCCGGTGACGGTGTTCTTGGTCAGGACGGACAGCGTTACTACGTAGCCCAGGAGTCCGGCCAGCAGAAGGCCCTTGTAGACGGGTTTTGGATTTTCCCGGAAAAGCAGCAGGACGGCCAGTGCGGCAAGCGCGGCCAGTCCGATGGGGAATTCGTAGTACGCGTTGAAAATGTGCGGGGCGGCCAGGCCGACGAACAGTCCACCAACGGCTCCACCGACGGAGACCATCACGTAGAAGCCGGTCAGGCGGCTGGGATGGGGTTTGAGGCGAACCAGTTCCCCATGGCAGACCATGCAGCAGACGAAGAGCGAGGCCGAAATCAGCGCGATGGTTGGACCCATGTGGATTTTCATCGACTTCGGTCCGAGGAAGAACGCGAAACAGCCGAGCGCGGCCAGCAGCAAGGGGAAGAAGATCTTGCGGTTGTAGTATTTGGTCGATTCGAAACAGAGGATGAACGTGAGCAGGTAGAGGGCAAGAGGCACCACCCACAGGAACGGGATCGCGGCGACGTCCTGCGTCAGAAAGGTGGTTACGGATATCAATAAGGTGGAGGCGATGGCCGCGAGGCCGATCCACAGCAGTTGCAGTCCGAGCGTGGGTGCCTCGCCCTGCTTGGCGATTTTCACCTGGGTGCCGTGCGAGCGCGCTGCCATCCATGCCGTGGTGGAGCAGAGGACGGCAAACACCAGGTATGTACCGGACCAGACATAGCTCTGCATCTTGACCGAGAGATTGGGCTCGATCAGGAATGGATATGTGAGCAGTGCCAACATCGAGGCCAGGTTCGAGAGCGCGAAAAGGCGGTAGGGGACGGTTCCGGCCCGGCGTGCGTACCAGGATTGCAGCAGCGGGCTGGTGGTGGAAAGAATCATGTAGGGCAGCCCGATGGTGACGCCGAGCAGGCCCAGGATCAGGAAGGTGGGGTTGCTGTCCGCCGTAGGTTTCCAAGAGGGATTCGGCATCACGGGCAGCACGGCCAGGCTCACGACCAAGAGGAGCGTGTGCACGGTGGCTTGGCGGGTTCCGGGCATTTCATGGAGCAGGTGGGCGTAGAGATACCCGGCTAGGAGCACCAGCTGGAAGAAAAGCATGCAGGTGCTCCAGACGGCGGAGGTGCCGCCGAACCAGGGGAGGATCATCTTGGCGATGATCGGCTGCACTTGGAATAGGAGAAAAGCCGAAACGAAGACAGTCAGGGCGTACAGATAGGCGTCCCAGCGGGCGCGTGTGCTTTCCATGCGGTTTCTGTTAGTTTAACCGCAACGTTGAGATCTGGTGCTGGTTGACGCGCTAAGACCCCCCGCGCTCAGGGCCCCAGTCTTCCAGCGGGTCGGGGCGAAGTCCCTCTTCGCGGTTTTCTCGCTTTTCCTGTTCGAGGCGCTTCTTCAGTTCCTCGCGTTCTTCCGCACCGTCGGCCATAACTTGATTCTAATCCAAATGCGCGGGGAGGCCCGAAACGGCAGAGTCTCCCCGCCCGGCTGGTGTTTACCGGATTGGGTCGAAATCCGGGTCGTTGTAGAAGTCCGTTAGCTCCCCATCGCCCGAGACCAGAACTCGACCGTCAGGCCGCACCTCGACCATGTTGCCGTCGAAGTTGCGGTACTGCCAGAATGGCGCTTCGTCGTAGTCCATGCTTTCACGCCGCAGGATGATTGTGGCGATCTTTTCGCCGAGACGCAGGCTACGCGTGTTGTCGGTGCGCCAGTGGACACCGCCCATGCTGCGCCCCAGTGCCACGTTGGCGGCGAGCTTATTCAGTTCGCCCTCAACCGTCAGGTATGCGGCATCGGCACCCATGTACTCGGGCAGCACGTCTGATCCGTCGATGTCCGGGGCGACCAATCTTCCCGGTGCGCCGGTGACGGGATGGACTTGTCCCTTCACGACGTCTGACATCTTGGCGCTTCCATTGAACCAAGCTTTCAGAATTGTGACGCAGGCACCAGCGACGGTGGCGTGGCCAGCGCCGTATGCCGGATGGTCCGGGCTGCCAGCCGAGAACGCCAGGGGAAGGAGAAAGTTCTGCGGCTTGCTGCCATCTGCCAAGGTGCGGTCGAAGATGGCCTTTGCGCCATCCGTGGTAAAGACCCAGTCCGGCAGCCCGATTGCCGTACCCTTGCGCTGTGCCTCCATCAGACCGCCGTACGCCTCCGGACGCTGGCGCAGGTAGACACCCCACTTCTGGTGCCATACGATCCGCAGGGCGCGTGCCGCGACTTCGGAGACCAGGGCCAGGAGGTGCGGTCCGCCAAGGGTGCCGAAGCCGAGTTGGTTGGTGATCCGACCGTTGCCGTAAGGATTGCCCTTGCCGACCGGCGCACCCCAGTTGTTGAGGAGCAACGCCGCGTTGAAGTAGGCTTGGTGCAGCGCGTCCTTGTTGACGAACCGTGCCAGGTCGCGCATATTGCGGATCCGCTTCAGCGCGCCGGGTTTTGTGGGATCCCTATAGTCGGCCTCGTAGTACGGTGCCCCAGTGTTGTCATTGGGATAGTCCTTGTTGTCATCGCCCGTGCCCGTGTTTTGGGCGTGCAACCAAGAGTCCCAAGTCTCCAGATAGTTGACCCCGGCCTTGTAGGGATACTGCTTCTGCAGGATCACCTGGGTTCCATAGGCGATGTCGTTCAGGAAAAACTGGCTGACCAACGGACCCTTGTCCTCGCCCGGAAGACCGGCGCGGAAGACGTTCTGGGCGTTCAATACCGGCGGCACGTCCACGCAGGGGATGACCGAGCCTGCACCCCGGTTGAAGGCCGCCTGCATGTCGACCACAGCCTGTTGGATATCGGCATCGGCGTCGCTGAACGAGGCGAACGGCTTGTCGCGCAACAAGGCCATCCAGTAAAGCTCGGTCATTTCGGCTGCCGTGCCATCGGACAGGGCGGATGGCGGGTCCGGCATGGACATTTGCCTCGGATCGGGACCCAGATTGCCATCGTGCGCCCAGCCGCCTCTCGGATTGACCAGCTTGGCTGCACCGGTGGTTTGGGGCACGTCGGCGAAATCGCCGCCGGTACTGCAAATTTTCTGGAACTTGGTGAACGCGACCGGGTCAACCAAGCCGGTGGTCATGTCGTGGGAGAGCGTCTTGTGGAAGAATCCGACGCCGGGGAGTGCAGCGTTGTTGGGAGTCATTTTGGTCCTCACTGAATCTAGCGCAGGGTGGAGGAAAAAGGGGACACACTTTCGCAAGTCTTTTTCTCCTGCGTCCGAAGCATTCCAATGCGACAATACATCCCATGCGATACCTGATTGCCCTCGTTTGTATTTCCGCTTTCGCCGCCGACAATATGCCGCCCGAAAGCGAGCGCGCACTTGCCCGGCAGATCTACAAGGAGATGGTGGAGGTGCAGTCGGGTTTCACCACGGGTACAACAACTCCGATTGCCGAATCCGTCGCTGCGCGGTTTCGGGCTGCGGGATTCTCTGCCTCCGACATCTTCGTTGGCGGCGCGATCCCGCGAAAGGCGAACGTCGTGGTCCGATACCGGGGCACGGGCGTGCGCAAGCCGATCCTGTTGGTGGCGCATATCGACGTGGTCGAGGCCAAGCGCGAGGACTGGACCACCGATCCGTTTGTCTTCCTCGAAAAAGATGGATATTTCTATGGCCGCGGGACAGCCGACGACAAGGCACAGGCGGCGGTCTGGGTGGCTACTCTACTGCGGATGAAGCGCGAAGGGTACAAACCGGACAGGGATCTGATCCTGGCCTTGACGGCGGACGAGGAGGGCGGCGGCCCCTACAACGGCGTCGATTGGCTGCTGCAGAAGCACCGGGATCTGATCGAGGCCGAGTTTGCGATCAACGAAGGCGCTCGGGGCATGCTGGTGGACGGCAAGAAGGTGGAGCACGACATCGGACTCGCGGAAAAGCAGTTCGCGAATTTGCGCCTGGAGGTCCGTAACAAAGGTGGCCACAGCGCTCGGCCCGTACCGGACAACGCGATCTACCATCTCGCCGGGGCACTCTATCGCTTGTCCACCTTCGAGTTTGGCTTTCATTTGACCGATATCACCAAGGCCTACTTCCAAAAGATGGGCCAAATGGAGAGCGGGGCATTTGCGAAGGACTTGGCTGGAGTGGCCGCAGGTGATGAAGCGGCGATGCGCCGGGTGGCGGCTGCGTCGGCCCCGCTGAATGCGATGATGCGGACGACATGTGTGGCGACGATGCTCGAAGGCGGCCATGCGACCAATGCACTCCCGCAGCTGGCTGCCGCAAACGTGAATTGCCGGTTGCTGCCGGACGATAACTTGGATCGCGTGGTGGCCGAGATCACGAAGGCGATCTACGACGACCAGGTGAAGGTGACCGTCTCGCTGAACGAAGGCGCGAGTCCGGCGTCGCCGCTCCGCACAGATGTTCTGAAAGCCTTCGACCGGATTACCGACACGATGTGGCCAGGGGTTGTTGCAGTGCCGACGATGGCTGTGGGCGGGTCCGACGGGCGGTATTTGAGAATCGCCGGAATTCCCACCTATGGCGTGCAGGGGTTCTTCATCGACCGCGACGATGTGCGTGCTCATGGCAGGGATGAGCGTATGCTGGTCAAGTCGTTCTACGAGGGGCAGACGTTTCTATACGAATTTGTGAAGGCTCTGTCAAGACCATAGATGGCCTCCGCAGCTCCAGGCATATAATTATGGATGGCCGACGGGAGGCCACTACGTTCATGGAACTGAACAGACGACACTTCTTTTACGGCTCTCTGCTTGCCGGTGCCATTCCAACAGCCGGATTCGGGAGCACCCCCTCACTCAAGGCTTTGGGCTACAAGTCGCCCAACGAAAAACTGAACATTGCCTCCATCGGCGCGGGCGGCAAGGCCGATAGCGATATCACGGGCTGCAACAAGGAAAATATCGTCGCGCTTTGCGACGTCGACGAGGCTCGGGCTGCCAAGAAGTTCAAGGAATACGAGAAGGTACCCAAGTTCTCCGATTTCCGAAAGATGCTCGACAAGGAGCATAAGAACATCGACGCGGTCATCGTCACGATTCCGGATTTCATGCACGCCACTGCGGCGATTTCAGCCATGCAGCTGGGCAAGCACGTTTACGTGCAGAAGCCGCTGGTGCGGACGGTTTGGGAAGCCCGCGCCATGCTGGAGGCGTCGAAGAAATACGGCGTCGCCACGCAGATGGGCAACCAGGGCTACTCCAACGAAGGCACCCGCCAAGTTGCCGAAATCCTCTGGTCTGGTGCCATCGGCGACGTGAAGGAAGTCCACGCGTGGACTGATCGTCCATGGTGGCCGCAGGGCGTGACCGAGATTCCCGCTCCTACGCCGACCCCGGCAACGCTCGACTGGCAGTCTTGGTTGGGAAGCGCCGCTGACCGTCCTTTCACTACGGGCGGCGAGGGCTATCCGAACCAGTACGGCAACTTCTACCAGCCGTTCAACTGGCGCGGATTCTATGACTTCGGCTGCGGCGCACTCGGTGACATGGCGTGCCACATCCTGGGCGCACCGAATCTGGCGTTGCGGCTGGGCACATCCGCCCCGACGACGGTGGAGTGCATCAGCAAGGAAGGCACCAGCAACTTCATGTTCCCGAAGAAGTCGGTGATCAAGTACACCTTCCCGGCTCGGGGCAGCATGCCGCCGGTGACGATTTTCTGGCACGACGGTCTCAAGGAAAGCCCCAAGATCGACGGTGTTCCATCGGGCGAACTGCTTGGCGACTTGCCGTCACGTCCGCGCAGGGCCAGCGATCCGCCGCGCACCCCCGCGGCTTCCACGGGCTATGTCGGCCGAGTGTTCAACTGGGCCGCTTATGAGGATGCGATTGCTCCCGAGACCCGCCCGACCCAGCCCAACGGCAGCC
>CAIYDY010000089.1 GCA_903925015.1 uncultured Acidobacteriia bacterium
CCGTGAGCAGCAGGGCGATGTATTGGAAGTACAGCGGGTAGACCGTTGGGCCCTGCTGGTTGCGGTTACGCGTAATGTACTTCCAATGCCGAACGATGCTGGAATCGTAATCGCGCAGCAAGTCGTTCGGTACCGTCCGACCGTGAGAACCCAGCTTGGGGAGCCGAAGGACAAGTTGCTCGGCAAAATGGGTGCCACCGGCGTCGGTCCAGCCTTCGAATTCCGGCGCGCGGAGCAGCTTTGAGACCTGTGCCCAGTCCTCGACGCCCAGTTGTGACAGCGCCCACTGGGCAAGAACGAGCTGCTCTGAGAAACCCGCCATGGTTATTCCAGCGACCCGATGGAGTCGCTCTCAAACATCCTCCGCTGGAACTCCTCCTCGATCAAGCGAATCTTGTTGTGCGGATCGCTCAGAGTATGGGAGCCGTTCACATAGATGTCGTGGTATTCGGTGTCCGCCGGATTGACTACCAACTTTTCGAAGAAGCGGTCTAGTCGAGCATTGTCCGCAGCATGGTCGTCGGACAGAGTCCGCCAGACAATGAATATCCTCTCACCATCGCGGTTTTCGCCGGTGACGGTCACGAAACCCCACTCGTGGTCGATGTGTTTGACCTTGAGGCCGATTAACCAGTTGAATGTCTCGACAAGGTCGACCGTCGTGGGCTTGGTTTCGCCCGCGCTTCTGGTCGCGATTTGGAGTTTGTACGAGAATGGGTCGCGGAATTGAGCGACGTCTAGAACGCTCGGGCTGCCAGCTGTCTCGGCGTCCAGAAAGTAACCGAGCATGTACTCGTCGGCTTGGGAATGATCTTGCATTCGCAGAGACTTCTCCTGCTCATGTGTGCGTCGGACGTGGAGGTTGTTGAGGGTGTCTTCGTAGCTCTCCAGTCGCACGATCTTGAATGCGTGGGAAATCCCGGACGTATGATCGATAGGCTTTCCACCGCGCCACCCTTCAGCGTAGGCCGCTTTCTTAAGACGAGGAACTATCACCGTTTCGAAGTGATCGCCCATTTCCGCCAGAACGTATTTTCGCGAACCACGGTCCTCTCGATTCAGAGAAATGACTGCGTGGGCAGTGCTGCCCGAACCACCAAAGCAATCGAGAATGATGCTGTCCTTGCGCCCGGAATGGAGGATAAACCTCGACACAAACGAAGCGTGTTTCGGCGCGAGGAACACGCCTGACCGACCGAATAGGGCTGAAGTTTGCTTCTCGCCATCTGAATAATCTTGGAAGACACTCTTGCCCACGTTGGTCTCCACTTCGTGGAGCATTCGCTTTAGCTGAGGAACTTTGCGCTCATCGGTCCCCCAAGCAATGCGATCGTCTCGATCAAGCGCTACGAAGCTCCTCTTTTCGGGCGAGTCGCTGTCGTCGTCAAAAGCAAATTTCCATCCACTCTTGGGATGGGGACAGGGTTTCCCTGTGCGGGGGTGGAGGGGCGTGTAGAAGCGCCAGTTTGCGTGCCCAGGGTTACGGGTACTCGGGGCCTGCTTTGTGGCTGGCATTGATGAATCGGCTTCCCTCCAAACCCATATTCGACCTTGCCGTGCCTGGGCATCCGACTCGGGCATCAGTTTTCCATCGGAATCGCGATATTCAGCCCGATTGTAGTTGAACAGCCCCTTCCAAGGGTCGTTGCTCTTTTCGTCGTCCCACTCCAAGCCTAGCGTCTCGACCGCCTCGCGATACTCTATCTCGTGCTCCCGATACAGCCTTTGCAACCCGGTTTCAATTTCTGCGATTGGAGGATACCGTAGATTCAGTCCTGCAATAAGGCTGGCCACCTCTTCGTATCCCGGTTTCGGTTCCCGAAACATGTTTCGATCCTGCTCGGCAACCGACCGGTCCTTGGCATACACTTCGACGTATTCGTGGTTCGTCGAGTAGTTGGGAGCTTGGCTGTTGTTCGTGTTCATGGACCAGATCAGTTCTTCGATTTTATTCTCGGAGCCGAACACCATGTCCATTGTTGTTTCGAGCAGCGTGCGTTCCAGCTTGTCGATGCTAACGAAGATCGCGCCGTCTTTCGCCAAAGTGTTTCGTAATAGTTCCAACCGATCAAACATCAACGTTCCCCAAGAGGAGTGCCTGTAGTTATTCTTGTAAGGAATAGAGCTGCTGCTCGTGTTGTAAGGAGGATCGATATAGACACACTTCACGGCCTCCCGGTAGCGATTCTGAAGCAACTCCAGCGCCTGAAAATTCTCGGAATGAAAGCAGATGCCACTGATGGCCCCGTCGAGATCCTGAATACCCTTCAGGAGTGCTGTCAGGAATGGGCGGTCAAAGTGCCCTGTGTCGAGAACCAAGTAGGGGTGCTGCTCAAGGAACGTGACCGTTCTCAGCGGTGCCGAGTACAGGTCGACAGGAATGCCACTGAGGGAATAGAGCTGCTCCCATTCTTCCCATTGCGCGGGATTGTCGCAGACCGCGGGATACAGTTCCCGCGGCACACGATCCACTGTTATACAGTACCTCGTCTCCACGACGAACTTCTTCTTCAGCCAGAGCCGTTTCTGGAAATCCTCCAACTGGGCCAACATGCGTATTATTGGCGAGGCACAACGTCGGACGGCACGGATCTTGGACAGATACTGCTCTGCCTTTGGGGCAGAGACATCCTCGATGTCGTCGAGGTGCATCAGTTCGTTCTTGATGTAGAAATCGAGTTCCCGACGGAGGAAGCCTCCCAAGTCCTTGTGGATGAAGTAATCAAACTGATGGCGAGCCGTGTAAGCCGTCAGGTGCTTCGTCAGGAGTGATTGGTCGTCTTTCGCCTTTTTGCCTGCACCGCTGGTGGCGGGCGTCGCCAAGAGCATGCGCCACGTTTCCGGCAGGTCAGACAGTAATGTCTGCTCTGTAACCAGATTCACCTTGTCCTGAAGGTTCCTCTGCGCAGGCTCTTCGCGATAGTGGAATCGCATCTGGAGTGAGACGGGACTTGTCTCCTGAAAGGGAAGCTCACGGTCCAAGACAAAGATGCGCGAGTTTGCGCTGTCCCCCTTGCGGTTGTCCTTCTCGGTATCGCCTTCGACAAGTTTGAATTGGACTGTGAATTGCTGGTCTGCGTCGACAAATAGCGGCCCCGCAGGCGCACGAACATGGAAAGTGTAGTCCCGAAGTAGTTCGGACGACTTGATGTAGTACTGGTCCATGTTCGCCCAGACCATCTTTAGTTCCTCGCCGTTGTAAGGAATGACGTACTTTTCCTTCCCGTGCACGGTTGACCGCTGGAGCCCCAAGAAATCGCCGTCCTGGTAGTAGCGCGAAAAGAAGGTTAGCAGGTGAGAGTAAACCTCGTCCGCGGTTTCGATGAGCGCATGTTCCGTTGACTTAAGTTGTTGGCGGAGCTGGGTAACCCGTGGCGAGGCTTCAGGGGGAATACCAGCGGCTGCAGCAGCGGCTTCTGCGGCACGGAGGTCGTTCTCCAATTGGGCCCGCTGCGTTGTGGCGTGGCTGTCCAAGGCCTCTCTGACGGTCTTCTCCAAATGACGGTCCAAGAAATCCGTTATCTCGGCATGGCGCTGGCGGAGGATTCGGTAGATGCCGAAATCCAGGTCGGCTTTGTCGAGTTCGAAGAGTTCGGCAAGCTTCTGCTTCAGTTTGTCGAAGTTTTCAGACGCGGGGAGCTTGGCTTCAGGCATGGGTGGGTTTAGCTGCGGATCAATTCCGGGAGTGCCGTCTGGCTGGGTCATTGGGTGTCTAGACTCCAACGGATGGTGAAGAGCGATTCCTTGGATTCGGTTTGACGCAAGCGGGCGCGAAGGCCTTGGACGAGTTGATCCCGCTTGGCGAGGATCTGGTCTTCCACATCGAAGATCTCCTGTCGCAGTTTGCGTTGGCGGCGTTCCAAGGTGGATATCTCCTCCTGCAAGCGTATTTGGTCTGGGAGCGCCGCAGCCTTGCCGACTTCGTTGCGCAGGTCCCGGATGCGCAGTTTGGTGTCTTTCAGCGCCTTTTCCGAGTTGGCGACTTGGTCGTCGGCCCAGGAGTCCAGCTTCCGCCGCTCGACTTCGAAGTAGCCGGCGTTGCGGGTGGTGACGGCTTCGATTACGGAACGGCTGGCCGTTTCGAGACCCTCCCCGAGTATCGCAGGGGGGTGCCCGTTTTCCGGGTATACGGTGGCCGGAAGGAGGAACATGCGTCGGAGTTGGTCTTCGTCCAAGACCATACCGTCGTCCGTGATTCCAGCGAAAACCAAGTGGTCTTCGGCTTGGTCCAACGCCTCCAAGGTGAGCCGCGCAAGCGTGAGATGTCCCCTACGGCCGAGCAAGGTCTGGAGGATGGCGATGTTCCTACCGCTGCCCGTGTAGTCAAACCGCAGATGGGCGTAGGGCGTGGGAAGGAGCTTGGCACGTTCGATCACTTGCTGGGCCAAGGGATGGCCGACGCGGTAGAGGTTGGCATCTTTGACTTCCTTGGCAAGACGGTAGGAACCGGGACGAATGGACTGGCCTGGATAGGGATTGCGGGAGAGATCGAAGCTGAATCGGTTTTCGTCAAAATTGGCGCAATCGGCGAGCATGTGGCGGGTGAGCTGCCACAAGTGGTCGTTGAAGCGGTTGAGGACGACATGGCTCTGGACCCGGACCTTTTCGACGACCTCTTGGTCGAAGTTGTTGAGAAGTTTTTCGCGGGCCTCCTGTTGTCCGGCGGAGATTTCCGTCTCGAACTCGAGCTGCAGCTGGTCGAACTCGCGGGAGATCTGCGCCGGGGTGCGGCACTTCTGGATGATGCCGGCGATACGCTTTTCGAAGTCGATGCCGGATTCGACGGCACCCAGGACTTCGTCGCTGGCGCCAAAGATCCCGCTGAAGAGGCGGAATTTCTCGTCCAGGAGTTCATAGACGCGCTGGTCGGCGGCGTTGCTCTTGTTGAGGAAGTTGACTACGACGACATCGAACTTCTGGCCGTAGCGGTGGCAGCGACCGATGCGCTGTTCGATGCGTTGCGGATTCCAAGGGAGGTCGTAGTTCACGACGAGGTTGCAGAACTGTAGGTTGATGCCCTCGGCGGCGGCCTCGGTGGCAATCATGATGGCCGCTTCGTCGCGGAAGTATTCGACGATTGCGGCTCGCTTGTCTGCACCGGGGGAGTTGGTGACCTTGTCGGTTCCGGCGTTGCGATGGCGCCACTGCTGGTAGATTTGGTTCGATTTGGGATCGTTGTTGGTGCCGTTGAAGAGGACGATCCTGCCTGCGAACTCGGTCTGTTCGAGGATGGTGCTCAGGTATTCCTGGGTGCGGCGGGACTCCGTAAAGATGAGGGCCTTTTCCTGAAGGGTGGGAGTGGTCCCGACGGCCCTTCGGGAGGAGGTGCCTTTAGGCAGCTGGGATTGCCGGGCTCCGGCAGCTGCAGCGAAGCCTTTGCGGAGAGCGGAGAGCAAGACCTCCCCCTTCGAGTTCCTGGTGATTGATTTGGCTAGTTCGTGGCACTCGCGGAGGATGGGAATCTCGTTTCGCAGTTCGGCGAGTTGCTCGGGCGCGAGTCTGGCGGATTGGGATTTGAGGGCAACCGGGGTCCCAGATTCCCGATCCGGTTCGTTGTCCTCGTCGTGATCGACATCGCCGGTCCATTCATCCTGCATTTCAGGAAGGTCTTCGAGATTGTCGGCGAGTGTTTCCGGTATGGTGTCGACGGGCGTAGCGGCGTTGGCCGCGGCGACGAGCTTGGTCGTGAGGCCCTCGAGTGTGTCCGAGATGGCGTAGGTGGACGAAGCAAGCAGCTTGCGCAGAATCAGCGTCATCAGTTGCCGTTGGCTGGCTGGCAGGGCGTAGAGGGTGGGTCTTTGTAGGTAGCTGGTTACCAGATTGTAGAGGCGTTGTTCTTCTTCGCTAGGAAAGAATTCTTGGACGATGGCGTGTCGGCTGGTGTATTTGATGTATTCGAGGACTTGGCGGCGAAGGGTGCGCTTACAAATCGGCTGCAGTCGCGCCTTGAGTTGGTCGAAGTCACTTTGGTCGGAGAGCCTTGTGAATTGCGCGCGGAAGCTCTTGAGATCGCCAAAGGCAAAGTCATCGACGACGCTGACGAGTCCGTAGAGTTCCAGTAGGGAGTTCTGGAGCGGGGTGGCGGTCAGAAGTACCTTGGGAAAGGGTGCGAGGGCCTGCTTGATCGCGTTGGCGATCTTGCTCGTGGGTTTGTAGACGTTGCGGAGGCGGTGGGCTTCGTCAATCACCACAAGATCCCAGTCGGACTGGCGGAGGTAGGGTTCCTTGCTACGGGCGAACTGGTAGGAACAGATCGCGACGCGGTCCTGCCGGAAGGGGTTGAGGTTGCCAGCGGCCACGGCGTCATTGAAGGTCTTGTTTTCGAGAATGCTGGAGGGCAGGAAAAACTTGTCCGATAGCTCCTGACTCCATTGTTTGCGGAGGTTGGCCGGGCAGATGATGAGCAGGCGGCGCTTGCGTTCCGCCCATTTTTGGGCCAGGAGGATGCCGGCTTCGATGGTCTAGCCGAGGCCGACCTCGTCGGCAAGTATGGCCCCTTTGGAGAAGGGAGACCGGAAAGCGAAAAGGGCCGCTTCGATTTGATGGGGGTTCAGATCGACTTGGGCGTCAGCGAGCGTGGTGGCGAACTTCTCTACGGTGTCGGAACCGGAGCGCTTGGTGAGGTCGTAGGCGAGGAATTTCGCTTGGTAGGAGGTCGACACCTCTCTCAATCCTACAACCGAACGAGGTTTCCTAACCTTATGAACGCGTTCTTGAAACGCAAACGGCGCAAAACTGCCGCAATGGGATTGATAAGCTGATTTCGCGCAATCCATCACACAGGAACTCGATGGCTTCCTGGATCAGGATTTCGGCTTCCGGGCCTGATTTGCCTGCGGAGATCAATTCGGGGAGATCCGGGACGTAGTCACCGTAGCTAGATGAACCCGTTCACGAACCTTGGTTCCGGCGATGCAACGCAGGCGATGGAAACTACCGTGCGGTTTCTATTTTTTGGGGGACGGTCAGCACGGAGATCGGTCGAAAGCAACACCCCACAGCCGGGCCGCATCCTGCGGCGGGAAATTGACCAAATCGGCCAGCACCGCTATTCTGGAGTTGTGAGGTTCGAGTGGGACGACGCGAAGGACGAGATCAACCAGAAGAAGCATGGCGTTGCTTTCGAGGTTGCCTCCCGCGTTTTTGCCGATCCAAACGTCCTTGATACCTCGAACGGGTGGTTGAAGGTGAGGAGCGCTGGCACGCCATAGGTTTCGCCTCAGGGACCGTCCTTTTCCTGACTGTCGTCCATACCCACGTCGGCGATAAGGTGGTGCGGATCATCTCAGCCCGAGAAGCCACGAGTCGCGAAAGGAAACTCTATGCTGATTCAGTTTTCTGAAGACGAACTCTTCAACAGGCCGTTTTCCGACCTGCACAAGAAGCAGATTTTGGCGTTGATGGACCGCCCGCAAAGCGAAATCGACACGTCCGACATACCCGAGATCACGGAGCTTCCCCCGGGCACCGTCCGGGGCAGGTTCTACCGCGGGCCTACAGTTCGACTGAACGAAGAACTGCGCCAGTACTTCGCCGACCGGTCCAGCCGTGAAGGCGTCCCGTTCAACGACTTGGTGATCGAGACCCTGTCGAAAGCGGTCGCGTCATCCGAACGCCGCCCTTGACTGGTGATGCGGATGCCGTCAGTGCGTCTCGCAAAACATTCCACACTTTCACGACGACAGAATATGAACCACTTGATGTGCCGTGCCCAGAATTTTGAGATCGTAGGTCCGCACACGATTCGCATTGGCTTCGACGACTGTACGGAACAAACCATCCATTTCCAACCGGTGCTCCGGGGCGAGTTGTACGGGCCGTTGTCGGA
>CAIYDY010000090.1 GCA_903925015.1 uncultured Acidobacteriia bacterium
ATTCGCCCCAAACCGTCATCCAGAACGCTCGCCACACGTAAAACGCGGTCATGCCCGCAGTCACCACGCCAACCCAGAACATCCAAGGCGCATGAGCGTAGGCAGCCGTCAGAATCGCATCCTTACTAAAGAATCCAGACGTGCCGGGCACCCCAGCAATCGCCAGCGAGGCGCACGCGAGAACACCGCAAGTCCAAGGGGTATATTTTTTCAAGCCGCCCATCTTGCGCATATCCTGCTCACCGCCGCACGCGTGAATCACCGATCCCGCCCCCATAAACAGTAGCGCTTTGAAAAACGCGTGCGTCATCAGGTGCCAAATGCCGGCCGAGAACGCTCCAACGCCAACCCCTAAAAACATGTAGCCGAGTTGCGAGACTGTGGAGTATGCAAACACTTTTTTGATGTCGTACTGTGTAAGGCCGATCGTAGCCGCGAAAACCGCAGTTGCGAGTCCGACGATGGCGACCGTGTCCATCGCGATAGGTGCCTTGAGGAAGATCGCCGCCGACCGTGAGCACATATAGACGCCAGCCGTCACCATGGTGGCTGCGTGGATGAGAGCTGAAACGGGAGTGGGGCCTTCCATTGCGTCCGGCAACCAAACATAGAGTGGAATCTGTGCGGACTTGCCTGTGGCTCCCAGCAGCATCAGCAGAGCAATTGCAGTCACGGTTTCCACCGGTTTGCCCGGAGCCGCCGCGAACACCTTGCCGAAATCCAACGAGCCAAAGGTAAGGAAGATCAGGAACATCGCCAACGAGAAGCCGAAATCACCTATCCGATTGACGATGAAGGCTTTGTTGCCAGCTGTTGTCGCGCTCTTCTTGACAAAGTAGAAGCCGATCAGGAGGTAGCTGCACAACCCCACGCCTTCCCAACCCACGAACAGCAGCAGGTAGTTGGCACCCAGCACGAGGTTGAGCATGAAGAACATGAACAGGTTGAGATAGGCGAAGAAGCGGTAGTACCCTTCCTCGTGAGCCATATACCCAGTGGCATAAATATGGATCAGTGAGCCGATACCCGTCACGACCATCAACATGATCATGGTGAGCTTGTCCACCATGAAGTCCCAGCCAATATCGACTCCACCACTCTGGATCCAAGTGAAGTAGTGTTGATGGATGGGGTGATCTCCCCAGCCGCTGGAGAGACCGACGCTGACAACGAGACCGAATGAAAGCACGACGCTGAGAACCGCGATCGCGCTGACTACGGCTTTGGACAACTTGCGCCCTAGAATGCCGTTGATCAAAAAGCCGATGAACGGGAGAGCGGGAATGAGCCAGAGATTCTGCATCAGTTCTTGAGGGAATCGATTTCGTCGATGTTCAGGGTCGAGCGGTTCTTGAACACCGTCAGGATGATTGCAAGGCCCACCGCCGCCTCGGCTGCGGCCACCACCATCACGAAGAACGTGAACAGATGTCCGGAAACTTGGCGGTGCTCATGGGCAAAAGAGATGAAACTTAAATTCACGGCGTTGAGCATCAACTCGATGCACATGAAAACCGTAATGATGTTGCGACGGAGGATAAAACCTGCCACGCCGATTGTAAACAGTACCGCGCTCAACGCGAGGTACCAAGTGGTCGGAACGCCCTTGCCGAGCGTCTGCATGATGACTTGCGGATCCATTGCTGGGGAAAGCATCGACTAGTCGATTTCCTTTCGCGCGAGGACGATCGCGCCCAAAATTGCGATCAGGATCAAGATGGATGTGACTTCGAAGGGCAGCAGGTACTCGGTAAAGAGCGCAGTACCAATCTCCTTTGCACCACCGCCGGTGAAGTCGCCGAAGTGAACTAAGCTTGCCTTGGGCCCGATCATCGGGTAAAAGGTCAGCATGAGGTAGCCCAGAATCCCGAGCAGTACTGCGAGCGCCGGAAGTCCCGCGATCCGTGCCACCCAGCTGCTGCCCCTGCGGTCCTCAGCACCGGCGTTGAGCAGCATGATGACGAACACGAACAACACCATAATGGCACCGGCATAGACGATCACCTGCACCATTGCGATGAATTCCGCACCAAGCAACAGGTAGAGAACCGCCAAGGCAGCCATCGTTCCCACCAGAGAGAGGGCACAGGAAATGGGATGCCTTTGGAGCACCACGCTTACCGCGCATGCAACCGCTATGAACGCGAAGAGAAGGAAGAAGAAGAGGTCCATTATGACACCAAGGCCACCAGGAAGCCTGTAATCAGCAAGTTAGCCAAAGCCACCGGGAAGAGGAACTTCCATGCGAAGCCCATCAATTGGTCGTAGCGGAATCGGGGCAGGGTGGCTCGAATCCAGATAAATACAAAAAGTAGGAACCCTACCTTGGCGAGGAACCAAAACATCGGCATCAAGATGGGAACGGTAGGCGGGAACGCCATCAGCGCAGCAAGTCCGAAGAAGATCACCCCAAAGACCGGTAGTGTGATGCGGTCAAAGGGTCGCGCCGGATTCAGTCCGTGGTAGACGCAGAGTGCGCCGGCACCGGCTAGAATTAGTGGGGCAACCAAGTTGGAACCGTATGCCACGGGCCACAACGGCTGCCACCCGCCGAGGAACAGCAGGGTAGCCATCGAGCAGACCGTAACCATGTTGGCGTATTCGGCCATGAAGAACGAGGCAAACGTCATGCTCGAATACTCGACGTGGAAGCCGGCAACCAATTCGTTTTCCGCTTCCGGAAGGTCGAATGGGATACGGTTGGTTTCCGCGAAGGCAGCAATCATAAAGATGATAAAGGAGAAGAACTGGGGCGCGGGGAATGCAAAAACGGACCAGTGGGGAATGAAGCCCAGCGAGTAGCCAGCCTGTGCATCACTGATCTGGCGTAAGTTCAAGCTTCCGATCGAGAGCAGCGGAGCCGCGATGGCCAAGCTCATCGGCAATTCGTAGCTGATCATTTGTGCCGAACTCCGGAGGCCTCCCATCAGCGCATATTTATTATTTGACGACCAGCCGGCCAGCGCGATTCCGTAGACGCCCATCGAACTGATGGCAAGTACAAGCAGTACGCCCATGTTGGTATCGGCCAACTCGAACATTGTCTTATAGGGGCCGTAGGTTGCGCCGCCCACGTGGAACACCGGGATAGTAATCCCCGTACCGAAGGGGATGAACGAGACCGAGATTAGCGCGAAGAAGACTGCCAGGAAGGGTGCCGCCAAGTAATAAAACGTGTTGACGTGCGGCGGAAGAACACCTTCCTTGGTGATGAGCTTGATCACGTCGGCCAAGGGTTGCAGTAGGCCGTGGGGACCGACGCGCGAAGGGCCCATGCGAACTTGGACGTGCGCGATGACCTTGCGCTCCACCCACTGCAGATAGGCTAGTGTCGTCATGAAGACGAACAGGATCAGTGCGAGCTTGATCGAGGTAATGATCAGGAATTCCATTACGAGTTGCCCTCCGAGGGGGCATGCCCGGCCCTTCTCTCGATGACCGAATTTAGTATTTTAGAATACCGGCCCAAGGTCCCCGAGGTGAACAGGTTCTCCTTTGCCGAGCGTACTAGCTCCGGGCGCGGCTCGACTCCGACACGCCCGTTGACGGGAGCCGTTTGTTGTGCCCCCATCAGGACCATGGGCAGGGGAATGTCATAGCCATTCACTTTGGAGCGAATTTCGTTGTAAACTGCATCAGGCGACCACGGCCCCATTTGGGCAGCCGAACCCATCTCTTTTGCGATCAAACCGATGATCTCGAGATCGGGCTTGGTGCCGAGGGTGGAGACCGCGCGCTTGACGCGCTGAACCTCGCCACAGCCGTTCGTTACGGTGCCATTCTTCTCATACAAACTCGCCGAGGGTAGGACTACGTCTGCGTTCTTGGCCGTTTCGGTTAGGAACATGTCTTGGACGACCACGAAGGCCTTTGTCGATCCAAGTGTGGCACTTTGTAGCGGATTATCGCCGATTACCCACAGAGCTGCAAGATCAGTCGCCGTAACGATTTCGCCAGTGGTTAGGCCGACTTGGCCAGATGCTTGGAATCCGGGGAGCAACTCCGGGGTCAGGCCGAAATCCACGGCACCCCGCGAATTGGTGTAGTCCACCAAAGCGGCGTACTTGACCGGGATACCCAAAGACTCGCCGAACTCAACCAAAGTATGGACGGCCGCGCCCTTGACCGAGTCGCTGAAGGCGATCACCAGTCCGCTTTCGGCGGCCAAGGCTGACCGCAGGCCTTCCAAGGCGGTGATTTCGGTGCCCGCAGGCTTCCGGATCGACTGGACGGAATATTGATCCTCACGGACCACGTCCGGCGTAACGGCGTACACATGCGCCGCGTGGTGGCGGTAGTTGGCTCGGATTTGGAACGATAGGAACGGGTGTTCTACCGCGAGATCAGCCCCGAGCACCAGGACGGCTGGGGTTTCATAGAAGTCGGTAGTCGCGGCAAGTTTACCAGTTTTGCCAGAAAGGGCGTCCACCAATGTCGTTACGTCGCCAGTACGCCGATGGTCGATATTGTTGGTTCCTAAGACTTGCCGGGCGAACTTTTGGAGGTAGTAGTTCTCTTCGTTGGTCGTCTGGTTGGAACCGATGACGCCGAACTTTCCACCGCTTGTTTGGAGTGAAGAAAATTTCGTCGCAACTGCTTTTAGCGCTGTACTCCAGGAAACGGGTTCCAACTTGCCGTTGACCTTCATCAGGGGGGACTGGAGACGCTCGGAGTGGTTGTAAAAGTCGAAGGCGTAGCGGCCCTTGGCGCAAAGGAACTCGCCATTGATGCCGGACCGGTCGCGGTTGTTGCCGCGCACAATTTCGTCGCCGCGTACACCCAAGGTGGTCTTGCAGCCGTCCGAGCAGTGGGTGCAGACTGTGCCGACATGCTCCATCTCCCACGGACGGGTTTGGTAGCGGTAGGTACCGCTCGTAAGCGCTCCGACCGGACAGATGTCGATGCACTGGCCGCATTCGTCGCACTCGAGATGGTCACCGTGGTTGGGGGCGATCAGCGACATCGCGCCGCGGTTGACCACGCCCAATGCACCGACCCCCATGCCTTCGTCGCAGGCACGTACACAGCGGAAGCAGAGGATGCAGCGGGGCGCATCGTAAAACACAACCGGCGACCATTGCTGCTCGTCCACATGCAATTTGGTTTCTGTAAAGCGGCTTTCGCCTGCCCCGTACCGGAATACCATGTCCTGGAGTTCGCACTCCCCGCCCTTGTCGCAGACCGGGCAGTCGAGCGGGTGGTTGGACAGGAGGAATTCGAGGGTGTACTTGCGAGCGTTGCGGACCTGTTCGGTGTCGGTTTTGACCACCATGTTGGCCATTACAGGAAGCGTGCAGGCAACCTGCATCTTCGGCATGCGCTCCACTTCAACCAAACACATGCGGCAGGCGGCCTGCAACGAATAGCCTTCGTAGTAGCAGAAGGACGGAATTTCGATGCCGTTCTGGCGGGCCGCTTCAATTACCAGCGTCCCGGCAGGCGCTTCCAGTTCCCGACCGTCGATCGTAAATTTGACCAAATCAGCCATCTAGGCAGCCACCTTCGCTTCGAACTCTTCGCGGAACTTCTCCACAAAGGCGATTGTCGGCATCGCCGCCGCGTCACCCAGCGGACAGAAGGTCCGTCCCAACATGTTCTTTGAGAGATCGCCGATCAGGACGATATCGCTCCTCTGGCCCATGCCGTCATCCATTCTTTGCAACAGCTTCTTCAACCATGTCGTGCCCTCACGGCACGGAATACACCAGCCGCAACTCTCGTGCGCATAGAATCGCATGATCCTGAGTGCAGCCTTGACAATATCGGTATCCTCGTCCATGACGACCACGCCGCCTGACCCGAGCATCGATTTGGCGGCTGCCACGGTGTCGAAATCCATGGCCAGATCGCACTCGTCAGCCTTCAACACAGGACAGGAGGACCCGCCCGGGATCACGGCTTTCAGTTTCTTGCCGTTCCGAACGCCGCCACCTACCTCGTTGATGAGCCGGAGCAAGTTAAATCCCATCGGGAGTTCATAGACTCCGGGACGATTTACATGTCCGGAAAGACAGAATAAGCGCGTGCCGCCATTCTTGGGGGAGCCCAAGTCTGCGAAATACTTCGCGCCACGAAGAATGATTGTGGGCACCGCGCAGAATGTTTCGACGTTGTTGAGCACCGTCGGGCACTGGTAGGCACCGGCGACCGCCGGGAACGGGGGGCGGATGCGCGGGTTGCCCCGCTTACCCTCAAATGATTCCAAAAGCGCCGATTCCTCGCCGCACTCGTACGCACCGGCACCGGAATGGGTCGCCAGATGGAACTTGATTCCCTTGCCGAGGACATTGTCTCCGAGCACACCGCGAGCATAGGCCTCATCAATGGCCTTGTCCATCACGCCGATGAGGTACCGGAATTCACCGCGGATATAGATATAACCCTGCTGTGCACCGACCGCGAGGCCCGCAATCATGATGCCTTCGATCAGTTGGTGGGGATCGTATTCGATCAGAAGCCGGTCCTTGCAGGTACCGGGCTCGGACTCGTCGGCATTGACGACGATGTACTTGGGCTTGGGGGAGTTGCGTGGCACAAAACCCCACTTCATGCCGGTTGGGAAACCAGCGCCGCCTCGACCGCGAAGACCGGAGGCCTTCACTTCATTGATAATTTCTTCCTGCGACATCGCCGTCGCCTTTTCAAGGGCCTGATAGCCTTCGTTGGCAATATAGGTGTCGATGGACTGCGAGTTCGGCAGACCGAAACGCCGCGTCAGAACCCGTACTTCGAGAGGATGGGGCTGGTTGTAGGGCATCAGCAGTTGACCTTCGGAACTTCAGTAATCTGGTCGGGATTCTTGCCCGCCTTCAACCCGTCCAGCAGCTTGTCCAGCTGCGCCGGGGTGACTTGATGGTAGAAATCGTATCCGATTTGAACGGCCGGGGCCCAGGAGCAGGCGCCCATGCATTCCACTTCTTCCAGTGAGATGAAGCCATCAGCCGATACCTGCTTGTGCCCCAAGCCCAGCTTGTGGCAGGCTTGGTCGTACAATTCGGCACCGCCCACCAGCATGCAGGAAATGTTGGTGCAAACCTGCACGTGGTGCTTGCCCATCGGCTTGCCAACGTGCAGCATTGAATAGAAGCCCGCAACCTCGCGCACTTCCAAGGGTTTGACGCCTACGCGCTTGGCTACTTCCTCGACGAGCTCGTCGGTCACGGAGCCAACCTCGTCCTGACCGTAGATCAGCATCGGAATCAAAGCCGAGCGCTTCCGGTCCGCAGGGTACTTGGCTAAAAATTTCTCGAAGCGTGCTTCGAGTTCAGGAGAGAAAGTCATTAGCGATCCGTGTCTCCCAGGACGAAGTCCATGCTGCCGAGGGCCGCAATCACGTCGGCGATCAGCGTCCCTTCGATCAGTTTCGATGTCGATTGCAAATTGCCGAAGCTGGGCCCGCGCCAGTGAACGCGGTAGGGCTTTTGCGTGCCGTCGCTAACCATGTAGCAGCCAACTTCGCCGCGGGGCGATTCAATTGCTTGGTAAACTTCGCCTTCCGGCACGCGGAAACCCTCGCTCACAATCTTGAAGTGGTAGATGAGCGACTCCATCTGGGTCTTCATCTTTTCGCGGTCCGGCAGCACGATGCCCGGGGCGTCGGCTTGGTGGGACCCCGAGGGCATCCCTTCCAGCGCCTGCTTGATGATCTTGTGCGACTGCCGCATCTCCTCGACGCGCAGGAGGTACCGTGCGTAGACGTCGTTTTCCGTGCGGGTTGGAACTTCGAAGTCGAATTTTTCGTAGCTGGAGTAGGGAGTATCCTTACGGGCATCCACTTTCAATCCGGCAGCGCGGAGCATGGGACCCGTAACGCCCAAGTCCAGCATGTCTTCAAGGGAAATATAGCCGATGCCTTTGGTGCGACCCGTCCAAATCCGGTTGTTCGTCAGCAGTTCTTCGTATTGGTCGACTCTCGATGCGAAGATGTCGACGAAATCCTTCACTCGCTTCTGCCAGCCGCGCGGGTGCGGCAGCGCAAGGCCGCCGATCCGGAAGTAGCTGGTCATCATGCGTTGCCCCGAGAACATTTCGAAGATGCGGAGGATTTCCTCGCGTTCGCGGAAGCAGTATAGGAAGACGGACATCGCACCGATGTCGATGGCGTGGGTTGCCAACCAGACAAGGTGGCTATTGAGCCGGGTAAACTCGGCGAGCATCACGCGGGTCCATTGCGCGTGCTCCGGGATTTCGAGTCCGAGCAGCTTTTCCGCTGCCAGGCAGTACACCAAATTGTTGGAAAGTGGCGCTAGGTAATCGATGCGGTCGGTCAGGGTTACACCCTGCTGGTAGGTCTTGACCTCGAATTCCTTTTCGATGCCGGTATGTAGATAGCCGATATCCGGTGCCGCCTTGACAATTGTTTCGCCGTCCAGTTCGAGCAAAAGGCGTAGTACACCGTGCGTCGACGGGTGCTGCGGGCCCATGTTGAGCACCATTGTGCGGTGCCCGGAGCCGTTGGTCTCGTGAACCTGGTGGTCGCGGTGGACGTCGGTGGGATTGCTAATCCCGGAATAGTTGGACATCGATTAGTACCTTGCCCCCGTGATCGGATAATCCTTGCGGAGGGGGTGCCCTTCCCAGCCGTCCGGCATCATGATGCGGCGCATATCGGGATGGCCTGTGAAGTTGATTCCGAACAGATCGAAGGTCTCGCGTTCATACCACTCCGCGGAGCGGTAGACAAGCGTGGCAGTGGGGACTTTCGGGTTGGTACCGGACGCTCGGGTCTTGAGGCGGAGACGGGAATTGCCAGCCACTGATTGCAGGTGGTAAACCACTTCGTATCGGGGCTCAACCGGCAATCGGTCGACGCCGGTGACCGAAGTCAGCCGTTCGAATTTCAGATCCTGCTTGACCCGGCGGAGAGCCTCGACAATATTTTCGGGGGCGGTCTCGATAGTCAATTCGTTGAATTCGAATTTGGCAAATGTTGCCAAGTCGGCTAGCGCGGCAACCATCGGATTGCCTTGGAGGGATTCTGGAATCATGGCTAGTTGGACCGCCTTGTCGGGATTGTGGTGGCCGGCACCGGCTCCAACATGCTCTTCAGGTTCGCGGGAATACCGCCGGTCACCGTACCGTTGTCCCGGTTGGTGGCGGCCCAGTCAAGCACGCCCTTCTTCCAAATGTAGAAGAACCCGGCGAGCACGAGGCCGATGAATACCAACATCTCCGTGAAGGCGAACATCTTGAGCTGCTTGTACACGACTGCCCACGGATAGAGGAAAATTGCTTCGATGTCGAACAGAATGAACAACATGCCTACCAAGTAAAATTTGACCGTAAAGCGCTGGCGGGCGTCGCCTGTGGGCTCTATACCGCATTCGTACGCCATGTCCTTGATCGGATTCTTGACCCTTCTCCCAATCACAAAGGAGAGCGTAACCAAGGCTGCGGCGATGACCACCGCAAACACTGCCTGCATCAAAATTGGGAGCCACTGTTCGGCTGGAGTAGTTGGCATCGTGTCGAATGGGAGGCCTGTTTCGCCCCTCGACTTATGATAATCCACGCGGTGCTGTGGTTGCGGAAACGGGGTGCGCGCTTGATGATCAGGATGCGGGGACGCATTTTGGTAGGATGGGAGGTGGGAGGAGTCACCGCATGAATCAGCGCCCCCAGTTGCGGACCAAAAAGAGCTATACGATTTCCCCCGAATCGGTTGCCTTCCTGGAAACCCTGCAGAGGCAACGCGAGACCTCTATGTCGGCAGTGCTGGAGGAGATCCTCCAAGCAGCGCGACGGGAGCGGGAGCGGGAAGCCGACGAGGATGCGATTTCCGCCTTTTACAGTTCGATCACCGACGAGGAGCGGGCCGAGGAAGTAGAATGGGGCAACTTCGCACTCGGCGAATTCCTGGCCGGGAGTTCTGCAGAGTGAGCATTCCGGCAAGGCAACCGCTCCGGGGGGAGATTTGGTTCGTCTCCTTTCCCCTCGATCCTCAAGGTACGGGACTCCGCCCAGTGGTAGTCGTGTCGGCAAACGCACGCAATAGCCACGAACGAGCGGATTCGGTCCTAGTGGTGCCTCTGACCACTGCCGTCCATAGGGACGTGCGCACCCGACTCATCCTCCCGGCGGGCGAGACAGGCCTACAAAGCGACTCCGCCGCGAAGGCAGAAGACATCGTGGCTGTTCTCAAGCAAAGCTTGATCGCACCGAGAGTCGGACTCCGCATGATCAGTGACTCCAAGGTGTGCGAGATTGCCAAGCTTGTCAGCGTGGCGATGGGTTGCGGGAGGGGCTGAAGGAAATGACGGAAAGAACGGCAAGCAGTTCCGAGTCCTGGGCAATCGTCAACGGGGAGCGCCGGACAGTGCCGGACGGGGCGACACTGCTGGATCTGGTGCTGTCCCTGGGTCTGGAACCAGAACGTTTGGCGTTGGAGCTGGACCGCGAAATCGTGAAACGGGACCGATGGGGGACTACCGTTGTCTGGGCCGGGTCGGTGGTGGAAATTGTGCAGTTTGTGGGGGGCGGGTAGGTTAGTGTTTCAACGGAGCGGCATCATAGGCAAGGACTTTAAGAACTTCTGCACACTCTCCGCCTCCGACCCTCCGATCGGATTGCAATCTCCCCACAGCACCGGCTCGGTCAGCTCGAAAATCTCTTCCAACCTCGCGCTGTAATCGGACTTCGGATCGGACACGGGACCGGTCAGTGCAAAAAGGCCTTCTAGTTTCGCGCTGCTGTGGGACTTCGGATCGGACCCTTGGACGGCAGGGAAGACGTAGTTTACGATGCGCGGGTCGTTCACCTCGGGTTGGAAGCGGGTTGAGAAATAACGAATGCCGTCGAATATGTCCTGCTGCATAAGCCATTGCAAGATCATCTGTGGAACAAGATATTCGGGGCTGAAGTGCGCGCCCTCATTGAGGGTTTTGATTGACGAAGCCGCAATCAGAGGCCAGCAGATCGCGTAGTTAACTATCAGGTTGTCGAGCGCAGGCGAGGCGCTGTGAGCCGCGAATGGTGCCCAGGCTCCCGGCTTGTAGCCAAAATCGAGGAGCCGGATCTCACGACGCAAGCGGAATCGGGCGACCGAGCATTGAGGGGCGTTGGTGAGATTGAAGCGCAGTTCAGCCAAACAGAGTGAAAGCCATGAGCCCAAGTAAAGGCATGGGAACCCGGGAATCCCGTACCGATCCTGTCCGACTTTGTGGCGCAAGTGGAAGGGCACGTGGAACAGCTCGATCCTCGGCACCGTTTGGACTGGCCCCCAAGGCTGAGACAACCGGTTAAGACACTACAGCCCGTTCGATGAAACTTCCTCGACCGGAAGAACTACATTACCGCAAAATGGCATTGGTTGGCGAAGCGGAAGCGGACCCTGCTGGAGAGCAATCCGC
>CAIYDY010000091.1 GCA_903925015.1 uncultured Acidobacteriia bacterium
GGTGTTTCAATCCACGCCCCCCACGCGGGGGGCGACGCGCACCCAATTCCTCCACCCCCATCGGCGGGGTGTTTCAATCCACGCCCCCCACGCGGGGGGCGACCAACGCTTGGACGCTGGTTGTGCCCCCGTTGCCGTTTCAATCCACGCCCCCCACGCGGGGGGCGACATCAACGCGGCAGCAAGCCACCTTGGGGCCGTAGTTTCAATCCACGCCCCCCACGCGGGGGGCGACGCTCTCGCCAACCGCAACCGGTTAAGCAGGCATGTTTCAATCCACGCCCCCCACGCGGGGGGCGACCCTTCATTGGTAACACAAACAAAACAATGGGCAGAATTCGGCGCTTCCGCGAAGGTTCGAATCAAGCGGAATCGTGGCCGCAGGCGTCTCGCACTTTTCACAGAACCATAAATAGAATCAACGCTTTGCGGGCGGCGCGAAAGTGGCTGGAATTTCGTGGTCGCTTGGGGTCCGCGCACCTTGTCAGAGGATCAAAGGACCCTGTGGGTCGTAGGCCGCCTTGGAACCCACATGCTCGATCCGCCTCTTCCAATTGTCGCCTAGAAAGTAAAACCGGAGGCTATCATCCGCCGTATCCACCTCCTTCAGCAGGTCGGCTCGAAGCTTCACCCATTGAGCTGCGTCCACCAAACACTCGAACACCGAATTCTGGACCCTCTGCCCCTTGCCTTCACAAACCTTGGCCACCCGGCGCAGCCGTCGCCGCCCCTCTTCGCTCTCGGTCCTCACGTCGTAGGCAACAACAACCAGCATCATAGGCAGACCTCCGTCCCGAATTCAAACTGCCGTTATTTCCATAGGAAACTCGCGTAGCCGTCCAAATCCCCCCGGATGGCCCGGCTCAGCAATGTCGCCTGCAGGTGCGGGATCAACCCGAATGACACCTTCTCCTGCAGAAAAGGATGCAGAAGTTCCTCCTGCTTCCGGTTTTGATATGCCACTAGCAATTCCTTCCGTGTCGCATCGTCCATCGTGACCGCGCCGCTCTCCGTCCTCGTAAAGCCGCCCGGCTTGACCTGGCGGCGGTTGATGAGTGACAACACCAGCCTGTCCGCGATCACGGGCCGCAATTCCTCCAGCAGATCCAGCCCGAGGCTGGGCCTTCCAGGTCTGTCGCGGTGCAGGTACCCGACAGCAGGGTCGAGACCAACAGCCTCCAGTGCGGCCGTGATGTCGTGCGTCAGCAACGTGTACGCGAACGAAAGCATTGCATTGACGTTGTCGAGAGGCGGACGACGGTTCCTGCCACGGAAAAAGAACGCATCCTTCGAGACGCCGATCAGGTGGTCGAAAACTCCGAAGTACGTCCGGGCCGCATCGCCCTCATGCCCCCGGATGGAATCCACATTGTCGGACTTGGCCACATCCTCAAGCAGCCGCCCCAGCCGGAGGACAGCGTGCTCCAGTTCCGCCACACCAGTCGTATCGTTCTTGTCGCGGAGTGCCCGTTGGAGGACAATCCGGCAGTTCGCTACTTTGGCGAGGACCACGGACCGGGCTACGTCGGCGGTCCGCTCTGGCTGGTCAGCCCACCGATACTGCTGGCGTCTGAGAAGGACATTGCCGGAGACCGGACCTTGGACTCGGGCAAGGAATTGGCCGTGCTCGGTCAGGAATGCGAGGGCGACACCGCGCTCACCGCACATCCCCATCAGGAACGGGCTGCAGGAAACCTGGCCAAAACACACGATGGCGGAAAGGGTGTGGATGGGAACGCGGAGGCGGACCTCATGGTCGAGCCGGACCACGACGGTTTCGCCCTCCTTTGCAAGGTAGGTGCCCTGCGTAGTCACGTAGAGCGTATTGAGTAATTGCTTCACGGTTGGTCCGCCTTGTGTTCCAAGTCTGGAGTCTCCAAGTTACGAAGGGCTGTGGCGAGGTAGCGGGCCACGTCGCGGCGACGGGTAGACATTTTGGGAAGGCAGACCTCCAGCAGCGAGCAGCTTTCGCATTTCTTGGCGTATTCGGCGGACGGGGTTTGCCGGGCGGCGTAGAGGGAATGCATGCGGCGGGCCAGGGCCTCGGTGCGGGAGCGGAGTTGGGGGGTAAAATCGACTGCGGTGCGGCGGCGGTTGGTGCCGTAGAAGAGGGCACCGGAAGGGATGGAAACGGAGAACATCTCCTCAAGGGCGAGGGCCTGTGCGCAGAGTTGGACCTCGTCCCAAGCGTCCGATTTGGGGCGACCGCGCTTGTATTCAACCGGGAAAGGATTCCACAGGCCGCTGCGGCCCGCTAGCTGAACGGCGGTGGCTTTACCGCTATCGGGCGTCGGGCTCCCGGCGCGGCGGAATTCGACGACGTCGGCCTCGCCGGAGAGACCGAGCCGGAGGCAGTGGATGCGAAGTCCCCGCGCGACGATCACGTCGGGACGCGCCTCGGTCGCCGATTCGTGGACACGTTCGTGCAGGACGCGGCCTTCCTGGGTAAGTCGGTTCTCCGCCCACTGCTGCTCGATGTGGATGAGCGCCCACTGCCGCTCGCAGAACAGCAGGTGTTGGAGGCCGGACAGCGGTAGAAGCTCGTCCTCGGTGAACATGGGAACGGGACTTTCACGGACTAGGCGTGGCAGGGAATCAAGCAAGGGGTAGTTCCTGGAAGAGAGCGACAGCGGCTAAGATCTTCACAGCCTGCAAAGATTTCCGTTGTGGGGCAGGCTGGCAGCCTGCGCGGCGGTCGCCGACCGTCGCCCGCGCCGCCAAGGTGCGGACTTGCTTGCGGCTCCGATTCAATGTAGGGCGGCCATTCTTGGCGGCAGCCGCCTTTCTAGGCGGCCATAACCGGATGCCCGCACGTCGGGATGACGGTCCACGGTATTCAGGAAAATGCTTCAGATACTCGAAGTCCTCGATCCACGCATCACGGAAGTGAACTCCCAACTCCCTTTGCGGGGATGCGGTCAGACTTCCAGGCCAATGCAGTTTGGACTCCAATGTCCGAACGGTTTCGACCAGGATCTGCTCGGACCAACACGGCTCGAAGAGGCTGGGACTCTCAGCGAAGCGAAGCGGAGCAGCGTATCGCATAACGAAAAGTTGGCAAGCACGCAAGCGTCTATGAGAGCGCGCATGGTGGAGCTATGCCTGGTCTGGAATAAAAGTGCGTTCGTACAGCCCGGCCCGGTCCACTGCGACACCAAGCCGACGAAGGGCTTGCGAGCGCTCCATCGAACGGCGCTGATCGGAGAGGAATTGGCGCAGTGCCTGTTCCATCAGTTGATCCAGATCCCTGTAGCGACCGCTGGAGATCTCCCGTGCGACTTCGTCGTTCAGGTCCGGGGCCAACGTCACGTTCATAGCTCGCCTCTTTCTATACTACGCATGTCTTGATCGGCGGCCTAGCGGCTAGAACCCGTCGATGATCTCCACAGTCAGGTCTTCAAGGGGACTGACACTCGTCCTTCCGTCAGGGGCCACCGTAACGGAGCGGTGCACCTTTGCAGAAGAGTACTGACCGGACTTACTCGAGTGTTTCCACCAGATGACCTTGAGGACTTCCATGCTCCCTTCGGGTCGGGCTGACGAGGCGTCGTTTTCAAACAACCGGGGCAGGACCCTCTTGATGCTTTCGGCGTCGGCGTCGCTGAAGCCGGTTCGTTCCGCAAGCTGGGGATTCATGCTTCCGTAGAAGACATAGACGGCGCGGTCGACGCGGTGTTTCATTCCCATGGTGTCGGAGCCACGCTTGGAGCCGTCGCCGTCACCGCTAACGCTCTTGGTGATCTGGGTACTGGTTACCTCGACGGGCTCAATGCTGAAAGCTGACTGAACCGTTACGGGACCACGGATGGCGATGGAGAGGCCAGTATCGCCATCGTCATCTCCACCTTTTGCCTTTCCCTTCTTGGGAAGGGCGAAGAGTTGGCCGAAAGCGCGAACATCGAGCCACTGGGCACAGGCAAGGATAACGGTCTCGCTCGAGCCAAATTTCTTTCCGAGGGTCTTGTCGGCCCGATCACGCAAGCTTGTCGCTTCATCGATCTTGCGGTCGTCGGACTGAACAAAAATACCGTGGCCTTCTTCTTGAAGGCGATCTCGAAGTTTGCGCTTGAGACAAACGTCAGTGATCTCACCCAGACCGTTGTAGTCAGTTCGCGGTCGATTGCCGTTTAGGGGGTCGCCGTTCGGGTTGGCGTGATCGACACGAAGTACAACCGCGAAATCAATTTTGTATTGTAGGCTGCTCATTCTTGGTCTCCTGTGTTTTCTGCGGTCTTGTCTTCGGGGGCCACACCTGCTGGTTTGTCTTTCGACCACAATGCTGCGCGCTGGCAATGGTACGCGAGCAAGAACTCACCCGAGAGGTTGCTGTCGCTGACGAAATCCGAGTGGGCAAAGAGGTTCATGACTTCATCGAGAAGCTTTTCCCGCTCCATCAGTACCGAGGGCCTGCTAGTTCCAAGTCGAGCCTTATACGGCACCAGCGCCAACTCCAAGATCCGCCATGTGGAAGAGGGGTGGGTGGAGAAACGCTGCATGAGTTTGGCTGCGTTGGTTTCCCGCCGCTCGTTTGCCACAAACAGGGCTCGTTGCTCGATGTTCTCTGCGATTGCCAGAAGGCGACCGAAGAGGTAGTCCCGAGTGGTGCGATCCGTTTCCAATGACATTTTGTATTCTTGTCCTTTTCCTTGGCTTCCACGCACAAGCGCGCAGGCGATTCCGAGACACTTTTCCCACTCCCAGTTGTCAAGGCCGACTCGATTGCAGGTTCGGCGAACTACAGAAGTCACGATATCGCGGGGCAGCGGCCTGGAGTCGATAATGCAGGGCAGGAGCCGCTCTACTGTAGATTTGCGGAGCTTATCATCCAAGCGTCGTCCAAAGGCCGCCACGGCGACGTCCCCTGGGGAGGGGGCACCAGTGAATTGTAGATTCTTGGAGTGATTTTGAGGCCAAGCGACCGACGAATGCCAAGATAAGAGCCGATCCAGGAATTCAAAACCTTTCAGTTCCCGATAGAAGCTGATAGCCATCCGGCCTGGCGTGGCCGAATCCAAGCCCATGACCACGATGTCATCGTTGTTGTCCAAGTCGGGCCGAAAACCACCAATGGCCCGCGACAGGCGGAGGGCGTAGTGCTGGCCCACGTCACCTGCATAAAGCTGCACATCAGGCTGCTCGGTTTCTGACGGGGATAGTCCGAACAAGGTGGCAGTGTCGGCCAGTGGGTCGGGGATGGGCTTTCCCGAGACCGACCAGGCGATCACGACCTGATCACCGTTTTTGTGGCCTTGGCGCCCAATAAGCCAGCGTAATGCACTGTGAGCCTTCTGCGAAACGACCGATCCCAGACCGTAGGCCTGTCGTGACAGTTCAAATCGCCCGCGAAAGGTGAACCCGGAAAGGTCGTTGGAAGATATCAGCTTGGCACCGTCGGCTGCGTGGCGGAGTCGCTTCGGGTGGCTCGACGCCAGACTGCTGAATTCTCCGGTCAGCATGCACAAGCCAAGATCCTTTGTTTGAGCCTCCAAATAACTTGCCCACGACTGCTGGACGGTTGGGTCCAGCCAGGCTGCGGAATTGAGATCGCCGGGTGTTTGGACACGCCAACGGACAAAGGCATCACCTTGGTCCCGCTTACCGTCTTTCTTGGTCAGGTGTGTGAAGACCGGCGGAGTGGGCAGGTCTGAATCCCATTCAGTTAGCAACTGTCCGTCGGGCCCGCAGTGTAGGATTCCCTCGCGAACGAGATCGGCAACTACCGTTCCCTTGTTGACGTATCCGAGAACAGCTTCAACTTTAGGGTTCGGGTCGAAGGCGCACCATTCTAAAAGCTGCTCATGGAACTCGGAGAAGAACGGTTCTTTTTTGCCTCCGAAAGACTCGTAGTCCGATGCACAATACTGAACCTTGTCGCAAAGCGGATGGGGCGGTGGCTTGGTTCCCACCCGGCCGGCGGAAGCCTCAGTGGCCGGTACTACGGTTGGCTCCTTCTTGAGAGTCGCGGCGCGAAGGAATTCCCCGTTTCCATCGAGTACGATTTCGATGTGGGCCTGCTGTTCCATGTGACCGACGGGCCACGGCGGATTGCCCGCAAACTGAGGGGCGTCCGCGCAGCGTTCGTAGGTCTCGTAAAGCCTGTGAATCCAACTCATTCCGAAAACCCATTGGCGACGGCTTCGCTACTAGAATCGCCAAAGTTCCTGCCAGCTTGGAACGACTTGGCGAACATTGGCCGGACCGGGTTTTTCACGGGGCAGTCTTGCGGTGTGGGGAACTCCAAGACACCATCGATCACTTGGGGCCGCCAGAAATTGACCCCGAGTTCGGCATGCCCGGTCTCGTCCGGATAGTCGAAACTATGGAACATCAGGCCGAACCCGAGTTCGCCCTTGCCGTCGTAGTCACCAGTGCCCTCGCCGAAGACGCACGGTTCGACGTATGCTTGGCAATCGCGGGTCCCAAGGAAGATATCCTGGCGGCCACCCAATCCCAGACTCCGGGCGGCGATTTGGAAGTGCTTGCCGTCAATCCGATCCGCTGCCAGTTCGGGCCTGAACGGATTCCATTCGAAATGGGCCCGCACTTGGTATTCAACGCACGGAATCTTGGTCTCCGGGTCGGGGTCGCCCGTGAGGAAGGTGTAGATGGCGAGCGTGTTGCCGCCGCCGAACTCGAGTGGTTTGGTGCCCTTGGTCTGGGTCCGGACGCGCTTCATGACGCGAACGGCATCAATGACCCAAATGAACGTCGGCTTCCAATAGATGGACTTCGCAATGCCTTTGAGCGCCTCGTAAGTGGGAACGTGGTACGAACATTTTTCGCCTCCAACGCGGGTGAGGGGGTCGGTGAACATGGCGTAGCGGCCCCAAACGCGGAACTCTATCGTGTTCTTTGGCGTGCTATGCATTCGCGAAACCCATGGCCTCCGAGCCCTCGACATTCAGACCGAACTCCTGACTATACCACCGTTTTTCCAAAAACAAAATCCCCTTTCCCTCCTGAACCTCGTGGACGGCATGCTCACGCTGAAGGCTTTCAAGAATATGGGGGAAGACATTGATCGTGAAGCGCTGTGCACGCTTGAGCAGGGCGAATTGTTGCTCGGGGGAAAAGGCGGCGCAGAGATCATTGATGACTTCGCGGCCCTGCGCCGTGTAGGGGACGATGACCGCGCGGGTGGGCGCGTCAATCGCTTGGAAAGCGTTGCCCGCCGTCATGAAGGCTTGGCGGGGAAAGATCTCTGGAGGGCCCTTACGTTCGGCGACCGCCATGGAGTTCCGCGACAGCAGGTTCAGCAGACTGTCGTCCCGTTGGGCATGTTCTGGTTTGAGCTTGTAATCCATCTCATTGCTGCGCTCGAAGAAATAGTACTCGAAGTAGCTGCTAATCCGGTGAGTATCGGAGAGGTCGATGAGGGGGACGGCAACCGGCCCCCGGCACTCATCAAGGACGCGCTGGGCAGCTTCCTGTGCCTTGCGGATTTCATGCAGAGCCTTCGGCAGTTCGCCAACCAAGTTGATTACATGAACGTTGCCGGTTGCCCTTTCCCCATGTCGGTTGCAGCGACCGGCGGCTTGCGCGATCGAATCTAGGCCAGCGAGGGCACGGATCGCGGAGCCAAAACTAATATCGACGCCCGCCTCGATCAGTTGAGTACTAACGCAAATAACTCCTTGGCCGGAGGCGCATAGCGCCTTGACCCGACCCAGAATCTCAAGGCGGTGGGCGGGACACATTCCCGTGCTGAGGTGGTAGACGGTGAGGTCAGGTGCGATCACCCGGCACTGGTTGAACAGGGATAGCGCCTCACGTTTGGTATTGACCACCACCAGGCAGCTTCCGCTACTGCGGCACTCCCCCACCGCAAGATTTGCGGCGTCCAGATGGGCCCAACCACCGGGCCTGCGTCTGTCATGGACGTCGCATCGATGGAGTTGGCGGAAAAGTGCGGCTACGTCGGGGATCAGTTCGGCGTTCTCCGAGAGGCGCAACGAGCCTTTGAGCGAGTCCACCTTGTGCAACAACGGCTGGGTGGCGGTGCAGAGGAGAACGGTGGACCCGCACTGCTCAACCAGGAAGTTGAGCGCGTTGTTGACAATGTGGACGCAGCGCACCGGGAGCGTCTGGATCTCGTCGAACACCAAGACAGCGTTGGCCATCTGATGCATCCGGCGGACAGAGCGGGTCCCCGAACTGAATAGGGCTTCAAGGAATTGGACGGCGGTGGTGAAAACGACAGGCGCGTCCCAGTTCTCTGAAAGGATCTTGTTGCGATGCGTTTGGAGTGGAGGCGTCAGGTTCGAGTGGTGTTCCAGAAGGATGGAGCCAGGTGCGGTCCCCTTGGGTTCCAGGATGGATCGAACCACCTGAGCATTTTGCTCGATGATGGAAGTATATGGGCTGATGTAGATGATTCGCTCAAAGCCATGTGCGGCGGCGTGGTTGAGTGCGAACCTGGACTGGCCCCCAAGGCTGAGACAACCGGTTAAGACACTACAGCCCGTTCGATGAAACTTCCTCGACCGGAAGAACTACATTACCGCAAAATGGCATTGGTTGGCGAAGCGGAAGCGGACCCTGCTGGAGAGCAA
>CAIYDY010000092.1 GCA_903925015.1 uncultured Acidobacteriia bacterium
CAGTTTCGTAGAAGGACCTCGCCGGTGGTGTTGTAGAAATCGCCCGCCCGCATGGCTTTGAGGACGGGGTCCCAGCTCTCATCGAACTTGGGGACGCTGGCGAGCTTGACATAGTTGACGACGAGCTGTGGGTAGGTTTCGTCGTCGGGGTGCTTCATGTACGTGTCGCCTTCGGAAATCATGTACTTGGGGCCCGACCAGTTGTTCATGTCGTCGAGCAGCTTGAGGCATCGTCCTTCGCAGATACGCTTTTCGGACTGGTCGACGGGGAGGGACTGGAAGGACGCGCCGAGAAAGCGGTCGCTATTGAAGAAGTCGGTGTCCTTGGTGGCGTCGGGATAGCCTGCGGAGCCCTTGGTACGGGGGTGAGTTTGCCAGACGAAGCCGTTTTCCTGTTTGAGGAGATCCAGTTCATTGGCTGCCGTGGTGGTGTGGTAGACCTTGCCGAATCCGGCGATGGTTTCCTGGAAGGGCTGGGTAGGGGCGACGGGCGGCTTGCGGAGATGCGTGAAGTAGACGGGCTTGGGGAAGACGAACATGTAATGGCCGCCGAAGTTGGCGTCCGGCTCCTCGCCGGGGATGAGCAGGAAATCGCGGTCGGAGAAGCGGCGGCTGCCTTCGAAATAGACTTTTTGCTCTTCGAGACGGAGGCGGCCGATGTCAGTGGGGTGTGAATCGCTGTGGAAGTCTGCGAGGATGGCGATATTGATGCCGAGGGCGCGGAAAGTGGGCAGCCAGGAGGGCTGGTAGTCCATGCCTGCGTCGGAAAGCTGTTCGTTGAAATGGAAATGGAAGTGGCTTACGAGGACCTTGAAGCCGGGCACAGGCTTGTAGACATCGTCGTGGGTGTAGGCCATGATGTCGGGCTGGGTGGTTTTGGCGTCCCGGGGACTTAAGTAGAAATAGACTGCCATGCGCTGGTTGGTGCCGGGGGGCGCGTTGTAGAGCGCGTAATTGTGGATATCGCCGCGGGCTTCGGCGACGCGGCGCGTCCAGACGGCGTCGGTGACACCGGCGGGACGGAAGGCCTCCTCGCGCTCGGGTTGGCGCGCACCAATCGCGAAGGATTTTTCGGTGTCCTTGCGGTAGTAAACGTAGCCTAGGTTGGTTTCGATTTCTCTGGCGAAAAAGAACTTGTGGGACGGGGGGAGGACTGCGAGCGATCCGCCGTTGGTTTGCAGGATTGCGAGGCGGTTGCGGGCTTGGAGGCCGACGCCTTCCTGATTGGGGGAACCTCCGAAGCCGTATTGTTGCCATCCTCGGGCGGAATCGCGCCAGACAAGGGTGGAATCGTTTTGGATTTGGAAGCCTTTGAGGCCCCCATCGTACTTGTAGGCTATGGATTGTTCCTTGGTGGAGGCGATTACCTCTTGGCGGAGTAGGTTGGAACCACGGTAGGCGGTGTAGCGGAGTTCACCGGAAAAGATGCCGAGTTCGACGCCGGGGAAGGTGACTTCGAGACGGGCGCCGTTGGATTCGACCTTGCAACCGGTGGTGTGGAATGTGGCGTGGTCGCGACGAATTTCCTCCGGCTTGCGGGGGAGGTCGAGGTTGGTTCCAGTGCGGCCGGGGACGGAAAGGGGGGCGTCCCAGAAGGCGAACCACTTTTCGCGCTCGATGACGTCGGGGGTTAGGGCGATGCCGAGTTCGCGGAGGGGTGCCATTTGCTGCTCGGAAAGGCGGCGTTTGCCGGTGGTGACTTGGAATTCAGGGGTGAGGCCGTTGCCGAGGATGGTCCACTTGGCGGTTGGGGTCTTGCGCGCGGCCAGTTCCAGGATGGTGGGTTGGCCGAATTGGAGGGCGAAGACGGCGTGGAGTTGCTCGGCACGTTCGCCGGTCCAAGTGACTACGAGCGAATCGCCGGATTGGGTGGCGGTTAGGCCTGGGGCGGGCTTGTAGGCGCTGAGGTTGCACTGGGCGGACGCCGCAAGTGGAAGGAGGAGGAGCAGTGCCAGTTTCGGGTTCATGGGCGGGATTCCTTAGCGGTAGGTTTTGTCGTCGAGGCGGGTAAAATCGACGCCGTCCTTCATGACGCCGAGCGTGACGATGGCGAAGGTGAAGACTTCGCTGCCGGGTTCCAAGTGTCCCCCGATGGCCTTTTCGGGAGTGGCGAGGGTCATATGGGCATGGACTTTGCCGTCGATGACGTAGCCGTTCATGGAGATTAGGTCGGCTGGGGCGGTTGGGTCCTTCTCGAACATGTTTTTGGAGGGCAGGTCGCGGTTGGAGACTTGATGGAGGTGGTAGCCGCGAACGGAGCCAGCTGCGGAGAGGATGACCGCGTTCTTGATTTTTTGGTCCTTGACGATCTTCTCGATGCCTGCGAGTAGGTCGGCACCGAACTTGAAGCGGAGGGTGACGATGCGGTCGAACTGGCCGTCGATGGCATAGACATCCGGAATTTTGGGATTGTTGGCCTTGGCGTCGTCGGCAGGGTTTGCGGCGGCGTTGGTTTGTTCGCGGACGGTGCGCTGGGCGGACAAGTTGGAGGCGGCAAACGGAGTGACCGCAAGGATGAGGGCCAGTAGGGTTTTCATTCCAACAACAAATCTACATGCCGAGCTGGATTGAGAGTGCTCGGACCGCGTCGATACAGAGCGAGGCGGCGTGTTTGGACTCGTTGGCGAGGCCTCCGAGGGCTTGGTCTATTTGGTCCTTGGTGAGGGTTTTGAGTGTTGCGAGGGGTTGGTTGAGGAGAAGTTCGGTGAGGGCGGAACCGGCGGCTATGGAGGCGGTGCAGCCCCGGACCTTGTAGGCGACGTCATGGATTCGCCCGTTCTCGGCGCGGGCACTCAAGCGCATCCGGTCGCCGCAGATGGGGTTTTCGACGTTTACGGTGATGGCGGGCGGGGGCAGTTCGCCAACGTGGCGCGGATTGCGGAAGTGGTCGATAAGTTCCGGGGTCACTGGTGCTCCGATTCTACAATGAATGCTTGACTCACGTTGTGGCAGGCATTTTGGAGAGGAACGGGCGGATCTTGATCTGTCGGCGGCGGTTGGATCAGGCGCATGCCGGAAAGTGGGAGTTTCCTGGGGGCAAGATTGAGGCGGGGGAGACGCCGGGGGCGGCGCTGGTTCGGGAACTGCGCGAGGAGTTGGGGATTGAGTCGGTGGAAGGGCGGGAGATCATGCGGTATGAGTTTTCGTATCCGGGGAAGAAGCCGATCCTGTTGATTTTCATCGCGGTGCCGGAATGGACGGGTGCGGTTGAGAACCGGATTTTCGCGGAGATGGTCTGGGCGGCCCGGGCGGAGCTCGGACAGTACGATTTTCTGGAGGGCGATGTGCCGTTTATTGCCGGGCTGTGAGGGCGGCCAGGTAAGTTTCGAAGACTTTGGGGAAATCCATGTCGAGGACCACGGTGGTGGGGGTGGTTTCGGGTATTGGAGATTTGTCGAATAGTTTCACTGCACCGTAGCGGGGGCCGAATGTCGTGTCGACGTCGAGCCATGCGGATTCGGTGCGGGTGATGAGCCTGGGGTTGAGAAGCCCCGCAGTTGCCAGTTCATCCCAAAGGAAGCTTTCGGCCTTGCGGTTTTTTAGGAACCCGGGGTACCGGTTGCCGAAATCTTCGCGGTAGAGGTTGGTGATGGGCGTTTTCACGGCGATGACGCGGTTGAACAGGGCTTCCGTCAGGTGCGCCTTGTTGCAGACGTCGAGGGGGAAGAGCAGTTTCTTCGGGATGGCGGATCGCAGGACGAGGTGTGCCGCCTCGGGGTCGAACCAGAAGTTGAATTCGGCGGATTTGCTGGCGTTGCCCGGAACGTGTGCGTTGCCGCCCATGATGACGACGGATTCGATCTTGGTTGCGAGATCCGGGCGTATGTGCAGCGCGGTTGCCAGATTTGTGAGGGGGCCGATGGCGAGGATTGTTACGCGGTGGGGATTTGCCTCGATCGTGCGGATGAGGAAGTCGATGCCGTCGGCTGGCGGGTTTGTCTTGGGTAGGGGTAGGCCGAAGGCACCATCAAATTCGATTCCTGTTTCCTTGCGGCGGAGGGCGGGAGTGTGTGCCAGAGGGTTCGCTGAACCGGCTAGGACCGGGAGTGCTGGTCTGCCGAGGAACTTGGCAGTGCGTTTCATGTAGCCGACGCCGTCGCTGGACCAGACTTTGCCGTAAACGACGGTGATGCCGATGAGGTCTTTGGCGTGGTTGCTCCGGAGCAGCATGGTGAGGGCAACACCGTCGTCGCCGAAGAAGCCCGAGTCCGTGTCCAATATGATTTGGGACATGGCGGGGGCGGCTAGCAGAATGCAGAACAGTACGGACCGGAGCATCAGAAAATCAGCTTGAGCCCAAGTTGCACCTGGCGGGACGAGGTTACCGTGGCTGTAATCAAGCCTGCCGACGGGCTAACGGCAGTTCCGGAAAATACGAGTGCGTTGGGCGACGCAAAGTTGGCATGGTTGAGGAGATTGAATGCCTCAGCACGGAATTGCAGGCCGACCCGCTCCGTAACTTGAAGGCTCTTGAAGAGCGAGATGTCCACGTTGGAGAGTCTCGGTCCGGTGAAGACTCCGCGGCCCAGATTGCCATAAGTGCCGATGGCCGGGAGCACGAAGGCGTTTGGATCGTACCAGCGGCCTGGCTGGCCCAGGATCGCCGATCCGGAGAATGCGGGATTGAGTGACGGGCGATCCGGGTTGCGGGTGTCGCCGTCGCCCGAGCGGTTGCTGTTTACCTGGGGAGTGAACGGGAAGCCGCTGAGGAAGGTTGCGATCCCGTTCAACTGCCAGCCGCCGACGATCCGTTCGGTGAGGCCGGTTGCGGAGCCGAGCAGTGCGCGGCCTTTTCCGATGGGGAGTTCGTAGCGGGCGGAGACGCTGCCCTGGTACGCGGCGTTGAGTGCCGATGGACCCCAATCGCGGCGGAGGTCGGTCCGGTCCAGCACCATTTGGGCTTGGTTGTTGGCTTGGGCACCGGTGAGGGCCGAGTTGACGTCCAGATTTTTCGACCAAGTAAAGTTCCCGCGCAGCTGCAGCCCGTTGGTCGGACGGCGGGAAACCTCCACTTGGAGGGCGTTGTAGCTACTGTTGCCCTCTGAGTTCCAGAAGAAACCGGCGGCGAGGTAGGGATTGGGTCGGGTGGCTGCGGACGGGATATAGCGAGTTCCCTGAGGCACCGTGCCTTTGGTTGCGGCGACACCGCCGCTGGCACAGCCTGCGGAGTTTGTGCAGACCTGGGGGGCAACAGTGTTCGGGTCGATGCTGACGAAACCGTGGTAGCCGGACGAGCCCACGTAGGAGATGCGGAGGGCGGTGTTCGAGTCCAGTTGTTGTTCCAGCCGGAGATTCCATTCGTTGACGGCCGGGGTGCGGGCATCGGGTTGGACTCCCTGGGGCGCGAAGGTGGTGCAAGGTGTTGGAACGCCGGGACCGCACGACGGTGGGGGTTGCACGCCGGGTTGGATCGGGACGAGGGAGGGCACGGACGCGTTGGCGTAGGATGCGGAACCGTTGTAGGGGGGCAGCGAGTTGATCAGGAAGCTGAGGTCGTCGATCAGGGAGTAGTAGACGCCGAATCCAGCCCGGATCGAGGTGCGGCCAGTGCCAAAAACATCCCATGCCAGACCCGCACGGGGGCCGAAGAGCTTCGTGGCGTGGTTCTCGGTGAAAGTGGAAGTGGAAATGCGCGGCGCTGTGAGGAGAATGCCCTGGGCGTCGGGGATGTAGTTGGCGGCGCGGCCCGCGACCTCGTTCCAACCGTTTGTGAATTCGTGGCGGATTCCCAACTGGATGGTCAGGTTCCGGCCAACTTTCATGGAATCCTGTATGAACCATGCCCCGAAGGCGCTGCGCCAGCCGAGTTCGGTGGGGGACGGGACGACTTGGAAGGTCGTGGCGGTGCCTTGGATGAAGGTCGTCAGACTGGCGAAACTGGCTTGTCCGAGGCGGCGGGATGCTGTATTCTCGTTGTCCTGTACACGCTGGAACCAGCCGCCGATGCCGATCTGGTGTCGTCCGCGGTTGATTCTGAGCTCGTCGGAGACCGTGTACAGGTTGCGGCGGTTCCAGACGTTGGCAGCGTTGTTCGGTCCTGCGGAGGTGATTGCTGCGAGGCCTGTGGTGGTGGTGCCGCCACCAATCACGATGCCACCGGGTCCGCCACCGGTCACAAATGCCAGCTCGGGACCGAAATCGCCTAGCGGGCTGGAGTCATAGTTGAACGCCGCGCGGGAAAACCCGACGCGGGCCGTGTTCAGGATGCTGGGCGAGAAGATGTGGGTGTTTTGCAGACTGCCAACCTGGGCGCGGATGGCAAGGGCCGAGCCGAAGAGGGGATCGGCGAGCGGGATCAGGCTGGTGCCATCGTCGAGGGTGTAGGCCGCGGAGAAGGAATCCCGGTCACTCAGCGAGTAGTCGGCGCGGGCGGTTGCGAAGTCCTCGTGGATCCGTTGCCTCGGGTTGTTGTAGGAAAGGGCTGTACCGCTGGCAATTCCATTGGAAAGAAGCTCGGGGCCGTTGGCATCGGGCCACATTTGCATGTACTTGAGCATCGCCGGATTCAGATTCGCAACCTTGCTGTAGACACCGGCGGCGTTGGGAAGGGAGCCTTGGCGGGCCTGGGCATCCGGCACGACCGCCACATTGCTAACCGCCAAAGCCTGCCTGAATCCCTCATAGTTACCGAAAACGAAAAACTTGTCCTTCTTGATGGGCCCGCCAGCCGCACCGCCGAACTGATTGCGCCGGAATGGGGGGACGCCCCCCTGGTCGAAGAAGTTGCGGGCGTCGAAGGCGCTGTTGCGCACAAATTCGAACAGCGATCCGTGAATAATATTGCCGCCGGACTGCGTTACAACACTAACCTGGGCGCCGGCACGCTTGCCGTATTCGGCGGAATAGGTGTCTGTGAGCACATTGAATTCGCGGACCGCGTCGATTCCAAGGAGGTCGCCGCTGACGCCTCCGGGAGTGATGGCCAGCTGGCTGGAACCGGTGTATTCGATTCCGTTCATCAGGACGATATTGTCGGCGGGACGGCGGCCAGCCACCGTGAAGGTATTTCCGTTGCTGGTGCTGGTTTGCGGACTCTTCAGGCCATAGCTGATGGCTCCGGCGTTCAGCGTGATCAGGTTGTCGAAGCTGCGGCCGTTGAGGGGAAGATCCTTCACTTCTCGGGCACCGACGACACCGGACATCGACGCCGTGGTGGTGTTCACCAGCGGGGCGTCCTCGGAAACGGTCACCTGTTGCGCAAGATCGCCAACCTCAAGGCGCAAATTGACCACGGCCTCCTGGCCGACGGTGAGCGCGACACCGGTCCGAACCGCCGACTTGAAGCCGAGCTTTTCAGCCTTGATCTCCTGCGCGCCGAGGGGCAGCGACAGGATCGAGTAGGTCCCCGATTCCGACGTGATCGTGCTCCGGATTGCCCCGGTTTCCAGACTCTTGACCGTGACGGAGACACCGGCAATCGGACTTCCGGTTGCATCCTCCACCTTTCCACTGAGCGCAGCGGAGACCTGCGCGAAACCCGTGGATTGGTTTATCGACATCATGGCCGCAAGCGCAGCGGCTAGCCCGAATATGGTCTTGGTCGGTGTGTGAATGTTCATTGTCGCCGCGACTTTATTATCTCCCAAGGTGCAACCGGCAATTGCTGCGCCCGATTGTCTATCGGCGGAATGAGCGAAAGACTTTAGGCGATTTTTCGACCGGCGAGGATTTGGTACAGCCCAAGAACGACTGCGGCGACCATGAAACCGTGCCCCCAGCCCTCGAAAGTATGGCGCGAAACGATCAGCACGAGCCAGATCACCAATAAGGTCGCTACGGCAGTCCACATGACTCCAGTCTAGCTACGGTTCCCCGCTATAGTGGGATTTCACCATGCCAGAACTGCGCAAAGATCCGGTAACAGACCGCTGGGTGATCATCGCTACAGACCGTGCGCGGCGACCTGCCGACTTCGTCCGGGAACCGGTATCCGCGACACCCTCGGGGCGCTTCTGCCCTTATTGTCCGGGCAACGAATCCAAGACGCCGCCGGAAGTGATGGCCTACAGGGGCAATACGGGACGGAATCAGCCCGGTTGGTCGTTGCGGGTGGTTCCAAACAAGTTTCCGGTGCTCGGGATTGAGGGCGACCTGCACCGCGAGGGTGAAGGCCTTTTCGACAAGATGCAGGGAATTGGGGCGCATGAAGTAGTTATCGAGTCGCCCGACCATGCGCTGAGCATGACGGAACTGTCGGACCGGGCGATCGAGCAGGTGCTTTGGGCGTTCCGGGACCGCATGCGGGACCTGAAGAATGACCGCCGGCTGCGCTATGTGTTGCTGTTCAAGAATCATGGCGAACCGGCAGGGGCAACGCTGGAGCACTCGCACTCGCAGTTGATCGCCCTTCCCGTGGTGCCCAAGCGCGTGACGGAGGAGTTGGAAGGCGCTCAAAAGTACTACCAATTCAAGGAACGCTGCGTTTTTTGCGACATCATCCGGCAGGAGTTGCGCGCCGGGACGCGTGTGGTGACCGAGACGGACGAGTATGCGGC
>CAIYDY010000093.1 GCA_903925015.1 uncultured Acidobacteriia bacterium
TCCAGCGCGATTCCCTCGGCGTAACCGTTGGCAACCGCTTCCATATTGATGAGCTGCGAATTCATGTAGTTCGCGCCCGCCTTGGAAAGTGCCGGAAGGGTGTTCGGCGCGATGCGGGACCAGCTGGAGACGCAGACATCGACGCCCTCGGCCATGGCCTCTTCGCCAAGGTACTTCCCCCACTCCCAGCAGGCAAGGAAGACGTCGACTGGGTTCTTCTTCCCGTTGACGCCCATCGCGCCATAGCCTCGCAGGGCAATGGGGCGGATGTAGCAGGAACGAAGGTGGTTGACGGCGACAAGCTCCAGGATTGCGGTCTCAAGCTCGGCTTGAGTGAATTGGAACGTATCCATCCGGTAGATCTTCGCCGAGTCCACCAGGCGGCGGACATGCTCGGGAAGCCGGAAGATAGCGGGGCCGCTCACGGTTTCGTAGCAACGGATGCCTTCGAAAACCGAGCTGCCATAACTGACGACATGGGAGAGGACGTGGATTTTCGCATCGTCCCAAGCAATAAACTCTCCATTGCGCCAGATCTTCTCGGTGGCCTTCAACATCCCACTATTGTAAACGACTCCTGGATCTACTCCCGCCCTGGGGCGGGCAGGGTGATTGCGCTGCCGACGCGAAACACGGGGACGCGCATAATATGAAAATGGTGAAGCTCCGCCCCGCAACCTTTGAAGACGCCGACAGCATTGCCCGTCTGGGATTGAGGAATGGCGGCGGCCAGCTGGATATACCGGTGTGGCGGGCTCGCTGGGAGCTTTATCCACTTGCTGCGGAGCTGAAACCCATACCTATTGGGTGGGTGCTGGAGCAGGACGGCGAGGTGGTGGGAACGTTCGGCAATGTGCCGTTGGTGTACGAACTGGAGGGGCGGAGGCTTGTCGCCGCCATCGCTGCGGATTGGGCCGTCGACGCTGCATACCGCAGCATGTCGATCCGGCTTCTGACAACGTTCCTGAAGCAGCCGGGTGTAGACCTCTGCATCAACGGGAGCGCCAATCCCACAGTGTCAAAAGTGCTGGCCTCCATGAAGACTCCGGCGATACCGGAACCGGACTATTCCTCCCCGATGTTCTGGGCTGCCAGTCCGGTGGAGTTTGTCGGCGCGGTATTGCGCAAGCGCGCGGTGCGCTTTTCCAACGTGCTTGCCTGGCCAGCCGGGGCTGCGCTGGGAGTGTGGGATTACGCGAGGGGGAGTGGGAGGGGCGGGAGTTCCGAGAAGGTTTTCCGGCTGCCAGCTTTCGACGACCGATTTGACCGTCTGTGGGATCTGCTGCGCCAAGGCCCTGCGCGTTTGCGGTCTGTCCGCACGTGTGCCGTGTTGGAATGGCGGTTTGGCCGCGCACTCCGGCAGGAGGGGGCGGTTTTGCTTGCTGCGGGGAGCTTGGACCGACTCACCGGCTATGCCGTTCTGCAAAGGCGTCCGAATCCCGAACTGGGTCTGGGCGTGTACGACGTGGTGGACCTTCAAGCCGCTGGCGACAATGCGGAAACTGTCCGGAGCTTGCTGATCGCAGCAGTGGCGGCGGCACGGGAGGACGGTGTTGGTGCGCTCAAGTTCCTGACCGGGCATCCGTCCAAGCGTCTGCCCGCGATCGGTCTTCACCCACACTCGTACAACTTGGGCTACAACCAGCTGTACTACCGGACCACGTCCCCAGACTTGGCAACTGCCTTGGACTCCCCCGACGTGTGGGATTTTGCGCCATTTGAAACCTACTGATGGGAAATCCTACAGAATTAGCGGTGTCGAAGCGTTTTCCGGCGCTGTGTTATATTGACGGTGCGTGACCCTAAATCAAGCTCTCTCCATCTGCAGGAACCGGACCAAGGGAGACACTTCGAGTCCTTATTTCCTCGCCTGCGGGTGTCAGCCCCTCCACTTGGGCACTCTTCTGGAGGCTCACCTCTTCCAAAAATTAGCTGACGACGGCATCGGAGTCAGCACGGGCCATTACGTAGATCTTCCGGGCAGCTTGGAGTTGGCCTCGGGGTCAAATTGCGTTGGCGCGTTTGTTCTGGTGGAATGGTCGGACTTGGATCCGCGGTTGGGCTTGCGAAGCAGCGGGGGTTGGTCGCCGGCATCGATCACGGACATTCTTGGCACCTGTGCCGAGCGATGCGCGCGGATGGCGGATTCACTGCAGCGGCTTTCGGGCCGAATGCCGGTCGTAGTGGTGCCGCCGGGACTGCCCCACGCCCCGATCGGAACGACAATTAGTGCCCAGGCGAGCCAAGTGGAGATGGAACTGGAATCGTGCCTGACCGGGTTCCTGTTGCGGCTTTCCAGACTACCGGGTGTCCGTGTGCTCGCGCGGTCCGCGTTGGCTGCTGTGGGAAGTTCGGCTCCCAGACTTGACGCCAAGATGGAGCTGCTTGCGGGGTTTCCGTATACGATCCCGTATGCGGACGCCCTGGTGGAGGCGGCGGTCGGTCTCATGGTCCAGCAGACACCCAAGAAGGGGCTGATAACGGACATGGATGACACGTTCTGGTCCGGGATTGTTGGGGAAGTCGGGATCGACAAGGTGTCTTGGGACCAATCGAGCCACACGCAGGCGCACGGCCTCTACCAACAGATGTTGGGGCATTTGGCTGACATGGGCGTATTGCTTGGGGTTGCATCCAAGAACGAGCAGTCCGTGGTTGAATCCGCGTTGGCCCGGCCGGATCTTTATCTCAAGGCTGAGTCACTGTTTCCGGTGCGCGCGAACTGGGGGCCCAAATCCAAGTCTGTGGCCGAGATCCTGAAGATCTGGAATATCGACCAAACAGCTGCCGTCTTCATCGACGACAGCCCCATGGAATTGAGCGAGGTGCAAGCGGCCTTTCCGGGCATCACGTGCATCCAGTTCAAAGGGAAGGATGCAAACGGCGTTTGGGAGTTGCTCGGCCGGTTGCGTGACCTGTTTGGCAAGCCCCAGGTGGGTGCGGAGGACCTGCTGCGTCGAGCCAGCATTCAGGCCGCCGAGCAGATTCGGGACGCGGGTGATTCCGCCAGTTCACCGGAGTTCCTGCGCGGTTTGGCCGGTTGCGTCACCATCGAATACGCGAAGGATCCGTCCGACCGCCGGTCCGTGGAACTGGTGAACAAGACGAACCAGTTCAATTTGAACGGCCTCAGGATCGGCGAAGGGGAATGGCTGCGGATGCTGGAAAAGCCGGAAACCGTTCTTTCGGTGGTGTCGTACACGGACAAATTCGGCCCACTGGGCAAGATTGCCGTGGCGGTTGGCACTAGAAGCGAAGGTACGGTCAACCTCTCCCACTGGGTGATGAGCTGCCGGGCCTTCTCCCGCCGTATCGAGCACCACACATTGGCGAGCTTGTTCGAGACTTGGGATGCGGAGGAAATTGCGTTCGACTTCGCTCCCACAGCCAAGAACCAGCCTTTGCAGGACTTCCTTTCTTCGTTGGGGCTAACCGGGGATGACTCCGGGAAATATCGAATCAGTCGCGCGGAGTTTTTTGCACGAAGCGGAGAACTGCCGCACTCTGTATCGCATCCTTGAAGTGCAATAGGCAAGAATATCTTATGAGTCATTTACAAGAACGTCTCGCAGCCTGCTTCGCCGGGGTGTTTCCCGACATTCAGCCCGACGAGGTTCCACGTGCCAGCACAGCGTCGCTTGCTGCATGGGATTCGGTGGCGCACGTAACCCTACTTTCAGCCGTCTCCGAGGAATTCGGGGTGGAATTCGAGATGGAGGATTATGAGGACTTGGTTTCCTACGCGTTGATCTTGGATTGCCTGGAAGGCAAGCTGGCGTGATGCAAGTTGGGGCAATGAAGGAGGCGCGGGTTCTGCTACCGGTCGACTTTTCCGTCGGCATGAAGGCCGAGTTCGACCGCGAGATTACGCCGGAGGATGTCCGGATCTTTTCGGATCTTTCGGGTGACCACAACCCACTTCACAACGACGAGGCCTACGCGGCCGGCACGAACTACGGTGCAAGGATTGTCCATGGCGCATTTCAGGTGGGCTTGGCGTCGACCATGGCCGGCATGTATGTGCCCGGAAGGTCCGCCGTGGTGGGATCCTTCCAATGCCGGTTTCCGGCTCCCCTGATTTATCCGTGCCGCGTGCGCGTGCACGGCGAGGTGACGAACTGGAATCCGGGAACCCTCACGGGCACGCTGCGCGTCCGCGTGGTTGAATTGTCCCGATCCGTGTTAACAGCGGAAATCCACGTTGGTTTTGGCCTGCATGAGGAGCGGACTGCCGCCGATGCGGGCGCGCACGAACAAGTGGTTCGGGATTCAGGCAAGCCGGTGGTTGTGGTGACGGGGGCGGCTGGTGGTTTGGGTCAACATTTGACGTCCGCGCTTGCAAGCCAGTACCACGTGGTGGGCATCGCCAGATCGATTCCGACGATTCAGGCTGGAATTGGCGATGCGGGCGGGCCGGAATGGGTACGGGCGGATCTTATCGAGTCCGACTGGGAGGCGGCGCTGGATCGACAATTGGCTGGCCGTCCGGTTTATGGATTTGTCCATGCGGCTTGGCCTGGAATCGCCCAAGGCGGCCTACTCGATTCGGAGTTGGACAGTGTGGCCAAACAGGTGGATTTTGGTAGCCAGGTGACGATCCGCGTGGCTCGTTTTCTGCGGTCCCACAGTGGCGAATCGGCCCGGCTCGTGATTCTGGGCACGACTGCCGCGACTCTCTCTCCGGTGCTGAATATGGCCCCGTATTCGCTTGGAAAGGCCGTTTTGGAACATGCGGTACGGTTGTTGGCACCAGAGCTGGCGAGAAAGAACATTACCGTGAATCTGGTCGCTCCATCGTTCATTCCGGTGGGGATGAACGCCTCGAAAACCAGCCGGATTGTCCTTTCTGCGGCGGCAAAGGTTCCCATGGGGCGTTTGGGCAGTCCCGATGATGTCGCAGCCGCTGTCGAGTTCCTCTTGTCGCCCGGTGCAGGTTTTATCAGCGGGCAATGCCTGCCGTTGACCGGGGGGGAACTATGATTCGGGACCTGCTGCGGACTGCATACCGCTCCGCGCTACCCCTGTTGTATTCAAAGACCAACTACAAGTTGTTCCTCAATACGGCGCTGGGATACATGGACCTGCGTCTTCAGCAGTTGGCGTCGGTTACCGATTACTTCTCGGGTTTCGTGCGTCCCGTGCCGATCATGGCACCGTTTGGCAAGTCGATGCTGGTGATTGCGCCGCATCAGGACGACGAAGCCATCGGCTGTGGCGGAGCCTTGGTGGCACAAGTGCGGGCCGGGGGCAAGGGCTTCGTTGTACTGCTGCAGGACGGCGGCGACGAGCACGCGGAGGGTGGAATGACGCGTGGGGAACTCGTCGAAATGCGCAACGGGGAGTCTCGCCAGTCGGCGGAGTGTGCCGGAATCGAACCTCCGACGTTTCTGTCCCACGCAAGCCTGAAGGCGGATTCCGCGCGGCTTGCGGAGGAACTCCGGTCAATCATAGCGGATCGGCGCGTTGATGCGATTTTTACGCCATGGCTGCTCGACGGTCATCCCGACCACCGCGAAGCCAACTACATCCTGGCCCGGGTCTTGGCGGACATGAAGTGGAAGGGCCGTGTCTTTGGATACGAAGTTTGGGGCCTCTGCATTCCAAACGTGATTCTGCCGATTGACGAAGTGATCGATGTAAAGCTGCGGATGCTCAAGTGCTTCCACTATGCGAACAGGGCACTGGACTATGTGAACACCACCAAGGGTCTGAACATGTTCCGTGCCCGCCTCCTGGCTGCGGGAACGTGCAGCCATGCCGAGTGCTTCTTCGAAGCGCCGGTCTCGGAATTCATTGAGCTGGTGGGACGGGTTCAAGCGGCGGAAGGCCGGCCCGGTCGAGCATAAGCAGGGTCCGAGCCTCCCCGACCAAGTAGAGGGAGCCGGTTACGAAGGTGGTCATCGGGGGATTCGACGCCATCTCCAGTGCTTCGCGGATTCCATCGGCGATTCGGAACGGTACTTCGGCGAAAGCGGCCAGGGATTCGGGGGCAAGGGACCGCGGCTGTTTGGGGGCGGTGAGGATGATTTCTGTTGCGAGGGGAAACAGGGTTTCCGCGACTTCGTCGACGGCCTTGTCCCGCATCGCGCCGAAAATGATTCGTATTGGCTGGTCTTGGAATGATTCCCGGATATAGGCGGCCAAGGCACGGGCTCCGGCCGGGTTGTGCGCGCCGTCGAGGATGATTTCTGGATTGCCCGGAAAGCGCTCCAAGCGTCCAGGCCAGTTGGTCGCGGCGATCCCGCGGCGGATGGCGTCCGGATCGATGCCGAGTACTTGCAGCGTGGCAATAGCGGTACGGGCGTTTTCCAGCTGGTGTGTGCCTTGGAGTGGACAAAGGTTGGCAAGGTCAGCCAATTCCTTGCCGAGCGCCGACGACTGGTGGACCGGAGCACGCATTTCGGACGCGCGGAGGAGGAGAAACGCCAGAGCCTCGGGACGTTGTTCGGCCAGAACCACCGGCACTCCGGGCTTGATGATGCCCGCCTTCTCCCCGGCGATCAGTTCGAGACTGGAGCCGAGGAACGCCTCGTGGTCGAAATCGACCGGGGTGATGACGGATACCTCCGGGATGACGACGTTTGTTGCGTCCAAGCGCCCGCCAAGTCCGGTCTCAAGCACAACGTAGTCGAGACCGGCTTGCGCGAATGCAACGAAAGCCATCGCGGTTACCGTTTCAAAGAAGCTTGGATGGGCATCGACAGCTTCCTGCGCAATCAGGCGCTCGGCGGCGGTGTGGACGGTGTGGAACGCGGCGACCCAGGCGGCTTCCGAAATGTCATCTGTGCCGATGCGGATGCGCTCGCGCGGGTCGATCAAGTGGGGCGAGGTGTAAAGGCCAGTCCGGAATCCGGCGGCACGAAGGGCCGATTCCACCATCGCACAAGTCGAGCCTTTTCCGTTGGTTCCGGCTACATGTATAAACCGACCCTTGAGGTGGGGGCTACCCAGTTCCGCCAACAGGATGCGCATTCTGCCGAGGTCCCATTTGACGGACTTCAGCTCATGGCCGAGCGAGTATAGGAACCCGATCGAGTCTTCGAAGGCGGTCATGCCGCCTGCGCGACGGGGCCTTGGAAGAACTCGAGCGTGTTGGCGATCCAGTGCTTCATCTCGTTGCGGGGGACAACTGCGTCCAACATGCCGTGTTTGAGCAGGAATTCGCTGCGCTGGAAGCCCTCGGGAAGCTTCTGGCGGATGGTCTGTTCGATGACACGCGGTCCGGCGACTCCGATGAGCGCACCGGGTTCGGCGATATTGACGTCGCCCAGCATGGCGAAACTGGCAGTGACGCCGCCCGTGGTGGGGTCGGTCAGGATGCTGATGTAGGGGAGGCCCGCCTCGTCCAAGCGCATCAGGGCCGCCGAAATTTTGGCCATTTGCATTAGGCTGATGGCACCTTCCTGCATGCGCGCGCCCCCCGAGGCCGAAACCACGATCACGGGTGCCTTTTCGTCAATGGAGCGTTCGATGGCCCGGGTGATCTTTTCGCCTACAACGGAACCCATGCTGCCACCGATGAATTTCGGCTCCATGGCGCAAATGTTCAGATGGCGACCGGCGAGGGTCCCGGAGCCGGAGACAAGCGCGTCCTTCATGCCCGTGGCAGCCTGGGTGGCCTTGAGTCGGGAGCTGTAGGCCTTCTGGTCCGTGAACTTGAGGGGATCGGACGACTCCAATTCGGCATCGTGCTCCTGGAACACGCCGCCATCGAACAGGTATGTGAGGCGGGTGCGGGCGTCCACGCGGAAGTGGAACCCGCATTTCCCGCACATGTTCATGGTTTGGGCCAGATCGCGCTTCCAGATGATTTCGCGGCAGCCGTCGCATTTGAGCCAGAGGCCTTCTGTCTTGACGGTGCGCTCGGAAGCATCCTGATCGGGCTTCCTGTCGGATTCAGTGTCTCTTTTAAACCAAGCCATTCTTTATGCCAAGCGTTTGGATGGGAGTGTTAGCGCGGATGCTGTTAAGGCGGATGCTGTTATCGGGGATATGGGTGCCCACGCAATATTGTAAACGCCCGGTAGATCTGTTCGGCGAGTACGGCGCGGGCGAGTTCGTGGGGCATGGTCATTGCGGAGAGGGAGAGCAGCAGGTCGGCGCGGTCCTTCCACTCCTGGGGGTGGCCGTCGTGGCCGCCAACGACGAAGACCAGGTCGTGCCCGGCCATCTCGGCGCGCCCGACCAGATCGGCCAAAGCGTTGGAATCCATGGACTTGCCGGCCGGATCGAGGAGGATTTTCCTGGCGCTGGGGTGCTTGGCGAAGAAATCATCGCGACCAGGCTTGGTTTCGGCCATGGTGGTTTTGGAATAGCGGTCGGCACGCTTGATGTAGTCGGATGCCATGGCGTTGGCGTGGGCATCCTTTGGCTTGCCGACGTAGTAGACGAAAGTCTTCACGCCGCCGGGGCTTCGACTGGTATCTCGACTTCCTTGCCATCGCGCCAGAGGCGGTCGAGGTCGTAGAATTCCCTGGTCTTTTCGTTGAAGACGTGGACGATGAGGTCCAAGTAATCGCCGAGAACCCATTCTCCCGTCTCGTAGCCTTCGATGCCGCTCGCGTATTCGCGGCGTTCCTTCAGCTGCATCTGGATTTCGTCGCTGATGGCTTGGATCTGCTTGGGGTTGGATCCGTTGCAGATGACGAAGAAGTCCGTGAAGCTGGTGACTTCGCGGAGATCGAGGACCTTGATGTTGGTCGCTTTCTTATCTTCGGCTGCGCGGACGGCGACCAGCCAGTTGGGTCTCTCGTCGATTTCGGTTTCACCGAGCTCAAGCTGGGTGGCTGTCTCCAGTTCCAACTGGTCTTGAAGCTGATCGTCTTGCTGTGTTTCCACGTTTTCCGTCGGGGTCAGAACTTATCCTCAGTTCCTATCGTACTATGAAAATAGCGTGTTCCACAGAATTGCCGCATTGGCGGCGCTATTGGCAATTTCAGTCTTCGCCCAAGAGTTGGTGCAGGACCCGGCGGCGGCGTCCCTGCCGACAGTTCCGCAGGCGGCTCAGCAGCTATCCGCCGAGCCCGGACAAGTACCTGAATTGCAGCCCGATCTTACGGATCCCGGTGTATTGCGGGCACAGGACAACATGCAGCGAGTGCGGTCCCTGATCTCGCATGGAGCGGTGCCCTTGGTCCGCTACCAACGCGCTTTGGAGGGCATCGAGGACGCCAAGGACATGTCGATCCTGCACAAGTACCTCTACAGCAAGGACTTGCTGCCGGAACAGGCGGAACAGTTGATCCGGATCGCCCAACGGATGCTGGTGCGCCGGAAGGCCGACATGGAGCGGATGAGGATGCTGGCGAGTTCCGGTGTGGTTTCGCGCTCCGAAGCGGAAGCTACCGATGCAGATTTCGAACTGGCGCAAAATGAACTGCAACTGGCGCAGACAAGGGCCATGCTGATCCAGCAGATTGCGGAATCGCTGCGGATTGAGCGGGCGCTGGCAAGCATCGAGCTTCAAGTGGAATTGCATCCCGAGTGGGCGGGCACGGTTTACACGAAGTACGACGGGCGCGGCATTTTCACGCCCTTGGACCGCAACCGGATTGCCGGAGCCTTCATGGCAAGGTTTGCAAAATCCATGCCGATCAGCGCCGATGGCGAAACGGCAACGCACAAGGCCATGCATTTCGACCACCGCGGGAGAATCGATGTGCCTGTGAGTCCGGACCAGCCCGAGGGGCAATGGCTGATGCACTTCCTTCAGGTGAACCA
>CAIYDY010000094.1 GCA_903925015.1 uncultured Acidobacteriia bacterium
ACCCCGTCCTTCCCGGATTCAAATAGCTGAGCCGAATAGCTTCCTGACATAGAGCCTGGCTTTTTCCAGATCCAATCGGACCCGAAAACCCCTTGAACCGTGCCGCCGATAGGTGAAACTTCGCTTGACTTGGCAACGCCCGGTACCTTATCCTTCGCGTCGCCATTTCACCACTCCTCAACCCACCGGACCTGCAGCCGCTTCGACCGCACCGGTGCCCGACCCTTGGCAAACTCCAACAGCCTTAAGTAGTCCGCCAGCGAAATACTCTTCACGTCAATGTTTTCGCCAACCACGCAAATCGCTTGGTCGATCGCGCGAACCGCCTTTCGACGGGCACTTTCAGTAGCTGCCGCGCGCTCTTTCTTCTCTCGGATCATCTGCCCGCAGCACCGCCTCCCGATGTAGAAGTTAGCACCGTGGAGAAGCCAACACCGCACAACAAAAACGTTAAACCATTGATTCCAAAAGAAATATACTTTTAAAATCCGCGTGACCATGATTTCAACGCCGCGCAAAACGCACAAAAGCCCGGCATGGAGTCTCCTCCGTGCCGGGCCAAACAACATTTCGATGCTCGAATTCTCTTCGCTGCGCCAGTTACTCGATCCGGAAATCCCACACCCGGATATCAATCTTCCCCTCGGTATACTCCACCACCGCGTATTCGCCCTTCGGCAGTGGCTCCTGCGGCCAAATCTTGTACAACCCGCTCTCTGTCAGCTGTTTGGTGAAAACCTCCACCGAATCCCGTTCCTCCACGATTTCGTTTGCCACCGGCACCACGGCAATCCGCTCCACGATCCGCACCCCATTCTTGCTCACCGTCAACTTCACGATCCCGATGGAATCCTCCAGTGACTGCTGCAGACAGAACTCCGGCCGGTCGTCCTTCAAAGCGTTCGGAGACCGCTCAAACGGAATCTCCAGCGTCGATTTCCCCGTCACGATCGGAATCGGCGACAGTCGCTTGAGCAATGTACGCTTCTTATCGTCGTGGATCGTAGCCTCCGCCAGCTTAAGCACCCGAAGCTGTCCGTCCTCCAGCATGTAAGCGCCGGGATCCGTGGGAATCTTCTGGATCTCCAGGCGTTCCTCCCGCAATGCCTCCGCCTCTTCCTCGATCTTCTGAGAGAATTTCTCGGCGGACTTCACCCGCGCGGCTCCTTCCGACTCCGTCCGTTTGAGGTCCGCCAGCTCGACCGGCATTTCCTCCCAGTCGCTGCGCTCGGTACTGTAGTACTTCAGCCGGTCGCCCTCCACTGCATACTCCCGGACAAGCTGGTAGCTCCCGTCCTTTAGGTAAAGTTTGACCGCACCGAAGGCTTCCAACACACACACCAACATCAGGAACAGGATCTTGCGTATGGGCATCTAGCTCGATTGTATCGGGAATCACGCCTTATAATGAAGGCGAATGCAAACGCGCAAATTCGGCCGTACCGGCCTTGATGTTTCCGTCCTCGGCTACGGAGCCTGGGGCATCAGCGGCAAACAGTGGATTGGTGCCGACGACGATTCCTCACTGGCCGCCCTCCGCCTTGCCATAGCCAACGGCGTCAACTTGATAGATACGGCACTGGCCTACGGTGACGGCAAGAGCGAGGAGCTCGTTGGCACAGTAGTCCGCGAAGCCGCCGAAACCGTCTACGTGGCTACCAAAGTTCCACCGATGAACCGCGTTTGGCCCGCCCGGCTCGGAACGTCCATCGACGACGTTTTCCCGTACCAATACATTGTCGAATCCACCGAAACCAGCCTCCGAAACCTCGGCATGGATTGCGTTGACCTTCAGCAGCTCCACGTTTGGAATCCGGAATGGCTGGAACGTGATGAATGGCGCCGCGCCTTCGAAGACCTGAAACGAACCGGCAAAGTCCGCTTCGTCGGCATCTCCATCAACGACCACCAGCCCGAAACCGCCCTCGGCATCATCGAAACAGGCCTCATAGACACCGTACAGGTCATCTACAACGTCTTCGACCAATCCCCCGAGCGCCAACTGTTCGACGCTTGCTTGAAACACAACACCGGCGTCCTCGCACGCGTCCCGTTCGACGAAGGCTCCCTCACCGGTCGCATCAACGCCGACACAGTCTTCCCCGAAGGCGACTTCCGCAACTATTACTTCCGGGGTGACCGCAAAGCAGAGGTGGCCGCCAAGGTAGCCGAAATCCTGGCGGATCTGGGACGCACCTCCACCAAAGAAATAGCCGAAGTTGCCCTCCGATTCTGCATGACCCACCCTGCAGTCTCAACTGCGATCCCCGGCATGAGGTCCCTCTCCAGCGTCACGGCCAACACCGCCGCCGCCGCGCTGGGCCCCCTCCACGATGCGGAGATCGAAATCCTTCGCCGCCACGCTTGGGACCGCAACTTCTACCAGTAGCGTCCGGCTATTTCTTCGGACGCGGAAAATACGACAACACCGTTACTGCCGACGTTCGACCGCTGTGCAATCGCGCAACTTGGGCATAGAACACAGTCCCGCCCTTTTCAATCAGAAATGTCGATGGATACGCCGTCTCACGCGGCGCATCCCATCGAAGGCCATATTGGTTCGAGAACGAGTAGCCGGGATCGAGCAGCATCGTGTATGACGCCGGAAAATTCTTTCCCGTCAACGCTTCCGCTACCTTGGATTGCAGCTCGTCGGGCGGACCGGGGTACACGAAAACCACCTGCACCCCGGCTGTATCGAATTCAGCCGCATGCTCGACAAACTCCTGCACTTGTCGCTGGCAGAACGGACATTGGTACCCTGGGTAGCCCCTTAACACCACCAGTGCAACCGGACTCTTTTCGTAGAGGCTGGACAGCGCGACAGTCTTGCCGTCGAACGATGTCAAGGAAAAATCGGCAGCCTTCCCGCCCACCACGGGCTGAGCGGCAGTTAGCCCACCCACAATCAGGTTAAGCGCGAACGCAAGGCGTATCAAACGGCGTTTGGTGATCATGATCAATCTTTCCGGGCGAGGCCATGAAACTACGACCGCCCCTAAAGTTATGTCACCAATCCGCCGATCTATTCCCGTGGAAGCAATGCCAGCCTATTTCTTGAGCGGCCCTCTCAAGTCGAGCCACTCATACAAGCGCTGCGGCCAAAGTGCGACTGGATCCTCTGTGTTCGGACGAAAACCGGATCCGCGCCCAACCTACGTGCAAACATGCAAGTCAGCCTCCGCATCCGCGATCCTCGTTCCAGCAAGCGTAGCCAGTTCTCGCCGACAATGGGCTGCGGACTCCGCGCTTCCTTCCACCAACGCCCAAAGCAACTCGGCTACAATCGCATCTAAGGAGTTTTCATCCCATGCACTTTCCCGGATCACGATTTACCCTTCTGTTCGCAATCGCAACCGCAGCGGCTCTGGCCCAACGCGGCGGCGGACCTCCCGCCTCAAATGGAACAGCCGTGCCGACCGGACGCGCCCAGACAATTGAGGATCGAACAGCTGGAATGCAGAAACTCGACGGGTACTTCCCCCTCTACTGGGAGGAACGGGCAGGCTCCCTCTGGCTTGAAATTCCCCGCTTTGACTCCGAATTCCTCTTCACCACGGGCTTGGCCGCAGGCCTCGGCTCGAATGACATAGGTCTCGACCGCGGCCAGAGTGGACAGGGTCGCCTTGTTACATTCCATCGCGTCGGCCCCAAGGTGATGCTCGTCGCGTCGAACGAATCGTTCCGGTCCTCCAGCAGCAACCCGGCCGAACGAAAGTCGGTTGAGGATTCGTTTGCAAAATCAGTGCTATGGGGCTTTACCGTTGGAGCGGAATCCAACGGTCGTGTCCTGGTCGATGCCACTGGCTTTTTCGTGCGTGATGGACATGGAGCCGGTGCCGCCCTCCGCCCCGGTGCATATCGGGTGGATGCCACAAGAAGTGCGGTCTACATGCCGCGCACCAAAGCGTTCCCCAAGAACTCCGAAATTGAAGTATTACTGACCTTTGCCAATGAAGCTGGAGGACGTGGCGGCTTCGGATTTCCAACCCAGGGACCGCCCCAAATCGGGGTCGGCACCGGTGGCGGCGGTGGACGTGGTGGCGGCCTCTTCTCCGGCACTGTTGCGAGCGTCTCCCCAACTGCCGAATCCGTCACCCTACGTGAGCACTACTCGCTCGTAGAACTCCCCGATTCGAACTATCGTCCCCGTGAGGATGACCCCCGCGCCGGATACGGCGGCCTCACATATGTCGACTACAGCACTCCGATCGGCGAAACAATGGTGCGCCATTTCATCCGCCGCCACCGCCTCGAAAAAAAGGACCCCTCCGCAGCCGTCAGCGACCCCGTGAAACCCATCGAATACTGGGTCGATCCCGGTGCCCCCGAGGACGTCCGCAAGGCCCTTGTGGAAGGAGCAAGCTGGTGGAACCAAGCCTTCGAAGCCGCCGGATTCCGCAATGCATTCAAGGTTGCCGTCCTTCCCGACGGCATCGACCCCATGGACATCCGGTACAACATGATCAACTGGGTCCACCGGTCCACCCGCGGTTGGAGCACAGGAGCCTCGATCTCGGACCCGCGCACGGGCGAAATCATCAAGGCCACCGTAACCCTCGGCTCCCTCCGCGACCGCCAGGACTACTTGATTTTCGAAGGTCTCCTCTCCCCCTACATGACGGGATCGGAGAAGCCCGAAATCCTCTACCAGACCGCCCTCAAACGCATCCGCCAACTGGCCGCCCACGAGGTCGGCCATACCCTCGGCCTCGGCCACAACTACTACGACAGCGAAAAGGGTTGGATTTCAGTAATGGATTACCCCCACCCGAAAGAAAGGCTGACCGCTGATGGCCTGATCGACATCTCCGACGCCTACCCGGCCAAGATTGGCGATTGGGACAAAGTGGCGATCAACTATGGCTACCGCTCGCTCCCTCCCGGCGACGAAGCCGCACCGTTGGCCAGGGTCCTGAACGACGCGTGGGCGCAGGACCTCCGATACATGACCAACCAGGATACCGACTCCAACCCGAAGGTCGACCAGTGGTCAAACGGCCTGAACCAAGCCGACGAGCTCAACCGCTTGATGAAAGTGCGCCGCTCCGCACTCGACCGGCTGGGTGAACAAACCATCCGCAATGGAGCACCTATGGCCACCATCGAGGAGCCTCTCGTACCCATCTTCATGTACCACCGCTACACGGTTGAATCAGCCTCATCCATGATCGGAGGCCTCGACTACATCTACGGCATGCGCGGAGACGGTCGCACTGCCGTCAAATGGGAGTCGGCCGCCAACCAGCGCAAAGCTTTGGACGCACTGGCAGCCACACTGAAGCCCGCCGAACTAACCATACCGAAGAAGGTGCTCGAATTAATCCCGCCCCGTCCGCCCGGTTTCGGAAAGCACCGGGAGCTCTTCCCCAGAACCACCGGTGACGGTTTTGACCCCCTCAGCCCCGCCATGGTGGCCTCGGACGTCACAATTGGCTTTGTTTTGCAATTGGACCGCGCCGCCCGAATGGTCGCCCAGCATGCCGTCGACCCCACCCTCCCGGGCTTGGAGGAGGTGATCGACCGTCTCACCAAAGCCACCTTCGATGCCCTAGTCACCAGTCCCTACGAGGCAGAAGTCCGCCGCGCAACCGAGCGTGTCCTGGTGGACCGCGTAATGTGGCTCGCGCAAGGTGCTTCAAACTCCCAAGTCAGGGCGCTCGCGTCCCTGAAACTCTCGAAACTGGCAGCGCGTCTGAAAGCTGAACCAGGCAAGGACGAGCCCGAACAAGCCCAACGAGCCCTGCTCGCCGGCGATATCAAGCGCTTTCTGGATCGTCCCGCCGAGACTGCCAAGGTGATCCCGGCACCCGATGCCCCCCCGGGAGCGCCAATTGGCGGCGAAGGCGGAATGGACTGGTTGGCCACGCCGAAGTGGTAGCCGATCCCGACACACACCAAGTCGAAAAAGATTGTCTAATGGAGGTGATGTTTTGCCGTCGCCTCCTCCCCGTCCGCTTGCTTCTCTCGGCCCGTAGCTCCCAAGCCCAGGACCTCCCGCCCAAATCGTGCTGAGAAATAGAGCCGCGATGCATTCGACTACTCGCTAGGTGCCTGTGACTTCTTCAAGGCGGGCGAAACAGCCACCGAACTTGGCAGGATTTGCCTCGAGTCGGGCGATCTCAACCGCGCTTCCGAGTGGTACGACCGCTAACATGAAATGGGTATCTGGGAACCGGAAATCAGCTCCGCCAGATCGGATCTGTGGACCTACCGCTGGATTCACGCTAAGGCACTCGTTGCAATCCGCCAGGGCAAGCCTGAAGAAGCCCGCAAACTCAGGGTCCGGGGGAAGCCAGTTCTCGGCAAGGGCCTCATCCCTGATCAGTAGCCATACCACACCTTTGAGGCAAGCCGACTCCAAGCCGTCGTTTCAACCACACCGCGGCATTATGCACCAGGAAGCGTCCGCCGCCCTGGACGGTACTGGACACCATGCGAATCCATCCAGCTTTCGGCCGCCTGGATCGCCTCGGCAAGGTTCCGATCCGTCAATTCCTCGTCGAAATACCAAGTGTCCGTTCGCGGATCGACCAAGCAATTCGCGATCATCCGCATCGACGCGCTAACGTCCTCTGTCGGATGGAGGTGGCGAAACACCAGCTTGTTCCGAATTGTTTGGAACAAATTTTCTGCTTCCTTGATTGCCTCTGCCGCCTGGGACGCCGCCGTGGTCACCAAAACACCGCGCCGCGTGGGCCGGGTCTCCACCTTCACATGCAATGCCCGTGTGGCATCCGAAACCGCGATCTTGTACCCGTGCCTCCGGATCAGCGAGCAAGCCAATTCCCTGTCCTCGCTCCCCCATCCAACGAACATTTCGTTGTACACCAGACCCGAACCAGCAGTCGCACTGAAATTTGCCCCCGACATTGCCATCCAAGCAATTCGGGATCTGGCCCACCCCTCCTGCTGTTTGTATTCTGACGTCATGCCCTCGATTACGGTCGCCTGGTCCGCTAGGACAAACAGCGCCTCGATATCCTGGGGTGGACGATCACCCCGGATCGACAAACGCTCGCGCGTCCCCACCACCAGACGCTTCTCCCCGGCAACCTGCGCCGCAGCATGGGCCGACAGGAAGTTCGACCGAACCACCATATCGCCGTCCAGGAAAATGATTAACTCTCCACGGGCCATCCGGATGCCGTTATTCCGTGAACGTGCCAGCCTGTGCCCCGCGTCGGGCTGCCAGACATACCGCATGTCGGTCGTATACCGCCAACTGGCTTCCTTGACCAGCGCCAAGACTCCCGGGTCGGAGCCATCGTCCACGACGATCAACTCCCACCGCCCTTTGTAGTCCTGCGTCGACAAGGCCTCGAAAACCCATCCAAGCGTTGCAGTGTGTTCGTAGACGGAAACGATCAGGCTAATCATCGGTAGGGCTTAACAGAGCTAAACAGATATGATACAAGCGGGATGATGGAAGACAGGAGGGCACTGAAATGCCAGCATCTTCGCCGTTGATTCTGAGGGGCTTTCCATGCCGCGTCAGTCGAATCGAATCCGTAGTCTACGCCTCGCCCCAAAGCAATCCGCTGCCCGCAGACATCTACCTGCCCGATCAGGAGCAACTGCCACTCCCCGTAATCCTCTGGCTTCATGGCGGTGGATGGCGCAGCGGCGACCGCCGTTCCGGCCCTGACCTCGGCCGCCACTTTGCCGAGCGCGGCTTCGCAATGGTCTCAATCGACTACCGCCTGAGCGACGAGGCCGTCTTTCCAGCCGCCGTCGAGGACGTCAAAACAGCCATCCGATGGATTCGCTCCGTGGCCGGCCAATACGGCTTTGATCCGAATAGAATCGGAATCTGGGGTGCCTCCGCAGGCGGCCATTTGGCAGCGCTAGCCGCACTTTCAGCCCCCGGCAGGTTCGAAGGTCCTGATTCCGAGCACGCTGGGTTTTCCAGTCAGGTCCAGGCTGTTGCCGCCGCCTATCCCGTCGTGGATTTCCTCCAACTCGACGCCAACCGGAACGCAGTTGCCAGTGACGCTTCGAGTCACCATGCGATGCCGGCCCCCGCGTCGGATTCCGATTCCTTTGAATCCCGCTTCCTCGGTGCCCCCCTACTCTCGGTCCCCCACTTGGCCGCACAAGCCAACCCAGTCGAATACGTCAAACCCGGAGCCCCACCATTCCTCCTTCTGCACGGCACCAGCGACAGAGCCGTTCCCCCAATGCAGTCGGCGCTTCTGTTCGACGCACTGGCTGCCGCCGGCAACAATGCCACCATGTTGCTCATAGAAGGTTTGGGCCACAGCTTCCTGAACAGCAACGATTGGGATCAAGGTCCCTCGCGAGCCGCAGAAATCCGCGGAGCCCGCCCAGGCGAACCCGAACGCCGCATGCCCTGCCCGCCAGTCACATTCGGAACTATCGAACTGTTCTTCAAGAGGCACCTATGAAGGCCCTGGTCGCCCTCGTGGCTATTTGCGGGCGACTCGCCATCGCCCAACCGATGCCAGCCAACATAACGCTCAAGGCAATCTTTACTGACGAAAAGGAGCGCGACCAGCGGGAAAAAATCCTGGAACTCGTGTTGGCCATGGGCCTCAAGCCCGGCTCGACGGTCGGGGACCTAGGAACCGGCTATGGCTACTACGCCGCCAGATTTGCAAAGGTCGTGGGGCCGAATGGCCGCATCTACGCCGAGGAAATCGACAAACCACTCTTAAACAAGGTTCGGCAGCGAATGGCGTCGCAGAACATCACCAACATCACCCTTGTTCTCGGAGCACCCGACGACCCCAAATTCCCAACCGGAACCTTGGATGCCGTAATCATCGCGGACGTCTACCACGAACTGGACCATCCCGACGCAATCCTCAACCACGTGAAGAAAGCGTTGAAACCCGGCGGCAAGGTCCTGATCATTGATTACCTCAAGCCAGCCCTGCTCGAAAGATCCCGCGCAGAACAAGCCCGCGAGCACAACATCGCCCCGCGACTGATCGAGAGCGACTTGGTAACGTCCGGCTTTACCATCGGCTCGGTGATCGATTCCTACGCCACCGGCTACGACGGTATTCCGATGTTCTACATTTTGGCCACCGCAAAATAGAAAGGGGGCCGCAGTTTGCGGCCCCCTTCCTCACCACTACCGCCCCTCCGGCTAGAAATTCAACCGCATCGTAACCTGCATCGTCCGAGGGTCGGTCGTGCCGCTCTTCGCACCCCAGTTGGCCGTGGTGCTGGTGATCGCCCCGGTAGTCGCGTTTGTGGTGTAACCATTGAAGCTACCCGTGTTGATGGACGACGTGACCAAGTGATTGGCCACATTGTACATTTCGATCCGGGTATCCAACTTGATCCCCTCCCGAATCTTGAAGCTCTTCACCAACGACGAGTTGATGTTGATCCAGTTCGGCAGAAAGATATTGAACGCCCCCAGATTGCCGAACGTCCCCAACGCCGGCAGTGCGAACGCTGTCGGGTTCAGAATCTGGCTCCCGCCGACATTGCCTCCCGCGTACGGATTGCCCACAAGCTGTGGACGCTGGTTGCCGTCCCCCGTGCCAGCCTGGTCCGGGGAAATCGTCAGGTTTACCGGCAGGCCAGTCTGCATTTGGGCCACACCGTTCACCTGCCAGCCTCCAAGGATCTGCTTGTACCAAGTGTTTCCCTCGCGCCAGAACGGGATCGGGTAAACCCAACTAGTCACCAGCACCTTGCTGCGGCTGTAGCTTGAAGTACCCCAGTCGCCCCTCAGGTTGTAGCTGTCCATCGGCTGGTAGTTGTAGGAATTCGCATCCGTCCGGCCCTTCGCCCACGTGAACGCAACGCTCAGACTTCCGCCCTTGCTGAACTGCTGGCGGAACTGCGACTGCAGCGAGCTGTAAATGAAGTTCGCACCCGAATTGTATTGCTGGATCACGGCATAGCCCGCATACGGCCGCAGAGAGTTTGCATTTGCCAAAGTCGTCGTGCTGCCCGGAACAAAGTGGGTCTTGCCATACCCCATCGGCTCCTGGTTGATGTCATCCAGGTACGACAGATTCGCAGCCGACGATCCAACATACGTCAGAGTCAGCACCGATGTGCGCGTTATCTTGCGCTGCCCGCCCAAGCTCCACGTCATCGTACGCGGAACCCGCATGTCCAGCGAATGGGAATTGCTAATCGTCTGAACCGATACCGGGCCGCTTACCGCCGCTCCCGGATTCGTCACAATGCCATTGAGAACACTCGCCGACGCATTGAACGGAGCATTGTTGATGCCGCTGAAGATGAAATTGCCTTGGATGCGCTCATAGGCGATCCCGTAGCCGCCACGAATCACCGTCGTCTGGTGGCCGGATGGATCCCACGCAAAACCAAAACGCGGAGAGTACAGGTTCCACCGGGTGTAGGCTCCGCCCTTGGGGAGATCGTGGAACAACGCCTTGACTGCCGGATCATCATACTGAGCCACACGCCCCTTCGCTTCGATCGGGAAGCCGTTGCCCGGTATCACCAGTCCGTTGTACGGATTCGGAGCCGAAATCACCTGTCCGTTGGATGGATTGATCACAGCAGCTTTCTTGGGATCGAAGTACTCCGGCAGGAACTGAACCGTATTGTTCAATGCGCTGTACTGCGGCTGCATGTAGGCGTAGCGCAGCCCAATGTTCAGCGTCAGATGCCGGGTGGCCTTCCAATCGTCCTGAATGTAGGGCTCCACTTGGCTGAAACGGTACCAGCCCTGGCGGATGCTCCCGAATTCCGTGTAGCTCTGGAAGTTCCCGAGCAATGCGTCCCCCAACGCCTGGCCTGACGTCGGTGTCCGTGCCGTGCTGAACGTGTATTGTCCGTTGATCGCCGGCGGATTGTCCTGGTTCTTGCGACTCCTCATGATCAGAATGCCGGTCTTGACGGTATGCGGACCATTGGTGTACGTGAGGCCGTCCTTCCAATCGAAGATCCGGTTGAAATTATTGAAACTCAGCGGCGAAACAGAAAGCGTCGTGTAACCGCTGACGGCAATCTGCGGCAGGTCGCCCGACGCATTGTAAATCGTCGGCAGGCCGATTCCAAATCCCTTGCGGGTGAAGTCCTTGATGAACGTGTCATTCGGGATGCGCTCACTCTGCTCGATAATCACGTTGCCTGTATACGTAAACTGGGCCACATTGACCCAGTGCGGACTCAGAACGTGGTTCCACTGTATCGACGTGTTGAGCCCTGGAATATTGCGGTAGTACTCGATCAGATTGGTGGTGTTCTGCAGCTGCCGGTAAGTATCGTGGGCCCAGTGCACGTTCACCTGGTCGTTGTCGCTCAGATTGTAGTCCACCTTCAGCACTTCCTCATGGACATTGCTCGGCGTGGTCTTGTTGAACGAATAGCTCGCGGTTCCCTAGTTGGCCAGCGGATAGATGTTGATCAACTTCTGCATGTCCGGGTTGATCAAGCTTGCCGGAATCGTATTGTTTGGAAAAGGGGTCTGCGTCAACGGATCGCGCACCGTCGCCGTACCGAAGTTTCCGGTCTTCAATGCCGCATTCGGCACCGTCCAAGTTGTGGTGGCCCCGATCCGGTTGATCTTCAGGTCCTCGCTGAAGAAGAAGAACAGCTTGTCCTTGTTCTTGTTGAACTTCGTGTACGGCAGGGTAACCGGCCCGCCCAAGTTGCCGCCGAAATTGTTCCAGCGGATGATGGGCTTGCCAACCGCCGCCGCATTGTACGGACTCGCGGCTAGGTAATCGCTGCGCCAATATTCGTACAGCTTGCCATGGAAGTTCTTGGTGCCGCTGCGGATCGACATATTGACCACAGCACCCGCGCTAGTGCCCGATTCGGCACTGAAGTTGGAGGTCAGCACCCGGAACTCGCCAATTGCGTCGGGATTGATGTTCACGAAGTTGTTGCCGCCGCCGCCGTTGTCCTTGTTATCCGCACCGTCCAGATTCCAAGTCGTCGTGTCGGTGCGTCCGCCATTGATCGATTGGCCGCTGTTATTGACCCCGTAACCACCGAACAGGCCGAAGCCGCTGTTGTAGGTGGTGGACACACCCGGAAGAAGGGCCAGCAACTCGGGAAAGTTGCGGCCATTGAGCTGTAGCTCACTCGACTGCTCGCCCGTCACCGTAAACCCAAGTTCGCCCGAGGTCGTCTCCACTACAACGGCATCGGCTTGCACGGTCACAGCCTCGGACTGGCTGCCAACCTGCATCTTGCAGTTAACCTGGATGCTCACTTCCGTGTTCAGCGGGTTGTCAGCGATCACTTCCTTCTTGAACCCGGGGGTTTCGCAAGAAACGGTGTACTTGCCGACCGCCAAATTGGGAAAGCTGTAGTTCCCGGATTCGTCGGTTTTGGTGGTGCGGCCCAATCCCGTGCCTTGGTCTGTCAACGTCACAGACACATTGGCGACCGCCGATCCGGTGGCGTCAACGGCTTGGCCGGAAATCTGTTGGTTGAGACTGCTTTGTGCGAACAGGCAGGAACCCGCGAGGGCTGCCAGCGATAGAAGACGTTGCATACTTTGCATCCGGGACTCCCTAAACGATAAAGGTAGGCCCATTCTATCTCAAGTCAGCCCTGCGCGGGATGATCAAAACGAAAAAAACAATGCGGTACGGCCTACTTCGACAGAACCAAAACTGAATAAGTCCCGGTCCCACCCTTGATCTTCTTCGTCACCGCATTTGTCACGAGGTCAACGACCGAAATGTCGTGAGTCGGACCGTTGGCCGTAAACAGCGTCTTTCCATCCGGCGAAATCCCAATGCCCCACGGGCGCTTGCCTACTTCAATAGACCCGTCAACCTTGTTCGTCGCGGTGTCCACAATAAAAACCTTGCCTCCGCGACCCGTGGAGACATAAAGTTTCTTCGCATCCGGGGACAGCACCAGCCCCATCGGCTTGACCTCACCCGGTGTTCCCATCTCAATCGCCTGCACCATCTCGTTTTTCACTGCGTCGAACAGCACGATTCCACCGTCGTTCTCCGCATTCACGTAGCCCGACTTCCCGTCCGGCAGGAACACGATGTTGCGAGGCCGACGGCCCACCTTGAATACTTTGAGCAATTTTCCTTGGGCGGGATCAATCACAGCAATCGTCCCGTCCTCCTCGCACGTCGAGTAGATCAGCTTTCCGTCCGGCGTGACCGTAACACCCTCGGGCTGCTCGCCGGTCTTCACCGTCATTGTCGCTTCGCCCTTCGCGATGTCGACAAAACTGACCCCCGACTGGTCCTCGTTCGAAACGTAGATGAATTTGCCATCTTTGCTGACGTCAAAGTTTTCCGGGTCCGACCCGGCCTTCATCACCGTCGTCACCATCAGACGCTGGGTATCCACAACAGCAATGCCGTCAGCCGATTTGTCAGGTGGAGGCAGGCTGTCCTCGTCCACTCCGGGAGGCGCTGCGGGCGTGCCGCTCAGTGCGACATAGATCGTCTTTCCATCCGGACTCGCGTGCATGCCTCGGGGCCGTTTCCCAAGCGCAACCGTCGCAACCACATTCATCGTGGAGGAATCGATCACCGTCAAGTCGCCCGAAGTCTCATTCGTCACATAGATCCGGTAAGACTTCGGACCTTCGGGCTTCTTGGCACACCCCGCCAACAGAACCAGTGCGGCTGTCGAAACGGCCAGAATCGGTATTCTCAAGCTGTCATTCCCCTTTGAAGGTGAAGGAAACGTCTTCCTTGCCGGAAGGCTTCACCGTGATCTTCTGTTCCTGGACACCGTAAACTTCATGCCAAGCTTCTATAGTGTAATCCCCAGGCGGCAGATTGGGAAGCTCAAAGCTGCCGTCAGGCTGCGCACTCACCGCAAAATATGGGTGCTCCACTGCCCCGATCCACGCCCGCATCCAAGAATGGATGTTGCACTTCACCCTGATCATCACCTCGCGCTGCAGGAAACGGCGCTTCAGAGGCTCTGTTTGCGGATCCTGGCTCTGGTTCCAAGCACGGTTGACCTGCGCCAGTGGGTGGATGTTGTGTGTCACCGGGTCGGAATTGACGACGTTCAGAGGCTGTCCCGTCTGGATCCCGAAGACGCGCGGCGCAAACCGGCAACCCTTCTGGTCGATCACCACCGGTTCCTTGGAGGGCTCGAAAGTCTTCCCCTCCAAACCCTGCTTCACGTAAACGAAGACATTGGCCAGCGTGCCATTCGGATTCACCACAACCGATTCGTCGTACAAACCCGCTGCATGCATTTTGGCGCACATCGGGTCCTCGCTGACATCAATCTTCTTCCTGACCGGCTTCTTGCCCGCAAACGAAACCCGACCGTGCACGGCCCCGGCCGTAGCCGCATCCACGTGGAAGTACTCCACTTTTGGAGCTGTGGTCGAAACCGGCACCTTGGCCTTTTCCGGCTTTGGAGCGGAATTGCAGCCCGAAAACACAAGCGTCACGAAAACGAACGGCAGCCTTTTCATTGAGACAGCACTTCCTTCGGGATTTCCCCAGTCAACGATTCCAAAAACGCCACCAAGTCTTCCCGCTCCCGCCCCGAGAGCTCCAGCTTCTTAATATCCTTGTCCAGTTGCGGATTCGAATTCCCGCCTCCGACATAGAAATCCACCACGCGCCGCAGCGTCTTCGCACTCCCGTCGTGCATGTACGGTGCCGTCTGGGCGATGTTGCGCAGAGTCGGCGTACGGAACGCGCCCTTATCGGCCTCCACCTTCGTCTGGGTGTACCGGCCCAAGTCCGCCAGTTCGCCTTCCGCATTCATGCCGACGCCCAGATTGTGGAATTTTCCGTCCGAAAACAACGCATACTTGTCGTCAATCGTGTGGCACTTGACACAGTTGCCCTTGGCCGCATCCTTGAAAATCGCCAGACCACGCGCAGCTGCCGGCGAAAGAGCTTTCTTATCCCCCCCGAACTGGTAACGGTCAAACGGCGAATTTCCCGAAATCACCGTACGCTCGAAGCTGGCAATCGCCATCTGGACCTTTTCAATAGTTGCCGGACCGGGCCCAAAGGCCTTCTCAAACAGCTTCGGGTACTCGCCGTCAGCGTTCAGTTTGCGCACGGCAGCTTCATGCGGCAGGTTCATCTCGATCGGATTGGCGATCGGTCCACCTGCCTGCTCCTCCAAACTGGCGGCGCGGCCATCCCAAAATTGGACCGGACTATACGCCGCGTTCAATACCGTGGGGGCGCTCCGGCCACCCTGCTTGCCGCCCACCCCCGTGGACACGGGCGAACCATCTGTAAACCCATGTGCCGGACCATGGCAACTGGCACAGGAAACAGTGTCGTCCGCCGAAAGCTTCGTATCGTAGTAGAGCTTCTTTCCAAGTGCAACAGTCTCCACCGTCGGCTTGTTGTTCGCCGGTGCAGCAACCGGGGGCAAACCCAGCGGCACCGGAATTTCGATCGGGGTGCCGACCGGTCCAGCCGGGGGGGGAGCCTTCGCCGCCTCCTTGGGGGAACTGCACGAGACCGCGGACAACACAATGACAAACAAGGGTGCCCAAGCTGCCGGCTGGCTGGAAGTTCGGGGAGTCGGTTCCATCTGGCCACATTTTACAGGATGGGACGATGAGCCAACCTTCCCCCCGGGCGACGCCTCTCATCGTCCAGTGTCCAAATTGTCATCACCCTGAAGTTTGAAATCGCTAACCTATTGACTCAAAGGGGACGATCCATGCAATTTATCCGTGCGGCCGTACTTGCGGCCATCCTATTCCTATCCAGCTCCACCGTCATCCACGCACAGACCAACGCCATCGACGCGGCGGTCGAAGGCTACGTCCGCGACGCCACCGGCGGCTCGATTTCCAGCGGCAAAGTTTCCGTCCGCAACGAAGCGACCAATGTTGCCACCGAAACCAAGGCCAACGCCGAAGGCTATTTCCGCTTCCCGCTCCTGCAAGTCGGCAACTACAAGATTGTCGCCGAAGCCGAAGGCTTCAAGACTTTCACACAATCCGGCATTGCACTCGCGGCGGGCCAGAAAATCCGTCTCGATCTCACAATGCAGGTCGGATCGCGAGCGGAATCCGTCGAAGTAACGGCGGACGCATCCATCTCGCTCGCCGACACGGGCTCGTCGGCGGTCGGGGGCGTGGTCAGCGCGAAGGAAATCGAAGACCTGCCGATCGTCTCCCGCAACATTTACAACTTCCAACTGCTGGCCCCGGGCGTCCAAGGGCTGTCCAGCGCCACTTTCGGCACCACCCAGTTCGCGTTCGGCGGCAATGAGCGCTCCAGCTGGAATCTCGACGGCCTCGACAACACCCAGCGCGGCGGCTCCCGTCAAATACGCATGGTGATCACCACCCCGGAAGCCGTCGAGGAAGTCCAAGTCCTGTCCAGCGGATATTCCGCGGAATTTGGACGCGCCGCAGGCGGCCAGGTCAACGTGATTCTCAAATCCGGCACCAACCAGTACCACGGCTCCGAACTTTACCTCTACAGGCCCCAAAGCTGGCTCGCCCGCCCGTCACTGGCAGCCGTCAATCCCCCAGGCACATGGTGGGATGAAGCACTCACCTTCGGTGGACCCATCAAGAAGGACAGACTATTTTTCTTCGCCCAGTACGAGCACAACCCGTACACACGCCCGAACGCCCTGACCATCCTAGCCTCAAACGCCACCGCGCTGGGCCTGCCTGCCGACCAGCAGGGGACCGCCCCATTCGGCGAGACCTACGACACCTTCGTCGGCAAGGTCAACTACAAACTCAACGACAAGAATTCCGGCTACGTCCGCTACGCCCGCTTCACCAACCACCAGCCCAACAACGCCAGCGGCCTGACTATTCCCGACCGCGGCAACAACTTCGACGACCACATGAACGGTGGAGGCATCCAGCTGGCAACGGTCTTCACCCCGTCGCTGCTGAACGAGGTCCGCTTCGGCTCCATCCAGCGCACCCAAGCCAACGCGCCCGTCGGCAAGCCCAATCCCTACACTGCGGCAGTAAACATCACCGGCGTGGCCAACATAGGGTTCAACCCGCTCGCATTGACCGAAACCACCGAACTGGCCAACCAGATTGTCGACAACATCACTTGGACTCACGGCCGCAGCACCTGGAAGGCTGGCGTGGATTTCCAGCGCACCAACTTTGACATCTTCAAGGCCCGCAACGTCACATACTCCTTCGGCGGACTCTCGGCATCCAACGGCCGCCCCGCCGTCAGCGCTCTGAACCAGTTCCTGAACACCAAACAGGGCATCATCGACCCCGCAACCGGAAAGCCCTACACATATTCCACTTTTGCCGAGGACGGCGGGGACCCCCAGCTCAACATCGGTTTCGGATTCGTCAACTTCTTCCTCCAGAACGAGTTCCGCCTAACCCGCCGCCTCACCTTGAACGTGGGGATGCGCTACGAGACGATTCTCTTCCCTACCCTGGATCCCGACGCACCCTACGCCCTCTCGCGCCAAATCGACGCAGACCGCAAGGATTTCGCGCCCCGCATCTCGGCCAACTGGCTCGCCACCAGCGATTCGAAAACCGTGGTCCGTGCAGCCTTCGGCACCTTTTACGACGTTCCCGCGCTTTCCATCTTCTACAACGCCGCGCAGGTCAACGGACACAGATTCCTCAGCTACCAAATCGCGGGCACCGACCCGAAGGCCCCGGTCTTCCCCGCCGTACCGACGATCACGGACGCTGCATTCATCGTGAAGCCGAGCATCAGCGCCTTCGCCCCAGGTTTCAAGGACACCTACCAGATTCAAGCCAACCTGCAGGTGCAGCGCGAAATAATCCGGAATCTGAATCTGACCGTCGGCTACAACTATGCGGCGCAGCGCCATGGCCTGTACTCCCAAAACATCAACCTCGGTCCGGCCGTCAGCACCCTCGCGGACGGCAGACCGGTGTTCGGCGGTGCCGCATTGCGTCCCAACCAAGCGTTCAACCAGATCAATCTGATCCAGTCCGGTGCCAACACCAACTACAACGCACTATTCATCAGTCTCCAGAAGCGCATGAGCCACGGCCTGCTCTTCCAGGGCTCGTACACCTACTCCCACGCCATGGCCAACAACCTGGGCGAGGGCGGATCGATCACCGATCCGACCAACCTACGACGCGATTACGGCAATGCCGACAACGACCTCCGCCACTACTTCGTCGGCCAATGGCTCTACGAGCCCAAATTCCGCGAGCCAGCCCTCAAGTGGATCAATGGCTTTGAATTGTCGTCGATGACGTTCTTCAACAGTGGCTACCCCATCAACGCGGTGTCCGGCGTCGACCTCAACAACGACGGCATCAGTAATGACCGCCCCCTGTTCCGAGGACGGAATGACCGCGTCGGCCCGGGCCTTTTCCAAATCGATGCCCGGCTGCAGCGCTCGTTCACGATCCGCGAACGCTACCGACTGGTGGGCCTGCTGGAGGCGGAAAACGCGCTGAACCACACCAATGCGGCGTGCAGCACAGCCGGCGGCTGCTCCGGTGCCGTCGTCAACACCGCAACGGCGGTGGATTTCGGACGTATTACCAGCGCACGCACCGCGCGGAACGTGCAGTTCGGATTCAAATTCGTATTCTAGGAATCTGCCATGCAAAAGAAACTTCTCGCAGTTGTGCTGACAGTGGTGGTCGCGGGAGCCTGGGGTCCCCGCGGCCACCAGACTTCCAACCGCGCGGCCGTCGAGTCCATCCCGGCAGACGGACCGGTGTTCCTGAAAGACTACGAGGATTGGATCGCCAAGACCGGCCCGATACCGGATTCCTGGCGCGGGGCGTCGGAACCCTACTCGAAGATCTTCGAAGACCCGAACCATGGCTGGTTCAAAGAGCAGTTCTCGTTCATGACCGCGATTCCGCGTTCGCGTTACGAGTTTGTGATTCGCCTCTACGACGAGTACCTGAAGATCCGAGAGAAGGACCCCGAGCGCGCCGCCCTCACCAACGTCCGCTGGACCGGAACCCTGCCATATGCGGCCATGGAAAATTTCGACCGGATGCAATCCTCCATGCGGCTCTACCGCCAAGCTCTCGCCGATAAATCGGACGAGGGGAAGAAAAACGCCGAGTTCCTCGCCCGGGACATCGCCTTCTACATGGGATGGCTGGGACACTACACGGCGGATGGGGCCATGCCGCTGCACGATTCGGTTCACCACGACGGGTGGGTTGGTCCGAATCCGAAGGGATACACCAGCGATCCGCGCGTCCACGGCCGGTTTGAGAGCAGTTTTGTGGAACTGATCCAGCTTTCCGAAAAGGATCTGCTGCCCCTCGTGGCCAAGTCGCAAGTCCTGGCGGATCCTTTCGTGGCCATCCTCAACCACCTGGACGATGCATACGACCGGGTGGAGGAGGTGTACCAACTGGACAAGTCCGGCGCCTTGGCCGACAAGGCCAGCGAGCCAGCCGCCAAACTGGTAAAGCGGCAATTGGCCGGAGCCTCCACGCTCCTCCGGGATCTCACGTATACGGCTTGGGTGAATAGCGCCAAACCCGTCTCGTTCGGAGGCGGCCAGAACGCGAATCCAGTTAGCCGCACCAATCCAGCGTACAATTCGGAAACCGGCTCGGCTCCTCCTGCCGCCGCAGTGGCCAACAGGACCAAGCGATGAGATCCGTTCTCCTGGCAGTCGCGCTCGCCGGACTCGTTTTCTCCCAGCCCAAGGCCGTGGAACCGGCCCCGGTACCGCTGAAGGTGACCGATCCGGTCCGCGACAAGAATTTCTACCTGCTCGGAGCAATAGGGGCATCCAAGGAGCTGAGGACAGCCGTGCTCAGGGATCCCGCCCTATCCGCCATCGCGGCTGCGAGGCTAGCCGCGACCGAAACAGCGGCCAAGACCTGCAATTTGGACCTCGAATGCTACTCGAAGGCCATGCGTTGGAGCGACGACCAGATTGCGGATTCGTCCAAGGCATTCGCCGCCCTGTACCCGTCGTCACCCGCCGTACGGACCTTCGTTGACGGACCACTCCGTGCCAGCGGCATGTATGTCCGCAGCCACAATCTGGCAGGACCGGAATTGCTGGCACAGGCGTGGAAGGAATGCGCGGTCGGCATCAACTGGATGATTGACCTCTATGTCCTCGGGAAGAAGCCACACTATCCCGAGATCGATTCCGTGCTGTACGACCCGAAAACACCCGTCTACCAGCGCGTGGTCCAGAACCTGGTACTCGTGCTGCTGGACGACAAGACACGCTTGGACCTATTTTTCAGCGCATCGGAGAAGTTCGCGCTCGAGGCCATGCGGCTGAACCACCGCGACGAGGCTGGCCGGTTCGAGCCGATGGAAGCGGGCGAAAACAAGGCGGCATTCCTGAAGGCGAAATCGACGCAGTGGGCCGCATACCCGTATTCGGTGATCGTGGTGCCGGGTGCGGGCAACGACCGGCCCGGCGTCCGGATTTCGGCCGGTGCCGTTTTGCGCGACCAAATCGCAGCCAAACGCTGGATGGATCGCAAGGCCCCCTTCATCTTGGTTTCAGGCGGCTACGTCCACCCCAACCGGACCGAATACGCCGAAGCTCTGGAGATGAAACACGATCTGGTCACACGCCTGGGGATTCCGGCCGATGCCATCATGATCGACCCCCACGCCCGCCACACGACCACGAACATGCGCAACGCCGCCCGACTCATGTACCGCTACGGATTTCCGTTCGGCAAGAAAGCACTGGTCTCTACCGACAGCAGCCAAAGCACCTACATCGAGTCCGCCGTGTTCCCCAAACGGTGCATGGACGAACTTGGATATCTGCCGTACAAGATGCTGGGAAGGGTGTCGGTGTTTGATCTGGAGTTCCTACCCGAAATCGCTTCGTTGCAGGCCGATCCGCTGGAGCCGTTGGACCCGTAGACACCAAATCGCAAAACGGGTTACACTCGACCTCGAAAGGCGATGTACATTGACAAGGCTATTGATCGCAACCGTGCTCATATCGAGCGCATTGGGCCAGACGGAGCAGCGGATCGCGAAAAAGAATCCGGGCTCGGAACGGCCTGTATGCGCGAAGGGCGCGATTTGCTTCTCGGGCGAAGTCTTGTACGGTCAGGAGTTCCGAAAGTCGATCACCCGCTCAATGGATTTCGTGATCCGTGGAGGAACTCGATTTGCCGTGGTCCCTTCACGCCCAGAAGGAGAGTGTGACGATTTCTCGAATGCCGTCAATCCACCGCACCGGGCGCACAAGCTCTTGGACCTGTCAGCGGATTATGATTGGACGTCCGAGCAGGAGGTTGCTGTATCGCCACGCGAGTTCAAGTTTGTCACCAACTGTGCTGATTCGCTTCTCGAAGTCGAACGCCTCCGCATTGTCTTGTGGCCGTACATGGTAACTGAAGAGAAGGCCGCCGAAGCCATGGAAAAGCTGGGCACTTCGGCTGGTGGTGCCGGTCGTATCTGGATCACAGATTCGAAAGTCAGCCACGCGGATGACATGCCCGACAACAACCA
>CAIYDY010000095.1 GCA_903925015.1 uncultured Acidobacteriia bacterium
GGCGATGCTGGAAATGGCCCGTGGCGCTGTCGAATCGGCTCTTCCGCATGAATTTCTGCTACTGGACCTTTACTGCGCGCTGCGCCCACTCGACGAAATCACCGGCGCAACGACTGCCGACAGTATACTTTACCAAATCTTTAGCACATTCTGCATCGGGAAGTGATCTACTTTTTAGTAGTGGTTTCGTAGGGTCTAGTACTTCTATAGGGTGATTGCGAGATGAATGATGTGCGGTTGTTGATTGCGGATGACCACGAACTCGTCCGGGAGGGAATCAGAAGTATCATTGCAACCTCCCATCCCGAGTGGGAGATTGTTGGCGTTGTCTCCAGCGGGGTTGAAGCGATCGCTGTGGGGGAATCCAAGAAGCCAAACGTGGCTATTGTCCACCTCTCGATGACGCCTCCCAACGGACTCGCTGTCACCGAGCGCCTCACCGATTCCGTCCGCGGCATCAAGGTCCTGATCCTCACCATCCACACCGCCGAGCCCGTCATGCGCCGCTTGAAGCGGGCTGGAGCCAAGGCTTTTCTGGCAAAGAACGAGGCACCGGAGAAGCTTGTCGAGGCCGTGGAGCGAATGATCGCCGGCGAAGCGTTCTTCGCGTCGGATTCCGCCGCCCGCACTCCTGCCGAATTGGAGGAAGGGGAGCACATCCCGATTCAATACCTCCTGACGCCGAGGGAACTCGATGTACTGAACCAATTGTTGGTGGGCTGTGGGAACAAGGAAGTTGCGGCCCGGCTGGAGATCGATCTGCGTACCGTGGAAAGCCACCGTGCCGATATTTATGCCCGGTTGGGTGTCGACTCGCTTGGCGAACTCGTCAAACTGGCGATTCGCGACAAGCTGATCTAAAATCGATCATTCCGCGCTACCCGTGTGGTGAGACAATAGCGGTTTCATGCCTCCGTCCGCCATCTCCCTCGACCAAGTCACAGGGTCCGACTCTTCCATCTTCGACATCCGCTCCAAAGCTCCCGGCCCCCAGGGCAGCGTCCCCATTACCGTGGACATGCTCCTGAACCGCCCGTCCGGCGACCTGTTCGGCTGGGCGCAGAACGCGGGCATGGGTTGGAATCCGGCCAAGCTGGGTGGCAAGGAGATCCTGATCCTCAGCACCCATGGCGGAATCCGGAGGGAGGACGGCACTGCCGTCGCCCTCGGGTACCACACCGGGCACTGGGAAGTGGGGCTTCTGATGCAGGCCGCAGCCGAGGAACTATCCTCCCTGAACGCCGTTCCGTTCGCCGCTTATTGCACCGACCCCTGCGACGGCCGGACCCAGGGCACGCCGGGCATGTACGACAGCCTGCCGTACCGAAACGATGCGGCGATTGTTTTCCGCCGCCAAATCCGTTCCCTGCCGACGCGCCGTGGCGTGATCGGCGTCGCCACCTGCGACAAGGGCCTGCCCGCCATGATGATGGCATTGGCCGGTTCCGGCGACATGCCCTGCATTCTGGTTCCCGGCGGAACCACGCTTCTGGCCGAACAGGGCGAGGATGCCGGGCGCGTCCAGTCCGTGGGTGCGCGCTTTGCCCACAACGAAATCACCCTGGAGGCCGCAGCCGAGGCGCTTTGCCGCAGTTGCGCCAGTCCCGGTGGCGGTTGCCAGTTCCTCGGAACCGCCGGGACTTCCCAGGTTGTCGGCGAAGCGCTGGGAATGTCCTTGACGCACTCCGGTTTGGCCCCATCCGGACAGCCGGTTTGGCTCGACATGGCCCGCCGCTCCGCCCGCGCGGTGCTGCGGATGGAATCCCAGGGTCTCACCATGGGCAAAATCCTGACCGACGCGTCCTTCGCCAACGCCATGGTGGTCCACGCGGCATTCGGCGGCTCCACCAACCTGATCCTGCACATCCCGGCCATCGCCCACGCCGCCGGACTCCGCCGCCCCACGGTGGACGACTGGACCCGCATCAACCGCGAAATCCCGCGATTGGTGGACGCACTCCCCAACGGTCCCAAATACTTCCCCACCGTCCAGGTCTTCATGGCGGGCGGCGTTCCCGAGGTAATGCTCCACCTGCGCCGTGCCGGTCTTTTGGATACCTCGGCCATGACCGTTTCCGGCGAAACCATCGGCACCATGCTCGATTGGTGGGAGGATTCCGAACGCCGCCACTCCATCCGCAAAGTGTTGAAGGAGAAGGACGGGGTGGATCCCGACGACGTCATCATGTCGCCCACGGCGGCTCGCGCCAATGGCTTGACCTCCACGGTGACTTTCCCGGTCGGCAACCTTGCGCCCGGCGGCTCGGTCATCAAGAGCACGGCGATCGATCCTTCGGTGGTCGGTGAGGACGGCGTCTACCGCAAGCGCGGCCCGGCCCGCGTCTACCAGACTGAACACGCGGTCATCCAAGCGATCAAGAGCAACGGACCGGACCGGATCAAGGAAGGCGATGTGATCGTACTGCGGTGCCGCGGCCCGCTCGGTTCCGGCATGGAGGAGATTTACCAGATCACTTCGGCATTGAAACATCTTTCGTTCGGCAAGCATGTGGCGGTCATTACGGATGCGCGCTTCAGTGGCGTTTCCACGGGCGCCTGCATTGGGCACGTCACCCCGGAGGCGCTCGCGGGTGGACCCGTCGGCAAGCTGATCGAAGGCGACACCATCGAAATCACGGTAGACCGCAACAATCTTGTCGGCACCGTGAATCTCCTGGCCGCCGAACCCGACGGCACCCTATCCGTTGAAGCCGGTGACCGGCTCCTGGCAGAGCGCGATCTGTGCGCCGAACTCGCGCCGGACCCCGGCCTCCCCGACGATTCCAAACTTTGGGCAGCGCTCCAGAACGCCAGCGGCGGCACCTGGGGTGGCTGCGTCTACGACGTAACCGCGATCACCAAGCTTCTCAACAGATAGTTCGACAGGTGATATTCTTCTGAATGCGCCGACCACCCTCCGGTCGGCGCATTCGAAAGAGGTAGTCCCATGTTCCGCACCCACTTCGTCGTCGGGTTGGCCCTTGCATCCACGCTGACCGCCCAGGCTCCCCCGGTGGCCGCGCCCCCAAGGCCCGCCCCCTCCCCCGCCATGTTGGCGCAACAGGCTGCGTCGCAAGCCGACCGCCAGAAGATGCTCGACCTGCTCGGCATCAAGGAGCTCCGCAACGGAGCCAACGGCAGCAATCCGGATGCGCCCAACGCCGCCAACTACGACGAGTCCAAGGCCAACCCCTATCCGAAACTGCCCGACCCGCTCATCCTCAACAGCGGCAAGCCGGTCAAGAACGCCAAGGATTGGTGGGACAAGCGCCGGCCCGAAATCGTCGAACTTTTCGACCGCGAGATCTACGGCCGCATGCCCCAGCGGACTCCAAAGGTCACTTGGGAGGTCGCCAAGACCGCCGATGAGATGAACGGCACCGTGGCTGTGGTGACCAAGACGCTGGTCGGCCACGTGGACAATTCGGCCTACCCCGACATCAAAGTGGAGATTGCCCTCCAGCTTTCCACCCCCAAGGACGCAAAGGGTCCCGTGCCTGTGATGCTGGAACTTGGGTTTGTCGGCGGTTTCGGTCGTGGTTTGCCCGGTCGCGGGCCAATTCCCGGCGCTCCTCCACCGCCCACCGGACCCACGTGGCAGCAGCAACTGCTGGCCAAAGGCTGGGGTTACGCCGTCATCTCCCCCACCTCCGTCCAGCCCGACAACGGCGCGGGTCTCACCCAGGGCATCATCGGCCTGGTGAACAAGGGCCAGCCGCGTAAGGCCGACGACTGGGGTGCCCTCCGCGCCTGGGGCTGGGGTGCCAGCCGCGCACTAGACTATTTCGAGACCGACCGTGCCGTCGACGCCAAGCGTGTCGGCATCGAAGGCCACTCGCGTTACGGCAAGGCCACCGCCGTCGCGATGGCCGACGATTCCCGCTTCGCCATCGCTTTCGTCAGTTCCTCCGGCGAGGGCGGCCTGAAACTGCACCGCCGCAACTGGGGCGAACTGGTGGAGAACGTCGCCGCCACAAATGAATACCACTGGATGGCTGGCAATTTCCTCAAGTACGCCGGTCCCAAGAACTGGGACGACCTTCCCATCGACTCCCATGAGCTCGTCGCCCTCTGCGCCCCCCGCCCCGTCTTCATCAGCGCCGGAGCCGCCAAGGGCGATGGTTGGGTGGATGCCAAGGGCAGCTTCCTCGCCGGTGCCGGTGCCGGGCCTGTTTACAAGCTCCTGGGCAAGAAGGATATGGGGACCACAGAATTCCCCTCCATCGAAACCGGCCTGATGGCGGGCGATGTATCGTTCCGCCAGCACACCGCGGGTCACACTCCCGGTCCCAACTGGCCGGTCTTCATCGAATTCGCGGCGCGCTACTTCGATGCGCCCCATGGGAAGGAAGGAAAGAAAAAGTGAAGGTTGCGGTAGCACTGTTGGCTTTGATTTTTCTTGGTGCTGGCCCCGGGGTGGCGCAGGACGCCCCCAAGCGCCCGAAAATAACCGGTGTCGCCCACATCTCGGTCTTCGTCCACGACATCGCCAAGGCACGGGAGTTCTACAAGGACTTCCTCGGTTTTGGCGAGCCCTTTCAACTCGACAAGCCCGATGGCTCGCTTTCCCTCACGTTCATCAAGATCAACGACCGCCAGTACATCGAACTGGTGCCCGAAACCAAGCCCGCGACCGACCGCCTGAACCACATCTCGATTGAGGTGGAGGACGCCGAAGCCATGCGCGTCTACCTCAAGTCCAAGGGCGTCAAGGTGCCGGATTCCGTACCCAAGGGACGCATCAAGAACTCCAACTTCAACATCAAGGACCCCGACGGCCACCAAGTGGAGATCGTCCAGTACGAGCCCGATGGGTGGACGATGCGGGACAAGGGCAAATTCATGGATGGCCCCCGGATCTCCAACCGGATGATGCACTTGGGTATCACGGTGGCGAATCTGGACGCCTCGATGGCTTTCTACCACGACATCCTGGGCTTCCAGGAGTTTTGGCGCGGCAGCCGGGACGGCAAGGTTCTGAGCTGGGTCAACATGAAACTGCCGGACAGCGAGGACTACATCGAGTTCATGCTGACTGACCGTCCGCAGACCTTGGCGACCCTTGGATCCTCACACCACATTGCGCTGGAGACGCCGGACATCGAAAAGAGTAAGGCCGATCTAGCGGCCCGCGCGGAAAAAGCCCACTACACCAAGCCGCTGGAGGTCCGTACCGGGATCAACCGCAGACGCCAGCTGAACTTGTTCGACCCCGACGGTACGCGTACGGAAATGATGGAGCCGAAGACGGTCGACGGCATCCCGGCCCCGTCGTCAACTGCAGCACCGCCGAAGTAGAAATCAGGAAAAAACATCGCAGGAAATGTCCGGTCGCAAGCTGCAATTTCGCTTGCATAAGTAGATCGGACGGTTCCGATCGGAAAGAGGAAGAGGCCGACGATGTCAATTAGAGTACGTGTGAACCACGCGTTGTTTCTGTGGTGCGGAGAAGCTCCAGATGACCAAGAGACGACGATTGCAAACCTTTGGGAGGATACCCGCAATGGCCATGTTCCCCACAATGGAATTGACCTTTCCCCCGATGGTCTGGATGATCTCCGGCGCAAGCTTGACCACGAATTCCTGTCCAACCCGCCCAAAAAGGATACCTCAGCCCTATCCAATGCTAGTTTCAAACCCGGGGGCGATATAGACACGGTGGATGATCTGGTGCAGGCTGTGATCGACTGCGACAACGCCTGAATGCGGCACAAGGAGCATCACATGACTAGAAAACTCAACATCGCATTCGCAGCCTTCTGCCTTGCTCCTGCCCTGCTCACTGGACAGCCAGCGCAGAAGTCACCGCAGCCGACCGGACAGAAGATACCATTCCCTTGCAAACTGACCGATTACAAGATCCCGGACCCAAAGGTAGTGCGGGTGTACTGCGGAGGTGCTTCACTCAAAAAGGTTGATGCCTCCAAGGTTCAGCTGTTCCGGATCGTCGACGACAGTGTGACGTATCCTGCAATGGAGAGTCAAGCGGAGCAGGTTCTCTTGGAGACAACCGGCGATAACCTGAATGGCGAGGACCGGCAATATTGGCTGAAATTCACTTTCGCCACACCGCTGACAGCGGACCAGGACTACGAAATTCGCGTCGAAGGCACGGTGGACCATGGGGTCAGACTTAAGGATCCGTTCGATTCGACACGGTTTCGGTTCTCTACCCGACAGGACGTTGAAGTGGGCAAGGTCAAGGGACGCGACGCCTTTGCATTGCATAGCCATTTCCGACTGACTGTCGCCGATGGAACTGGCTCTCGAGGAACCTTGCGGGACGACAATGCGGCGAGCTTTACCTTGGAAAATCATAAGGACCTCGCAGACGCAGACGTAGACGTGGACACAATCGGCCATGTGGGCCTAAAATCATCATCGGGAACGGGCGCGCCGGAAATTGGCAAAACCATTGTGATCACTGGACTCACCGACGTTTTTGGGCGCAAAATAACCACCGTGAAGCCCCCGAAACCAGCCCCGCCCGCAGCTGCCCCCAAAGACAAGCAGTCTGCCGACTGGTACTTCAACTTTCTGCATCAGGCAGGTGTCGGCATCTCGCCAACATGGATTGCCGTCGTCAAGATGGCCCCTTCGCTCGGAAAGCTGCCAGCTGGACTAGTCGTAAATCCCTCGCTCGATATTGACATCGGAACTGGAGCTGTCAATAAGACGAAGACCAGTGATCTGATCAACCCCAAGATCGGTGTGTCGCGAGTTGTGCGCGGAAACATGGGTATCCTCGAAGGCGGGAACTTTACCTGGTCGGCCTCGTACGTAACCAATCGAGCCGGCAACCAAAATAGCTTGCTGTTCGATCAGGACACCCGGATCTACCTGCGCGGTTTGAAGAATACTCAAGCCGAGCGCACTCGGGATGCCTTCCTCGCCAAGCAGAAAGAGAAGAATGGTGTCATTTCTCACTCTGTCCTCCCGCAGGATGCGCCCAAAGCGTTTTTTGGCTACAACGTGCAACTGTTCGTCGGATCCGAAAACGGGGCTTCGCTCAGTGACAACACGGTCAAGTCTTCCGACAAGACTTCCAGCGTTGTGGTACCCGTGTACGGAATCCACCGGTTCCGGTCGCACGCCAGTGCCAGCTTCGAGTTTGCGCGGTTCACGTTATCCCTTTCGACCATTGCGAGGGATTTGCTAACCGCCGAGACCGTCACCCGCGAGGTGTCGACGCTTCAATCATCGGGTAAAGTGACCAAGACCATCGTTCTCAAGACGGTCTCGGGTTGGCGTCCGTACTCGGAGGTTGCTTTGAACTACTCCATCGATCCGGCCGGACACTACTCCATCAATACTGTGTACAAAAGTGGATCCCAGCCGCCCAACTTCGACAGGACCAACGTAGTTCAGAGTGGGATCCTCATCCGCTTCTGAGCTGGCCTGTATGTCCAACTCAAAGGCCCGGCACCCCGAAGGGGCCGGGCCTTTTTTGGCTGCCA
>CAIYDY010000096.1 GCA_903925015.1 uncultured Acidobacteriia bacterium
CGGACATGGCCGAACTCGGGCCGCTCCGCACCATCGCCGATATCGCCAACTACCTGGGGGCCGGATCTTCGGCCCCCGACCCGACCCCCACCCCGACTACCCCCTCCCCCACGCACGCGCCATCCGCCCCCACCGGACTCCGCCAAGTAGTCCACACCCGTCCTGCCGCCGCCACCGGCCACTGCATCCTCGACGAATCCGTCGGCTCCGTCACCATCACCGACGACGGCATGGGCATCGCCGACGCCCTCAGCGAACTTCTCATTGTCCGCGGCTTCGAAGCCGCCGTAGTGGACGAAATTCCCGCTGGAATGCGCGCCGTTATCTGCCTTTCCGGTATCCGTGCCTTTGAAAATCGCGCACAGGCCATTGCGGCCAACGAACAGGCTTACCGAGCGGCCCACGCCATCGCCCCGGTTCTTTCCACCGAAGGCGGTGTCTTCGTAACCGTCCAGGATACGGGGGGCAGCTTCGCCCCCAAGGACGACCGCGCTTGGGCCGGCGGCCTTACCGCCCTCGCCAAGACTGCGGCCATCGAATGGCCCAGGGCCAAGGTGAAGGCGATTGACATCGACCTTGCCGGCCGCACCCCGCACACCATCGCCCAAGCGCTGCTGAACGAATTGCTGAGCGGCGGCAAGGAATTGGAAGTTGGCTTGGGTGCCCGAAATGAACGGGTTGCCGTCGAAACCACCTTCGGCCCGGCTTCGGGGTCAGACATCGGCCTCGCCAAAGATGCCGTCATCGTCGCATCCGGTGGTGCCCGTGGCGTAACCGCGCAGTCCCTGATCCATCTCGCCCGTCGCGCCGGTGGCCGCTACGTTCTTCTGGGACGCACACCGCTTGCCGATGAGCCCGGCTTTTGTGCTGGAAAAACCACCGAGGCTGAACTCAAGCAGGCCTTCCTTGCCGATGCCAAGTCGCGCGGGGAGTCAGCCAGCCCGGCTGCTGTCGGGAAAAAGGTTGCGCAAGTGATTGCCTCACGCGAGGTGCGCGAGGTTCTTGCAGGATTCCAAGCCGCCGGGGCCGAAGCGCGCTACGTCGCAGTCGACATCCGCAAGGCGGCGGAGGTTTCCAAGGCGCTCGACCAAGTCCGCAAGGAGTGGGGCCCGATTGCGGGCATCGTCCACGGTGCCGGCGTACTGGCCGACAAGCTGCTGACGGAACTGACACCCGACAAGTTCGAAGCCGTTTTCTCCACCAAGGTGGAGGGGTTGGAAGCGCTGCTCGACGCAACGGCTTCCGACAAGCTGAAGTTCCTCTGCATGTTCTCATCGGTAGCAGCCCGCACCGGGAACACTGGACAGGCGGCGTACGCGATGGCGAACGAGGTGTTGAACCGCGTGGCCCAGGCCAAGGCCGGCAAGGGCGTCCGCGTGAAGAGCCTCAACTGGGGACCGTGGGACGGCGGCATGGTGACGCCGGGTCTGAGGAAGCACTTCGCACAGAACGGGATCAACCTGCTCGGCATTGAGGAAGGTTCCGAGTTGTTCGCGGATGAAATCCTGGTCGGGGCGGATGCCGAGGTCGAAATCGTCCTCGGCCACCCGTTGGTTTAACGACATCTCCCGGAATTCAGGATGCCGTTCGAGCCCATCGCAATCATCGGCCGGGGCTGCGTTTTCCCGGGCGCACTGACCCCAGCCCAATTCCGTGACCTCGTCCTCGACAATGTGGACGCGGTCAGCAGCTGTCCGCCCGACCGCTGGCGCAAACCGGTATCCGAAGTGGTCGGGGAGGGCCCCGAAACAAGCCCCACGGACAAGGGCGGCTACGTCCATGGCTTCGTCAACCCCGATCCGGCGCTCGAAAAGTACGACGTCCTTACCCAATGGCTGGTCTATTGCGCCCGCGAAGCCATCCGCGAAGCAGGAATCGCCCAACTCCCGCCCCGCACCGGAGTCGTGGCGGGCGTTCTCGGACTCCCCTCCGAAAGTCTCGCCCAATACGCGGAAAACGTCTGGTTGGGTGCGCAAAACACCGTCGCCCCCGAGAACCGCTTCATGGCGGGCCACGCTGTCCACACGGTCGCATCGACCCTCGGCCTCGGACTGGGCGGATTTGCGCTCGATGGTGCCTGCGCTTCCGGCATCTATGCACTGAAACTGGCCTGCGATGCCCTGCATGACGGCCGTGCCGACCTCATGCTCGCCGGTTCCGTCAACCGTTCCGACGATCTCTACCTACACATCGGATTCCACACCCTCCATGCCGTTAGCCCGAGCGGCCAAAGCCGCCCCTTCCACGCAGGGGCCGACGGCCTCCTGCCCTCCGAAGGTGCCGGTTTTGCACTCCTCAAGCGCCTCAGCGATGCCGAACGTGATGGCGATAAAATCCTCGCCGTCATCCGGGGGATCGGTCTAGGCAACGACGGTCGCACCGCAGGCCTGCTCTCGCCTTCGGAATCGGCCCAGGAGACGGTCATCCGGAAGGCCTATGAACTTTCGGGGCTCAGTCCTGCGGACATATCATTATTAGAATGTCACGCCACCGGCACCCCTGTCGGCGACGGCTGCGAACTCCGCAGCACCGGCAAAGTCTACGCGGGTCTGAGCAATGTGCCAATCGGCTCGGTGAAATCGAACATGGGCCACCCCATCACCGCCGCCGCCATGGCCGGTCTGTTCAAGATCATGGCAGCAATGGAGGCGAAAACCCGCCCTGCAACGCTGCATGTTGCTGGAGCGCAGGTCAACCCGGAGCTCGCCAATTCTCCCTTCCGACTTTTGGCAGCCAACGAGCCGTGGCCGTCGACGGGCCCCCGTCGCGCGGCTCTTAGCGCCTTCGGTTTCGGAGGCAACAACGCCCACCTGATTCTGGAGGAATATATCTCCCCGCTCCCGGCCCAGTCGGCAGCGGTGCCGGCCAAGCCCCTGATCGCCATCGTGTCCGTCGGCGTGGTCGCAGGCAAGACCGAAGGCTCTGACGCCTTCCACGCCGCCATAGCAGCCGGAACCCCGGTGGATTCCGAAACCACAACGCTAGCGCTGGAGATGAAAAACCTCGGTTTCCCGCCGAATGACCTCGCCCAGGCTCTCCCCCAGCAGATCCTCGCCATGCAGTCCGCCGCCGAGGCGATGTCGAAGACTGGTCCGCTCCCCAACGCCCGGACCGGAGTTTATGCGGGCATGACGGTGGATGCCGAAGTCGGCCGCTACGGCCTTCGTTGGCGCACGGGCAACCACGAGGTCTGCCCCGAACTCACCCCTGCTGCGGTTTTAGGACGGCTCGCCAACATCGTCGCGAATCGGATTTCGAGCCGGTACGACTTCCGGGGCCCCAGCTTCGCCGTCATGTCGGAAGAGGCTTCGGGGCTCGTCGCGCTCCGTTTGGCAGCCCGCGCATTGGCAGCCGGTGAAATCGATGCAGCAATCGCAGGTGCAGCCGACCTCTCGTGCGAAATCGTCCACCGTACCGCCCTACCCCTCCCGGCGGGCGACGGGGGCGCGTTCTTCGTCCTCAAGCGTCTCGAGGACGCGGTTTCGGCTGGGGACGAAATTCTGGCGCTGATCGACGGCTCCGATACCGCCACGCCTTCCGTCCCAGACAATGTCTCGCCGGTCTTCGGGCATGTCCATGCCGCTGTGGGCGCGTTGCGGGTCGCCGCGCAACTGGCACCGCAAAACAAACCCAGTCTGATTTCCACCACCCATACAGTAAGGATGGGGGCGGCCGCCGTGACGCTCAGCGCTCCCCCGGTTGTTCGGCGTTCCGGTGCCGTCCGTCCGGACCTGGCCTTTGTCTTTCCCGGTGCCGCAGCCGCATACAAGGGCGCGGGACGCAGTTTCGTCACTGCTTTCCCCGAAGTTGTGGCCGACGTGGTGGAACGCATGCCGACCGTTGCTGCCTCGGCACAGTGGCTCTACGACGAATCGTCCGAAAAGCCCGGGCCGTACGAAACCCTCTGGGGAGCGTCGTTCCTCAGCCAGTTCCACGCCAGTTTTTCGCTCAATGTGCTCGGGTTGCGGCCCGTTGCCGTGATTGGAGTCAGTTCCGGCGAGACCAACGGCGTCGCGGCGCTGGGCGCATGGCGCGACATCGACAACTTCCACGACGAATTCGAGGCCTGCAGGGTTTTCGAATCCATGGCCGAACAGGGGTGGCAGACATGGCGTCTCGCTGTCTCCGAACCCGAACTTCGCGAAATTCTGGCCGCAAATCCCGGCCTGCGACTGACTTCCGTCAACGGTCCCGGCGAATACGTGGTCGCGGGTATGGCCGATTCCTTGCCGAAGGGCAAGGCCCAGCGCATCCACTACGACCTGGTCATCCATACGCCGGAATTTGCCCCTTGGCGAGACACGTGGCGCGCGGTCCACTCGCGCGAAACCGTTGCCCCGGCTGGTGTCCGGTACTACGCCCATGCTTTCGGCAAGGCGTATACCCCCACCCGCGACTTGGTTGCCGACGCCCTCACCGGCCAGGCACTGAAACCCCTCGATTTCCCGGCGCTGATCGAACAAGCCTACGCAGACGGCATCCGGATCTTCCTCGAACACGGCCCGCAAGGAGGGTGTTCGGCCTCGATCCGCCGGATTTTGGGCGACCGTCCGCACTTGGCCGTCTCCTACGACCTGATGTCGGCCGATTCGCTGCAGCAGGCGAAAAACGCCATCGGGCAGATCGACCCGTCGCTTGTGCAGTATTTTGACCGCCCCCAGCGCAGGCAAGCGCCAGCGCCGGGCAAGCGCCTGACGTTCCCGGCTCACGCCGCTCCGGTTTCCATACCCCGGCAACCAGCACCGCCGCAACCTGAACCTATTGTTGTTGTCCCCCCTACACCCATCGTGTCCACACAACCCATTTCCGCCAACCCCTCCCTGTTTGAACAGCACGCCGCCGCGCTGACCCGCGCCCACATGGAATTCGCCAAGACCGGGGCCTCGGCCCACGCCGATTTCCTCGCGATCTCGCAGCGCGCGTATGTGGCTGCGACCGGTGCGGTTCCGGTTTCGTACGTAGCGCCTGAGGTGCTCGAAGTCCGGGCTGCCGTCGTTGCACCCCCGCCACCTCCCCCTCCCCCAGCTCCAGCTCCGACCCCCGCACCGGTCCCCGCCCCGGTCCCGGTCAAAGCCGACCGCAAGATCTGGATGACCCGCCAGGACCTCGAGGCCATCGCCTCCGGCCCGGTCTCGGCGATCCTCGGCCCCGAATTCGCCCCTATCGACAAGTTCCGCCGCGTCGTCCGCATGCCAATGCCGCCGCTGCTGCTGGCCGACCGCGTCGTTTCCGTCGACGCGACCCCGCTCAGCATGGGAACCGGTGCCATCCACACCGAAACCGACCTCACCGCCGACAAGTGGTTCGTCTTCCGCGACCGCGTCTCCCCCGGCATGCTCGTCGAATCCGGCCAGGCCGACCTCCTCCTCATCTCCTGGCTCGGCGTCGATTTCGAAATGAAGGGCGACCGCATCTACCGCCTCCTCGGCTGCGAACTCACCTTCCATGGCGGCGCGCCCGTCGCCGACGACACGCTCTGCCACGAAATCCACATCGACCGTCACGCCAAACAGGGCCCGGTCCGGCTCTTCTTCTTCCACTCCGACACCCGCGTCAACGGCAAAACCCGCCTTTCCGTGCGCAACGGCCAAGCAGGATTCTTCACGGACGAGGAATTGGCCGGATCCAACGGCGTCCTCTGGAACCCGCCCGAGGCCGAGCCCACACCGAACGCCGTCCTCCCCGTCCCGTTCGTCAAGAACGTCCGCAAGACGTTCACCATCGAGCAACTCCGCGAAGCCGCCATCGGCAAAGCTTGGGAATGCTTCGGCGACGGCTTTGAATTTGCGGGCGCGCACCAACGCGGCCCCGGCTTCTCCACCGGCAAGAACCTGCTGTTCGAGGAAGTGCTCGACCTCGACTTCAATGGAGGCGCTTGGAAGCGCGGCTACCTGAAGGCCCGCATGCCGCTCCGTCCCGACAACTGGTTCTTCGACCCGCACTTCAAGGACGATCCCTGCATGCCGGGCACGCTCATGTTCGACGGCTGCATCCAGACGATGGCCTTCTACATGATGGCGCTGGGCGATACGATCTACCGCGACGGCTGGCGTTTCGAAGTCGTCCAGGATACGAATTACGTGCTGAAGTGCCGCGGCCAAGCGATTCCGTCGTCGCGCATCCTCGATTACGAGGTTTTCGTCGATGAATACGTGCCCGGCCACGAACCGATCCTGTGGGCCGACGTCCTGTGCACCGTCGACGGGTTGAAGGCGTTCCACTGCCGCCGCCTCGGATTGAAGCTGGTCCCCGGTTTCCCGCATGACGACAACCCGGATTACATGCCGAAAACGGTGGACAACACCGAGGTCGCGATCATGAACGGCGTGCGGCAGGACTACACGGCGCTGCTGCATTGCGCGGTGGGTCCGCCGAGCTTGGCGATGGGCGCGCCGTTCGCGAAGTTCGACCAAGGGTACCAGTTGCCGCGCCTGCCCTCGCCTCCGTACCATTTGGTGACGCGCGTGACGTCGGTGCATGGCGAATTCGGGGTGGAAAAGCCGGGCGCGTGGTTCACGTCGGAGTTGGACGTGGACGGCTCGGAGTGGTTCTACCAGCAGAACGGGACGCCGGTGATGCCGTTCGGTGTGCTGATCGAGTCGGTTTTGCAGCCGTGCGGATGGCTGGGGTCGTATTGCGGGACGGCGCTGCACTCGGACCGGACGGTGTATTTCCGCAATCTGGACGGCACGATGACGATCCACGGGCCCATCACCAAGCCCGCGCCGGGGACGAAGAAGACGCTGAAGACGACGTCGCGGATGACGAAGTTGAACTCGTCGGGCGGTATGACGATCCAGTTCTTCGAGGTCCACACGACTTTGGACGGCAAACCGCTGCTGGATTCGATCACCAGTTTCGGGTATTTCAAGAAGGAGCATTTGGCGCGCCAAGTGGGGGTTCCGGCTTCACCCGAGGAGATGGCGGAGCACACCGCGCCTTCGTCGTTCCAGGTGGATTTGCGGGCGAATCCGCAGCGACTGATGCCGACCGGGAATTTGCTGATGATCGACCGGATCACGGGCATGTGGGGCGATCCCGAAAAGGGCCTGATTTTGAGGGCGGAAAAGACCGTGCTGCCGAACCAGTGGTTCTTCAAGGCGCACTTCTACCAGGACCCGGTGCAGCCGGGGTCGCTGGGCCTGGAGGCGATCATGCAGACGCTGGAGTTCTATGTGTCGCACCACGGATTGGACGCGGGGATTGTGAATCCGCGCTTCGAGTATGTGGAGGAAGGGGATTTCAAGTACCGCGGCATGGTGTTCCCGACGACCAAGAAGATGGAGACGGAGATCCGGATCCGGGAGGTTGTGCGGGAGGACGGGGCGGTTACGGTGCGGGCCTCGGGGTCGATTTGGGCGGATGGATTGCGGATTTATTTGATGAATAAGGTGGCGATCCGGGTGGTGGGGGGAGAGTAGGCGGAGCGCGGCCACTCTTTCCCCAATGTCGGGCAGTCGTACATGCCTCTGATTTCCCGGAAAACTCCTTGACAATCCCCCCCCGCATGTAGAATGCCTACATGTCAATAGTTTCGAGAGATTTTTGTTGCCGATTTCTTGGGGCACTTTGGGTAGTAGGCATTCAACTCGCTGCGGTTGGCCTTGCCCAGACTGCGGCACCCAAGGTTCAGATCGCCGGTACCGGTGCAGTTGAAAACATCAATTTAGCGATTGACGAGATCGTTGGTCAGCTCCGAGATGGCGGTGTTTCGGTGGCTCTCCTCGGGAGCGATGGTAACTTCAAGAACCGCACAGCCGCTCTCGAAAAAATGAGCTCTACTGGTGCGGAATCTCTGATTTACATCACGCTCGACTTGATGGCCAAGGGGCAGCTAATCCATAAGCCAAAACTCATCGTACAGTGCTTCGACAGTCAAGGAAAGATCTTGTGGGCCGAAGAGGGCGGCATTGGCACAGGATTCGGAGGCAGCGAGGCTGGCCAAATAAAAAGGATGCTAAAGAGCATACAGCCGAAACTGGCCCGACGCATAGGCCAGCCGGGTCTGCCCAAATCGTAGAAACGTCCGATCAGTACCGCCCCAGCCTTAAGCTAGCCCCGGTCTTACCGCACAAGGACAACTCGGACTACATGCGAAAAGCTGTGGACAACACCGATGTCGCCGATCATGAACTCCCGGAAGTGAAAGTCTCAGATTGTGGAGTCCATCACAATCGCCATCATAAACTGCGCGGAAACCGGCACCCTTATCGCATCGTGGAGCGACTCGAGCGGCCTCGGGGGACTGACGACCCAGGCCGTGCACTTGCGGGAGCTTGAGGCAAACATCCTTGAGGCCATTGAGGTCCATTTCGATCCCGAAGAACAGCCCAAGCGCGTTTTCCTGCACTTCGAACAAGATTTGCTCCTTGCCGCCGCATGAAACTGTCACGGGATGTTTCAGGAGCCGACGTCGTTCGGGCCCTTGAAAGGCTCGGGTTCGAGACCGTTCGCCAGTCGGGATCAGCACATTCCTTTTGGCCCGTGGAGCGAGTCGAGTTACCTGCCCGCGCACCAGGCAATCGCTCCGAGAACCCTGAAGAGCAGTCCCCGAGGATGATCCTGTGGAAGCGCGAGATTTTCTGGATTGTCTTGCCGTGGTACCTTCACGATCCAGTTCGGGAAGTTCTCAACCGCCGCTGATGGTGTAAACTGCGGTCAGGAGTATCGGAGAGCAGATGATTCAGACCGTTGAGGCCATCATCGACGAAACGGGAAACGTACGGCTGACGGAGCCTCTGCGGCTATCATCGGTCCGCCGGGCACTGGTGACAATCCTGAACGAGTTGGACCGTTTGCCAGTCTCTGAAACGGCCCTGCTCAGTGAGGCCGCACTTGCGGCAGATTGGGATCGCCCAGAAGAGGATGCAGCTTGGGCCCACTTGCAGCGGGTTTCGTAGTTCTCGTCCGATTTCCTTTCTCCGATCTGTCGGGTACCAAGCTGCGACCGGCCGTGATGCTGGCCGATGCTGGGCGCGGCGATTGGGTCCTCTGCCAAGTGACCAGCAAGTCGTATGCGGATGTGAATGCGGTCGGAATCAATGAGGCTGACTTTGCTCAGGGCTCGCTCCGACTTGCGAGCTTTGCCCGGCCCGGAAAGCTATTCACGGCGAATGCGGGATTGATTGAGGGCAATCTTGGGGTGCTACAGCGCGAAGCGTTGCGGCGAATCGTCAATGCGGTCATTGCGGTGATCGGCGCGTCTTCGGTCACAGAGGTGGATGCCTGAGAACCAGCCCAAGAGAGTTCGGGCTCGAGATCGTTCGCCAGTCGGGATCGCACATACGTTTGGCCCGTGGACCGAATCGAGTTACCGTGCCCGCGCACCAAACAATCGCTCCTGGAACGCTGAAGAGCATCATGGCACAGGCAGGGATTGATTTGGACACCTTCGCCGGGCATCTCAAGTAGCCTAACTCCAACCCTGGCAGAGCATGGACAATGGGTATACACTGGTATCGGATGGATCGATTCGACCCGGCGGTTTTCGATTGGGATGTCGGCAACATCTCCCACATCGCTAAGCACGATGTCACCACAGTTGAGGCTGAGCAGGTGGTTCTCGGGGCACCGGTCATGCTCGATGTGGAAGAACGCAATGGCGAAGACCGGCATACCGAGTTGGGCCAAACGGCTGCGGGGCGATTGCTGCTCGTGGTATGGACGGGTCGACAAGGCAAGATCCGGGTGGTCACTGCTTTTCCGGCAAATCGGAAGTGGCGGGCAGTATGGCACCGCCTGTCGGGCACAACTCCTGTAGTGTGAGGACACAAATGGCAACGCGGAAACAAGTTGAATTCAAGAGCGAGGCCGAGGAGGCCCGCTGGTTCGAGGACAATCAGGACCGGCTGTTGGAACTGTTCGAGCAGGCGGGAAAGGACGGGGTGCTGCGGATCGGCGACAAGAGCGTGGGGATCACGCTGGCCGCCGGGTCGATCGCCTCGCGCGGCGGGGTGCTGCGCAAGCCGCCGTCACAGAAAGTCATGCTGCGCATTCCCACCGGCGACATCGAGAAGGCGCGCCATTTCGCCGCCGAGAAGGGGATCGGATACCAGACATACATCAAGATACTGTTGCGGGCAGGACTGGACCGTGAAGAAAAGGCCCGACTGGTTGGCTAGGCATCTGGGCACCTACCTATCTGGATCGTTTGAGTGCGAGAATACGGACATGGCCGCTCCTCCGATCGAGATGCCCCGCGAAGCGCTCACCGATTTCTGCCAGCACAACCACATGCGGAAGCTCTCGCTCTTCGGTTCCGTCCTGACGGATCGGTTCCGCGACGATAGCGACATCGACATGCTGGTCGAATTCGAATCCGACCATATCCCCGACCTGCTCGAACTTGCGGGAATGGAGATCGAACTTTCGGACATGCTGGGGCGCAAGGTGGACCTGCGGACACCCGCCGAGATCAGTCCGTATTTCCGCCACACAGTTCTGGCCGCCGCCATTCCACAATATGAACGACGATGACGTCCAGCGATTGAGGCACATGCTCGATGCAGCGCGTGAGGCGTTGACCTTCGTGCAGGGGCGTGTCGCGGAGGATCTGGTCCAGGACCGGCTCCTGCTATTGGCAGTCGTCAAGGAAATCGAGATCATTGGCGAGGCGGCGGGCAAGATCACGGTCGAAGGCCGCAATGCGGCTCCTGAAATCCCGTGGCGCAAGATCACGGCCATGCGGAACCGGCTAATTCATGGCTACTACAACTGGGACCTCGATGTGATCTGGGCAACGCTCACACGCAGTTTGCCCGTGTTGGCTGATGCGGTCGAGAAGGTGCTTGCGGAGGCGGGCCGTCCTTGATAGAAAATCGGGATTGATCGCGTGGCTCAAGACCGCATTCTCTGAGTGCGAGAATACGGACATGGCCGCTCTTCCCATCGAGATGCCCCGTGAAGCCATCGCCGAGTTCTGCGGGCGCAACCACATGCGCAAATTGTCCCTTTTCGGGTCCATTCTGACGGCCCGTTTCCGCGTTGAAAGTGACATCGACGTCTTGGTCGAATTCGAGCCCGGTCGCGGCCCCGGACTCTTGGGCATCATCCGCATGGAGCGAGAGCTCACCGCGATGCTCGGTCGCCAGGTCGATCTCCGGACGCCGGGCGATCTGAGCCGATTCTTCCGCGACCGGGTCGTCGCAGAAGCCGTCCCCCAATATGAGCGCTGAGGACTTGGTCCGCATCCGCCACATGGTCGAAGCGGCCCGCGAGGCGCTGGCCTTTGCCGAAGGCCGTTCTCGGGAAGATCTGTTCGAGAACCGGATGCTCTTCCATTCCCTCGTCCGGAACATCGAGATCATTGGCGAAGCTGCGTCGAAGGTCTCTCCGGCGATGCGCCGGTCCCGGCCCGAGTTCCCATGGCCGGACGTGATCGGCATGAGAAACCGGCTGGTCCACGGCTATTTTGACATCGATCCCGACATTGTGTGGGACACGGCCACGCACCTGCGAGGACACCGGAACCCTGATTGCATCGTGGACCGATCGCAGCGGACTCGGCGGATTGACGACCCAAGGCCACCACTTGCGGGAGCTTGAGGCAAACATCCTCGAGGCCGTCGAAGTCCATTTCGATCCCGAAGAACAGCCCAAGCGCATTCTCCTGCACTTCGGGCAAGATTTGCTCCTTGCCGCTGCCTGAACTGCCACGGGATGTTTCAGGAGCCGACGTCGTTCGGGCCCTTGAAAGGCTCGGGTTCGAGACCATTCGCCAGTCGGGATCGCACATTCCTTTTGGCCCGTGGACCGAAGCGGGTTACCGTACCCGCGCACCAAACAATCGCCCTTGGAATCCTGAAAAGCATTATGGCGCAGGCAGGGATCGATTTGGACACCTTGGCCGGACAGCTCTAGTAGCCGAGAGGACCGTGTGGACCTATGCCGCTCCTACCTCAGTCGACTAACCGACGTTTCCGCATTGTTGTTGTGCCACTGGAACCAGTATTCCTTGACAACCTCAACTGGTTCCAAGCACTTGCCCGTTTGGTCGCAACCTTGGAAGTTCCACAATGCGCCATCGACGTCGGTCATTACGGGACCGGTACCGTCGGCCGAGTCCGCGATGCGCGTATAGGGCAGCGCATCCTTGGGAAGCCGCCAAGCACGTACGGATTGGTTGTCTGGGCCCACAACGAGGAGGATTACACCACCCCCCATTCTTTCCATTAGGAGTCGGGCGCGCAGGAGCCCCTGGACACGGTATGCCCTTGGGTCATCCTTGATCCGTACTCCGAAGACCAGATCGCGCGCAACCAAGCCCGAGTATTCCTCGCTCTCCAGAATCGCCGGTATTTTCCGGGCGGCCGCGTCCAAGTCCGAGACATAGTTGGCGGCAAACTCGGGTTGCGGGACGAGGACGGAACTGGTGGGATGCTCGGCTGCCCATTGACGGAGGGTCATTTCGTCGCCGTGGACTACTGCCAACCTCTTGCCGAGTTGTCGGCCAGCCGCGCTCCGCCCAATGGATTGCTGCCACCACGAGCCGGTCTTGTCGTCCTGGAACAGGACATTCTGGTTGGCATTCCCGATCAGGCGCAGATTGAGCACAAGTCCCCCCAGAACCCGGCTCCAAACGCGGCCCGAATGACTGAGGAGTGAGTAGGTGGCTGCGACCGGTTGACCGCCCACTTGGTCATTCAGGATTGCGTGGTAGGCGAGAATGCGGATCGGGTAGGCCCGTGATTCGCCCCGGATGGTGATTCCCAAGATCTTTTCCGATGGATCCAAGCCTGATTGGGCAATCGGAACGAACTTGGGATTGGGCAGAGGCTTGTTGCGGAGCTCATAGGGGTTCAGCAAGTTGAAGGGCAGGGTGGCGACGGCGATCAGAGTCAACAGCCAAATTCCAATGGAATAAGGCCGCGCTACCAAAGCCCGAATACAAATCGCGCAGCAGATGGGCATAATCCGCCAGCGCCAGGTTACGAGGTGAAGCGCGGCTGACAGGATGTCCTTGTCCTGCAACCTGGTCGGCTCCATGAGCCCGTACGGGCCCAAAAGAAATACCAGCGCAACGCCCACAGCGGCCAATGCGATTAGAAATGGCAGTATCCGGTTGAAGATGCCCAACCCATCATTATGGCCTAAATGAACCTGTCCCGTGGGAGTAAATGCCAGTGGCTCTACTCGCTCGCGACGGTTTGGCACCTACCAGTTTCGAGCCGTCGTGACCAATCTAGGCGGGGGGCCGGGTCCAATCGGGCTACCATCAACGTTTGGTCGTCGCGCGGAGGCTCGGTGCCTATGAAGGTCCGAACATCCTCCAAGATACCGGCGCACACGTCGCCTGGAGACTTGTCTGCGAATTTCGCGACGGAAGCGATGATATTGTCCTCTCCGAATTCATCGTCGGCGGCGTTGGCAGCCTCGGAAATCCCGTCCGAGAAAACGATCAGCAGGTCACCCGGTTGAACGGGGACCTCGGCCACGCGGTACCGCATTCCGGGCAACAGGCCAAGGACCGGGCCTCCCTCGGAAAGTCGGACAACCTCATTGCCGGAGGCGGTGGTGCGAATCAGCAGCGGCGGCAAATGACCCGCATTGATGTACATGAGGCGGGCCGTCTCCGCGTCGAAGACTCCCCAGAACAGACTGACGAATCGCTCCCGGGCCGTTTTCATGCAGAGAATGTGGTTGAGTCGCTCGGCTGCCTGCTCCAACTGCTCAGGACCGCCAAGGGAACTGGCGCGAACGGCGCCTTGAACCACACCCATCAGGAGCGCTGCGGGTAGACCTTTGCCCGAGACATCGCCCAACAATAGGGCCACGCCACCGTCGTCGGTCTGGTAGACGTCGTAGATGTCACCGCCAACCTGGTAGGCCGGAACGCATTTGGCGGCGAAGGCAAGGCTGCCGATCAGGGCGTCCTGGTCTGGAAACAGGTCCAGTTGGACACGGCGGGCGATCGAAAGCTCCTCCTCGATGTGTTTGCCGCGCATGTAGTGGCGAAATCGGAAACCGATTAGGACGACCGCGCCCAGAAGTGCGAAAGCCGCCGAACAGCCAAGGATGAGGTTTTCCTGCAATGGCCCAAAATTGCTGGACACGCCGCCAAGGTAGACGCCGATTTCCACTATTTCGAACTGTCTCGCGCCCCGTCCACGCCCGAATCCACCACGACGGCCATCGGGTGGGGTCCCCGCCCGACCCGACTTATCGGTATCGGGTAGCTCTAGCCCGCGCGGTTTGCCGGGCGGCGCCATGTCCGGCGGAGGCTCCATGAAGGCTTGGGCTGCAGCTTGGGCGGTCTGGTCCGCATTGGAATCGGGAGGGGGTGGTGGGTTCTGGGTGTCGGACGGTCCCCGCCCACGCCCTCCGCCCGGTCCGCTCCGCATCGGCGAGAGTACGATCATGACGCGGCCATTGGCCAAATCCCGTTCCTCTGGGACCCGGTTCCGGTTGGCGAGAAGTTTTTCGATCTGTCCGGGTTTGTAGACCGGGGCACCTGGAACCTTGGTGCTTTCCGCGATCTCCTTGCCGTCGATATTAAAGATCCGAATCCATGCGATGTGCTCGGGTGCTTCCTTGACCAATTCCTGGAGAACAGGGGCCAGGGTGGACGATTGGGTCGAGCCCGTTAGCCGCAAGGCGCGGGAAATGGAATTCATCCGTCGCTCCGCCTCCCGGCCAGCCTCCATGCGGACCAGATTCTCCGACACGTATTCGTATGTGCGCACACTTTGCGCAAACAAAAGGAGACCCAGCAACCCGCCAACGCAGATGGAAAACTTGAACCAGAGATTCTTCGGCTTCACCCGTTCATCCTTACGTAATCTATTAGACCTTGGTACCGGCTCTGCGCGTGCAAGTCTTGGTAAAACGTGACCGCAACGTTAGTGGCGAGGAGGAAAAACCATTGGTGGAATGGAAACCATCGTGCCGATCCTGTGGCGTAACGCGAATTCTCCGCCAAGTCGAACTTGGAGTTCGCCGGACGCAGGTTCGAAAGAGACGTCACACAGGGTCGGCGCGCCGTCCTGGATCTGGACAGGGACGGTCTGGTCACGCCCTCCGAAACTGGAGACAAGCAAGCCAGGTGGCTCCAAAACCAACTGATAGGGCCGGGAAGGCACTCCCCCGAGGAGGAGGATCTGCCTTGCCGGTCGTTTCCGGATCTGGAAAGTCGCGTGAAAAGGCGGATTGAGGCTTGGGCGGTACTCCTCGACGGGGCTGAACCACGTTGCGATCCTAGCGTACCGCGCCGGTTTCTCCGTGAGCATTTCGTCGATCGGGCCGGCGACGCCCAATGCCAAATTGACTGCGGTGCCAAAAACGACCGTTGTCGCAAGGAGGGCTGTCAAGGTGCGGCGGAAGAACGATGGCATCCCTGCCAATGCGGCCGCTACGCCCACGCAGGACACGAGGACAGCCAGTGGCAGGAAGTCCACTTGGTAGCGGGGGACGCTCCAACCAGTGGATGCCAGGAAAAGCAGGATCCCGGCAACGTGGGCCAAAATGATCACCAAAATGCGTCTCGCGCGGCCCGTGATCGCCACGAGAGGAAGGAAGATCGCGAACGGAGCCATCCAAAGTCCTCCAACCAGCGGCTCCAAGGTGTAGTGACGGGGAACGCCGCCGGGTGCGATCCGGGCGATGGATCGTACCCAAGGGAAGACCTTGGATAACCCGGGCTCGCACCCGAGCAGGTAGTATAGGCCGGGAAAGACGTTTTCCAGCCTCGGTCTGACCGCGGACTGGTAGGCACCACCCAACAGATAATTGGTGCCGAACTCGAATGGATCTTCAAACCTGGCGAAATTGTAGCCGCAAACGAGCAGGCCCGCGAAAGCAAACGGTATGGCGAACGGGATGGCCCTGCGGCCAAGACGTAGCAGCAGTTGGACGAGAACGAGCCCGCCGAGCAGTCCCAAGTGCGGGCGGCAGCTGATGGCGGCACCCAGGAACAGGCCTGCCAGCGCCAAGTCCCGCCGGACACCGGACTCCCATGCCCGGGCCAGAAAATACAGGCCGCCCGAAACGAAGAAGAATCCTCCACCGATAGCGATTTCATAGACCCAGACACGGTTCAGCAGGAAGGGCACTCCTTGGCAGAAGCCGAGTGCGAGCAGGAGCAACAGCTCCAGGACCGGTCCCGTAGATACACCAGCCAGACGGATCAGTCGGCGCATGGCGAGGGCGGAGAATAGCCAGCCGCCAAAACACATCAGGAATAGCGCGAAATTTTCCGGCAGATCGCGTTTGGTCACGAACCGCCAAGGTGCAAAAAGCAGGATCGCCGGTCCCGGGCCATGGTAGATGTAGTAGCGGCGGTTGTACAGAACGGCGTCGAATAGCTTGAGTTCATCCGGGACGGTGGGCGACCAGGGATTTGCCATCGCCAGGAGTTCCTTCCTCGGCTCGATCTCCAGGTAGGTGTGTCCTGAGACGAAGGCTCGCGCCAGAAAATTGTAATAGCCTGGCTTCTGCCCGCTCCAATCGAACTCGTGCCCTGCCGCCCGCACTTCCCACCGGTAGTAGCCGCATACCAGCAGCGCGACGAAGACGAAGACGGCGGTACCCCCGTGCCGCGTACCCCAGTGCCGCGGATTCAATCGTCGTCCCGATCCAGCGCCGAGCGGACCTTTGCCGCCAAGGCTTCGGCAGTGTAGGGCTTGCGGACCGAGCTGGTGGCGCAGTCGCTTTCGAGGCGCGATAAGAGAGCCTCGTCGTTCATTGCGTGGGTTACGAGGATGGGTATGGCTGCCCGCAAGGCCCGGAGATTCCGAACGGTTTGTTCGCCGGTCATGCCTGAGGTATTCAAGTCCGCCAATATGAGGGAGATGCTGTAGCCGACGCCTCTGAAGACTTCCACCGCATCTGCACCATCACGGGCGGCATGTACGGTGTAGCCGCGGTGCTCCAAGGCCTCTTTCGCGAAAGTGCGAACTGTTTCGTCCTCCTCAACCAGAAGGATGGTGCCGCCCTCGAGCTGCCATCCATCGCGAGGCTCGCCGGATTCACAACCCGTATTGTCCGCAGAGGCAGGTTTCGCCCTGAGCGCGGGCAGCAGGACCTCAAAACAACTGCCGACGCCCGGTTCGCTGGTAACGCGGATGGTGCCGCCGGCGGCACGAACAATATCGTTGGCAGCTGCCAAACCCAACCCATGTCCCGAGGGCTTGGTTGTGAAGAAAGGGTCGAAGATGCTGGCCCGTGTGGCGGCGTCCATGCCTCCGCCCGTATCCTCCACCCGGATCGAAACGTAGGAACCGCCGGGAACATCAGCCCCATCTGGGATGTCGCAGGTCAGCGCGCACACCTCGACCCAGCCAATGGTATTCCCAACTGCCTGGGCAGCGTTCAGCACCAAATTCATGACCAACTGCTGCAACTGGGTGCTGTCGGCGTGAACCATTGGCAAGCCCACTTCGAAGTCGAGCCGAAGGTCCACGCAGCGGGGGATCGCCGCGCGCATCAATTGCGCCACTTCCCTGATCAAGTTGCCAACGTCGACAGCACCGGCCCCAAATCGACCGCGGCCGGCGAAGGCCATCAGCTGGTTGGCAAGATCGGACGCCCGCTCCGCGGCGCGAATGGAGAGCTGAATCGATTGGCGCGCGCCAACATTCCCCGGTATCAGGTCCCGCGGTATTTGGTCCAAGGCTTCCGAAGCATGTCCGATGGTGCCGGTCAGCAGGTTGTTGAAATCGTGGACGATAGTGGCTGCAATCCGGCTCAAGCCTTCCAGGCGAGCCGTCTCCCTTGCTTGTGATTCCAGCCTGCGGCGCTCGGAGATATCCAGAACGAATGCAATCCAAGCGGGTGCGCCGTTCATCGCGAACTCAGAGACGGTGCATTTTACGGGCACACGGCGGTTTTCGCTGGCGAGAATTTCCCCGTCGATCGCCGTGAGTCGGGACCAAGTAACATTCCCGCTGCGCAATTCCTCCGCACGGTGCCCCGAAATACGAAGAAACTCAGGGTTCGCCTGGAGGATGCGGTCTTGCCGTCCAATGGCTACGCCGATCAGGGGATTCATGAAATACTCATCCAGCAACGCAGTATTATCGGGGCTGCTTTGCGGTCTAGGCGGCTGGGCTGACTCCGCCACTCCGGTGATGTCGCGGATGAATAGGGTCAGCCCGGCGGCGTTCGGCCAACCCCTGAGATCGTAGCGGCGATTGCCTGACTGCCCTCCGGCCAGTTCGCCGCGATATTCCAGATGGACCGGGGTGCGTTCCCGCATGGCACGGGCCAGTTCCCTGTAGAGGGTCACACCCGGTATTTCCGGAAAGATGGTGCGCAGGCTGCGCGAGAACATCTGGCCCGGAGTTCGATTCACCATTTGGGCTGCGCGCTGGTTGGAGTACAGGCATCGGAATTCGATGTCGACGGACAGGACGGCGTCGAGGGTGCTGTCGAGTACCTCGCGCAACCTGGCTTGGGCGTGGGCGGCGCGAAACCCCTGCATCCGCAGGCGCTGCATGGCCACCGACACAATTACCGATAGGAGGAGGAAGAGGACGGCTGCATGGCGATTGGATTGGATGAGGTCCGCCGGGGGCGTCTCTAGCGCGGCCGGTCGCCCAAAACCACTCTCGTTGATCCAAACAGCTGCAGCCAGTAAGACCAAGGTCGCGATTATGCCTGGTTTGAGCCCGCCGTACCATGCCGCGATGACGACTCCGCAAATGAGCCCGATCCACATGCCCGGGGGCCCGGCGAAGATCTCCAGCGCACGGCTGAACATCAGCGCCAACAGGGCTGAAAGGAGGGCTACGGCAAGCCGCACTCGGCGTGAATCTGGTTGCATGACTGGGAATGGCCTGGACTTAGAAATCCGGCGGCCATGAGCTTCATTATGTCGCACGCCGGGGGGGGCCACCCGACAGACATTCCAACTCCGTTGGATGGTATGATTCGAGCGGAAGCGTACCGAAGAATGACATTGCGAAAGACAGCCTGCCTCCTTGTCCTGGCTCTTCAGGCCGCCGTGCTCCCGGTAGGGGCACACCATTCCTTCGCCGCCGAGTTCGACGACAAGAATCCGGTCAAGGTCACCGGCGTCGTCACCAAGGTGGAGTGGCAGAATCCGCACGTGTGGTTCTATGTGGATGTAAAAGATGATTCCGGCAAGGTGACCAATTGGGCGTTTTCCGGCGGGGCGCCTGGGCAATTGATGCGGCGGGGAATTCTACGGGATTCCATTAAGCCCGGCATGAAGATTAAGGTGGAAGGCTTCCGGGCCAAGGACGGTTCCAACAACGGATCCGGCGGCCGGGTGACGTTCGAGGACGGTCGCGCAGTATTCACCGCGTCTGCCGAGGACAAATTGCCGGCGGACAACGGGGGGAAGAAGTGAGGCGGCTGCTGGTATCGTCACTGCTGCTTGTAGCCACTTTGCACGGGCAGAAGCCGGATTTCAGCGGGATCTACGAATGGCCGAAATCGATTGGCGGCGAGAAAGGCAAAGGTTCCGCTACGGTGTTCGACCGGAAGTCCTTCGCGCCTCTCAAGCCGGGGGGTGAGAAATTTATCGAGCCACCAACTGGCGACGCGAGGCACGACGAGCCCCGCGACTTCTGCATGCCGGCCGGATTTCCAGGCGGGATGCTCTCGGCCAACGCGGTTCGGCTGGTGCAGAACGGGTCTTACCTGGTGATCTTCCACGAGTTCCAGAACGTTACGCGCATGATCCCACTGGACGGGCGTCCGCACCGGCAGGGGTTGGAGCCGATGTATTACGGCGATCCGGTGGGCCATTGGGAAGGCGAGACGCTGGTGATTGAAACTGTGAATTTCAAGCGCTGGTCGTTGGACGATTATTTTTACACCAACCCGAATGAATCCCGGATGCACTCCGATGCCATGAAAGCGACGGAGAGGATTTCGCGCAAGGATGCCACCACGCTGAAGTACCAGATCACTATCGACGACCCCAAGATCTTCACCAAGCCGTGGTCACAGGAGTTTGAAATGAAGGCGAAGCCGGAGTGGGAGCAGATGGGGATCTTCGAATACGTGTGCGAGGAAAACAACCGCTGCCCCGGCGGGAAGTGCCCGAAGTAGCATCCATGGCAGCCCCGGGCGGCGGCGGATCATGATGGGCAGGATGAAGATCCTCGGCACCGCCGTTGCGGCTACTGTTGTGCTTGCATACGGCTTCGACGGACCATTCTGGCTGCTGTCCGCACCCGGGGGCGCAACCAAGGAACAGCGTTGGGCCATCGTGAGGCTGCATTCCTGGCGCGGATTTACCCGGGCGGGCGCGGCCACCGAAATACAGAGGCTTGGTCCGTCAGCCGCCGTCGCCATCCCAGCACTGGTGGACCACTTGGACGACTTTGGTTGGGCCGACGGTTTCGCTGCCGGATTTTCCCAGTCGTTCTCGTTCCACGGAGGTCCCGTTGTAGTCTTCCACAGCGTCGACGCCGCCCTCCTAGCCATGGGCCCTGCAGCGGTGCCCGAACTGATGCGTGCCGTTGAACACGACCGGGACATGCAGCGCGTCATGGCTGCCGAGTTGTTGGGCTCGATCGGCGATCCCAGGGCTATCCCCGTCCTGCGGGCGGCGCTCAAGCACGTCGACGACCCGCTGTGGAGTTCCGCAGTGCGGAGTCTGGGACAGTTCCGCGATGGCCCGACGCTGCAATTCGTTCTCAAGCGCCTTCACGACCCCGACCCCGGCCAGCGCTGCTTCGCCACTTACGATGTCGGGCAATTCCACGTGCCCGAGGCTGAACAGGCGTTGAGCGCCGTGCTTGCCGACCCCGACCAGAATGTGCGGGCCCGCGCGGGGGAAGCGTTGGAAATGATAGCCAAGTGGAAACAGTCGGAGGCCACCCACGGGCGAAACCAGTAGGAACGAGTCCCGTTGGTTTAGCGCCATGCAGCCCGGCGACGATTTGGCGTCGCCGGGCTGCTCTCGGTTTTACTTCCTGCGGCGCAAGCGGTAGGCGAGCATCGCGGCCCCTGCCGCTAGGAGACCCATGGAGCCAGGCTCTGGAGTCGCGGTAACGCTCAGATCGAGCTCGAAGCCGTGGGCGTTCCCGTTGTAGGTGCCGGTTCCGACGATCTTGGTGCCGTCATTGCTGATTCCGTAGGCTGTGTCCAAGTCCGTCCATCCCGACCCGGCCGGAAGCAATGAGTTCAGGTCGATCATGGCGCCGTTGGCGTACAGGAACGCTCCGCCATTTCCATTGCCCCGCTCCGCCGAGCCGACGATATCGCCGTTGTCGTCGATCGCGTTGCCGAAGGCGATGTGTCCGCCAAGCCCGGATCCGATGTCGGTGAAAGTTCCGTTGGTGTCCACGTAGGCATGCAGAGTCCCGCCCGCGGTTTCCGAGGTGCCCACGATCTGGCCACCGGCGTTGATTCCCGACGGGACGTTGAACAAGCCTCCAAGGGTGCCCAGCTTGGTTGCCGAACCTCCCGAATACAGGTAGCCTTCGAAGGTATTGCCCGCGCCCGTCCGGTCCGTCATCACGATGCTGCCGCTGTCATTGATTCCGGCAGCCGTTGCGTAGGCGCCACCCCGGTTGCCAAGGTTGCTCATGGAGCCGCTGTAGAGGAATGCGTTCCGGGTCACGTCTCCGGCTAGGGTGGAGTCGCCAACGATCATGCCGTTGGGGCTGATGGCCCAGGCTTCCGAATAGTTGCCCCCGAGCGTGCCCAGGTTGGTCATGGTGCCGTTCTGGTAAACGAAGGCTTTGCCCTTGCCGTCGTTGGCCGGGGAACTGCCAACGATGGTGCCGGCGTTGTTGATGGCCCGAGCATCGCTGCCAAGGCTGCCAAGCGCGCCGAGGCTGGTGCTGGTGCCGTTGGAGTACAGAAATGCGGTCGACAGCCCGACGCCGATTCGTCCCACCGCTTGGCCGCTATTGTTGACGCCTTCCCCAACCGCGTAGAGGCCGAGGTCGATGATGCCGGCTGCGGTAGCTGCTGGTGCAAATCCGGTTGTCAAGAGTAGCGATGCCGAGAGTGCCGACGCCGCAAGGGTCTTCCTGTTGTTCTTCATATTCATTTGTTCTATCCGTTCCGCCGACGTGTCGGCTGGCAGGTTCGCATCCACCTCCTCCGAGAGGTTGGACCCGTGTGCCTTCACATGAGCATGCGGAATCGCCGCGAAAAACGGCTCACAATAATCAGGAGTTTTAACGGGGCACGCTCTGTGGTACCGGCGGCTGTACACTGCGGGGATGAAGCGCTTTTTTACTCCAATCGCTCCCATCCTGGCGGTCATCCTCGCGGCGGTAGTGCAGGGTCAGACCCGCACCCGCATTGCCACCGGCTTGGACGACATCACGGCGGCCAAACTGAAGGCGGATTTGTATTTTCTGGCCTCCGATGCCATGCAGGGGCGCATGTCCTTGGAGCCCGGCGACGACGCGGCTGCCCAGTGGATTGGGTCCGAATTTGCCAAGGCGGGGTTGAAGCCGCTGGTCGGCGATTCATTCTTCCAGCCTGTGCCCTTGGTGGAGTACAAGATGGATCGGGAGCGGACTGCTCTGACGGTGCGTTCCAAGGGCGCGGCGAAGGAATTCAAGGCTCCGGCGTTGCTGGGAGGGTATCCGAATGACGGCGTCTTCCAAGGGCAGGTCGTGTTCGCGGGCTTCGGCATCACGGCCCCCGAACTGGGATATGACGACTATGCGGGGATCGACGCCAAGGGCAAGATTGTCCTTGTTTTCAACCACGAGCCGCAGGAGTATGACGCCAATTCCGTCTTCAATGGCAAGGGGAATACGCGGTACGCCAACCTGCGCGCCAAGATGACGAACGCTTGGAAGCACGGTGCGGCTGCGGTATTGATGGCCCCGGACCCCAACCACAAGCCGGGGAATGAAAGAGGTTCCTTGGACGCCGGAGGCCGGGGGGCGCAGTTTCGGACGCCGCGGCCCGTTCAAGCCATCGACGGCGATGAATCGATTCCGGCGTTGACGGTGACAGCTGAGATTGCGGCGGAGTTGCTGGCATCGACCGGAAAAACGGGATCGGAACTGCAATCGGCGATTGATTCGACCTTGAAACCGCAGTCGCGGGCCTTGGCGGGTATCGATGCATCGTTGCGAATTGCCACATCCAACCGCAAGCGAGGGGTTTCGCAAAACGTGGTCGGAATGATCGAGGGCAGCGACCCGACACTGAAAGCCGAAACAATTCTGGTGAGCGCCCACCACGACCACGACGGGACTCGGGTCGACGGCGAGATTTACCGGGGGGCGGACGACAACGGCTCGGGGACGGTCGGCGTGGTTTCGATGGCGCGGGCGCTGGCTAGGAATCCGGTGAAGCCGAAGCGGTCGATTGTTTTGGCGGTTTTCGCGGCCGAGGAACGGGGATTGCTGGGGGCGTACTACTACGCCTCGCACCCGCTGCGGCCCCTTGCAGGCACGAAGGCACAGATCAATTTCGACATGATCGGGCGGGACGAGAAGGACAGCAACCAGACGCACGGGTTGATCGATATCGCTGCGGACACGTCGAACGAGGTCAACATCATTGGAACGCGGTACAGCCCGGATTACAAGTCGGCCGTCGTGCGGTCGAATGAGCTGGTCGGACTGCATTTGAACTACAAGTGGGACGACGACACGATTCTGAGCGTGCTGTTCCGCAGCGACCAGTACCCGATGCTGATGCACGACATCCCTGCGGTGTGGTGGTTCACGGGCTTCCATCCGGATTACCACCAGATTACTGACACGGCGGAGAAGATCAATTACCCGAAGATGGAGAAGATCGTGCGCCTTGCCTATGCGACCTGTTTTGATTTCGGGGATGCCGCGGCGGGGCCCAAGTTCTTCCCAGCGGGGGCGGCGAAGTAGAATGTCAGCCGAGATGTTCCTGAATAAAATGTTTCGCGCGTCAGCATCGATTGCCATCATCCTGGCCTGTGCTGCGGCCGCCCACTTTGCCACTGCGGGCACAGATCCGAAGAACGTCCTTACCGGCGAGGCCGCTTTTGCGAGCTTTAACAACGTGAAAGCGGGTGTTTGGCGGCATATTTCGGCCAAGGACCTGCCGAAGCCCGGCGCTACGCCGTCCTCGTCCAATGGTGCGCGCATGGTTCCGCGTCCCGACGGCGCAACACCGGTGGCCCCGGCCGGATTCAAGGTAAATCTGTACGCCACCGGACTCAGGAACCCGCGCATCATCCGCCGAGCTCCGAATGGGGATCTGTTTGTGGCGGAAACTGTTGGGTCGGGTGAAATCAAGATTTTCCGCGGCATCACGGCGGACGGCAAACCTCAAGAGACTTCGGTGTTCGCTACCGGCCTCAGGTCGCCGTTCGGGATCGCCTTCTATCCGCCGGGGCCGAATCCTACCCATGTCTATGTCGGAAACACCGAGTCGGTGGTACGTTTCGCGTACAAGAATGGCGACTTGAAGGCCACCGGCGAGCCGGAAACGGTCATTTCGGGCATTGCTGGCGGCGGGCACTCCACGCGGGATGTTACTTTCTCGCAGGATGGGAAGAAGTTGTTTCTCGCGGTGGGTTCACGGTCGAATGTGGACGACCCGGACACCACTCCGGGTGAGAAGATGCGGGCGAACATCCTCCAGTACACGCCCGATGGCAAGTTTATGAAGGTGTACGGGGCCGGAATTCGGAATCCTGTCGGGATTGCCGTCAACCCGGTTACCGGCGAGCTTTGGTGTTCAGTGAACGAGAGGGACGCGCTGGGCGACAATTTGGTCCCGGACTACGTGACCAGCGTCAAGGAAGGTGGGTTTTACGGCTGGCCGTGGTTCTACATTGGCGGAAACCAAGACCCTCGGCACGAGGGCAAACACCCGGAGCTCAAGGACAAGGTGATTGTTCCCGATGTGCTCTTGCAACCGCACAATGCTTCGCTGCAGATGACCTTCTATGACGGGAAGATGTTCCCGAAGGAGTATGACGGCGACATCTTCGCGGCTGAGCACGGGTCGTGGAACAAGTCGGTCCGCACTGGATATGAAGTTGTGCGCATTCCGTTGACCAAGGGCAAGGCGTCGGGGATCTACGAGGATTTTCTGACTGGATTCGTGACCGAGTCGGGTGATGTTTGGGGCCGCCCGGTGGGCGTGGCGACCGGGGCGGATGGATCTTTGCTGGTGACGGATGATGGATCGCGATCGATTTGGAGGGTTGCGACGGCGAAATAGAATCTTAGGCGGTTCCAAGCCAGGCGATCATGTCGCGCAGCGCAGCATACGTCTGCAGCCGCGCTTCATCGGTGCCCGCAGTTTCCGCTTTGGCGACGTGCTCGCGCATTTGGCGGAAAACCACAGGTTCCATGGCCAGGAGTGCGTCGGAAGCGGAGGCGGCGTACTTGACCAGCACATATCGAACGAGCTGCGGTACCGGAATTCCGGTCAAAGCGCTTAGGTTTTCCATTGTCGGCATGGGGTCTGTTGCGGTGTAGCACTCCACTTCGGCCCGGAAATTTGCGTGGAGGTCGTCTTCCAATCCTATTTTCCGCCCTTCATTGCCCTCAACACTTCCATCGTCTGGCGCGCCGGTTCCGACCGGGGATCGATCTTCAGCGCGATGTTCAGCTCAGCTTCCGCCTCGTCGAGCCGTGCCAAACCTGCCAGTTCGGCACCGATCTTGCCGTGGAGGACCGGATTGCCGGGCTGGAACTGGGAGGCTTCGCGGTAACGCGCCAGCGCATCCTCGTGCTTGCCCTTCTTCGATAGCTGGTCACCCCAAAGCAGGACCACTTCGCCGAGATGCTGGCGTGCCCGCGCGTCGTCGGGCCGTTCGCGCAGGACCTGGGCGAAATCCCCCGTAGCCAGTTCGTATTCGGCGTTCGCGGCTTCCACGCTCGCCAAGTCGTAGCGGGCATCGGTGTAAGTGGGGTCGATGAACAGTGCCTGACGGAACTTTAGCTCCGCGTCCAGCAGTTTTCCAGCAGTGAACAGCGCGATCCCGCATTCGGTGGCGGCCAGAACGCTGCGTGGATCAGCCGAAAGGGCCTTCTCGAAGCGGGCCGCGGCGCCCAGGGCATCCCCCTGTGTCAGCAGCAAGTCGCCCATTGCGTAGTTCGCCCCAAAATCATCGGGGTACTTTTCGAGCCTGCGCTTGGTCAGGGACGCCTGAAGTTGGGGACGTCGGTCGCCCCCCTCCACCGGGAGGACCTGCAACCAGAAATGGCTCATTTCGTCGATCGCCCGGTTTCCAGCCTTCACGGGCTGGGGAGGATTGCTGGGGTTGCGGGGATTGTCCTTCGAATTGTCGTAGTGGTACTTCATCGAAATGACGGTGCCCTTGGGAAGGACCAGAGGCTCCTTCAATCGGTAAACTCCTTGCCAGTTCAGGTCCCAGTTCGGGATGCGGACGAGCCACTTCATGGTGCCATCCGGCAAGGTCGCGAATGCCTCCATCACCTTGCCCAGATAGTGGGCGTGCGGGTAGACGGCCATCACCCGAACGTCCATTTCACACCGAAGCTCGTCGGTCACCACGAAATCATGGTCCCCGGCCGGGATATCGAGGGCCCCGTCGTGTTCCAACTGCATCAGCATGGGGAACTGGGTTTGCGGCTTGTCCGTGAAGTAGAGGCCTATTTCGGGGTTGATCTCCTCGGGCTTGCCGGTCGGCTTGAGGTGGACGTTGAGGACGAGGCTCATTCCGGGGTCGGCGCGCCAAGCCATGCCGTCCGGGGCTTGGTTGGGCGCGCTGCCGGGTTTCCAGGACAGGAAATGGCCGTCGGGGTCGAAGGTGTCCTCTTCAAACGTCAGGTCCATGCCCTCGAAACCCTCGCCAGCGGCCGACTCCTGGCGACGGGAGCCGCCGGACCGGTCCACAACCACATTGGCATGGTGGAAGGCGCGCGGATTGCCGGGACGAACCTCCATGGCCCGGACCCAGCGGGTGGTGGTGATGGGCACGGGAATAATGAAATTCCAGAAAACCTCGGTTCCTTCCGGTTTCAGCTTGTAGGGCTTGGAAACGCGGACGACCAAGTCGGGTGGGCCTAACTGCCACTCACTGGAAAATTTTGGAGGCGCTTGGCCCTTGGCGGGAACGCCTGCGGGGGCACCGGATTTCGCCCAATCCCGGATTGTGCGGATTTGGTCGTCGGTGAGGCGGCGTTCCTCGACGAATTCGCCGTGGCCGGCTTCGGGAAGCCACGGTGGCATGTACCGGCTCGCGACTACCGACGCAACTTGTGGCGCGTGCTTCCGCACGTCCTCGTAGGTGAGCAGGGAAAACGGCGCGGCTTCACCCGGCCGGTGGCAGGGCGAGCAGGATTGCCATACGATTGGGGCGACGTCTTTGTAAAAGGTCCCACGGGGAGCAGCTTTTTGAGCGTGCAGTCCGATTGCGGCTGCCCACAAGGAAAACAGAATCCGACAGACCGTCCTCACGCCCATACCTGTAGTGTATTCGCCGTTGGGTGGACTACGCGATGGCCCTGTGGTGAACGTTGCCGCGGGCATCCATTTCCCGAAGTTCGTCAAGTTCCAGCCCGGTGCGCTCGCAGGCGATTCTACGCCGCATATCTAGCCAAAGGTCCTCCGCTACACATGTGCCAAGTCTCACAGCGGTATCCTCGGCCAGAAACAGGATGGCCTCCAAGTCGGACCGGGCGCTTTCGGGACGGTGGTGCATGGCGACGGCATCCCCGACGAAGGCCGGAATCTCCCAGCCTCGAAGCAATTGTTCTCCTAGACTGGCATGGTCGTTCCCGAACGCGAGTGTTTCGGCGTAGACGAGCGGGAATCCGGCTTCGAGCCAACGCTGCTCCGCGACCCGGGCATTGGCGGGGAGTGTGGCAAACCCGAGCCGTCCTATGTCATGGACCAATCCCGCGAGCCACGCGGTTTCCGGGTCGATGCCGCACGTGGTGGCGATCCTCGCGGCCGAATCGGCCACGATCTGTGAGTGGTCCCAAAGCTCCCTCAAGGCCGTCGACGCGAACAGACCGCCGAGTGAGGACGCAATGAGGGCCCTGCGGGCTTCGAGCACCCCCAGTCGCATTACTGCTTCGCGCAAGCGCACGATTTGGAACCGCGAGCCGTGCCGTGCCGAGTTCGAGGCAGCCAACAACCGCGCAGCCAGAACCGGGTCCGTGGCGGCGATGCGCTCCAATTCGTCCACGGTGGCCGAATCCTCCGTCAGTCTCAGGAGGCTCGACACCGCCTTCGGCATGATCGGAAGTGCCGAGGGCCGGAATTGGACGCCGGGACGCACGATGTCCTCCAAGGTCTTCTGGGCCGGACCCCAGTCGTCCTCGGCGAAGAATGCTGCGATTGCCTCCGCGATGGACCGCCCTTCGCAGACTGCAAACTCCACCGCCTGATCCATTGCGACACACAGGTCCGGTGGTGGGTTTCCCGGATACCGCGCCTCCAGCAGCGACTCCAAGAGCGCTACGCGTCGATTCATGTCAATGCTCCGTTTGAACACTTATCGGCAAACTACGGAGAAAACTTTAGTCTGGCGAAAAAGAAACTTAAAAATTCTTCCCGCCGGCGCAAACTCATGCTGCCAAGGTCCCCCGGTGCCCGAAATAGGCAAGTGTGGCGTCGGCGATCCGCTGGCTCGCATGTCCGTCGCCGTAAGGGTTGTGGATGCGGGACATCGCGTCGCGGGCGGCGGGATCGTCCAGGAGTCGGGAAACCTCCGCGACAATCCGGTCCTCATCCGTTCCCGCCAGGCGCACGGTTCCCGATTCGACAGCCTCGGGCCGCTCCGTTTTTTCCCGCATTACGATAATTGGCTTCCCGAGGGACGGCCCCTCCTCCTGGACTCCGCCCGAATCCGTCAGCAGGATGGTGGCGCGCCGCATCAAATCCACAAACGGCACGTAGTCCAAGGGCTCGATCAGGTGGATTCCGGGAACGTCGGCCAAGTGGCGGTGTACCGGTCCTTGCACATTCGGGTTGCGGTGGACTGGGTACACGACCTGCACATCGCCGCGCGCAGCGATGCGCCTAACCGCACGGCAGATGTTCTCGAAGCCCTCGCCGAAACTCTCGCGACGGTGGGCGGTTACCAGAATCAACGGCTTGGCGGGAGTGAGGAAATCCCAAGCGGTGCGGGGGAGACCGCCATTGTCGAGCCTGTCGCGGACGTGGAGTACGGCGTCGATGCCTGTATTGCCTGTCACATGAATCGATTGCGGCAGTACCCCCTCGCCCACCAGATTGTCGCGTGCACCGTTGGTCGCCGCGAAATGGAGAGCCGACAGGCGTCCGGTGAGGACGCGGTTCATCTCCTCGGGAAAGGGCTGGGCCATGTCGCCGGTGCGGAGCCCGGCTTCCACATGTCCGATGGGAATCCGCGAATAGAATGCCGACAAAGCGCCGCAAAGCGTGGTTGTGGTGTCGCCTTGTACATACACAATATCCGGGCGTACCTCGGCATAGACTGGTTCCAAGGCCGCCAGCATGCGGGATGATGCCGCTGCCAGTGTCTGGCCAGGGGTCATCAGGTTCAAATCGTAGTCTGGAGTAACGCGGAAGGCCGTCAGGACTTGGTCCAGCATATGGCGGTGCTGGGCCGTGACGACCGTACGAACATCGAAGTAATCCCTCCTGTCCTGCAAATGCAGGATCAGTGGGCAAAGTTTGATGGCTTCCGGCCGGGTTCCGAAGACAAAGAGCGCTTTGACCATGTCTTCTTTATAGTGCCGGGGAGTGGAGACTTTTCTCCTGAATTTTTACTAGCGGTGGCGGAACGTGATCCGGCCCTTGGTCAAGTCGTACGGAGAGAGTTCCATTGTGACCTTGTCACCAGCCAGGACACGGATGCGGTTGCGGCGCAAACGTCCGGCCAAGTGGGCGAGCACAACGCGCTCATGCTCCAACTGGACACTGAAAAGACCGCTGGGAAACTTCTCCAATACGGTTCCGGTTACTTCGATGCTGTCTTCCTTGCTCATTCCACCTCGTTGTTTCCACTGCGGCACGTGCCGCAAATCCAAACTGGCTGTTTTTAGTGAATTTGGCCGGCCCCATTGGGGACCGGCCCGTTCCCCGCGACGCCCTACACGGGCGAAACGTTGGACGCCTGCAGTCCCTTGGGACCGTTGGTGACCTCGAATTCGACCTGTGCGCCTTCATCCAAGGAGCGGTATCCACCCGACTGGATGGCCGAAAAATGGACGAAAACATCCTCGCCCGTTGCGCGTTGGATGAATCCAAATCCCTTTGCCGCGTTGAACCACTTCACTATGCCACGTTCTCTCATGCCCAAACCTCAATTGAAAATCACAGCTGCGCTTCCGCTCGCCCCATCCCCGTACCGCTATGCAAAAAAAACGGGGCTGCCGCAGTTCTTGCCGCAGAGCCCCGTCGATCATTGCGATTAAGGACAAGCACCAGAGAAACGATCAGCTATACCTTCCAGTATAGCCTGGAATAGCGCCGCGCGCATGGCCCGACCGTAGGGCGGAAGGAATGCCGTGCGGGACTAAGCGGTTTGGTATCAGATATTTCAGGTGATTTGCCTAATGGAGCCAGCGTTCCCTGGAGTAGGTTGGAAGTCGGGATGCCAGCGCGGCGGGAACATCGCCGAACCGGCGTTCCCGCCTGCGGAAGGCTGCAATGGCCTTGGCCAGGTCCTGCCCTCCAAATTCGGGCCACATGCGCCGGGTAAATACAAGCTCGGCATAGGCGCACTCCCAGAGGAGAAAATCGCTGAGGCGCTGCTCGCCGCCGGTGCGGATCAATAGGTCGACGGGTTGGGAACCGCCGCGGTTCGTTGCTGCCAGCATTTGTTCGAAGCGTTCCGTGGTAACGTCGCGGCCTGCGCAAAGACCTGTAGCTGTCAGGATCGACTCCCTCCCCGAGTAGTCAATGGCCAACCGGAGGTGGAGCTTGTCGCAGGCCGACGTGGCGGCCTCGGCTTCATCGATGATGGCAACCAGCGACTCCGGGAGCCGGTCGCGTCGGCCGATGACGGACAACCGCACCCGGTCGGCCAAAAGACGCGGAATCTCATCGGCGAGATACCATGCCAGCAATGCCATGATGGCGTCGACCTCCTCGGCTGGCCGCTTCCAGTTGTCGCATGAGAACGCATAGGCGGTCAACGTGGAGACACCGAAATCCGGTGCGGCACGGACGACGCGACGCAATGACTCCGACCCGGCTTGGTGGCCGGCGATCCTGGGAAAACCCCGGTCCGTCGCCCAGCGTCCGTTGCCGTCCATGATGACCGCGACGTGCAATTTACTTTGTGTTGTAAAGTCGATAGGCAAATTTTTTCCCCCTATTGGCCGCGGGTGGCCCGGATCAGTGCTTCCATGTGTTCCAAATAGCCGGACATCGCGGTTCGGCCCTTTTCGGTGAGGCGGTATTCTGTGCGGGGAACCCGGCCCTCGAATCCCTTGGTGCATTCGATGTAGCCGGCTTCCTCCAACTTGCGCGAGTGGACGCTCAGGTTGCCGTCGGTTGTGGCGAGAATCTTCTTCAAATCCTTGAATGTCAGGGTTTCGTTGACCGATAGTGCGCTGACAATGCCGAGCCGCAACCGTTCATGGATCACCTTGTCGAGGGAACGCGCACCAGAACCCACCGCCACGCTTGGGGATCGAACCACCGACGGAACAACCGTCGGTCCCGCCGCGACTGCAACCTTCGGTTTCAACATATTGTCCTAGCCTCCAAAATCCTTCGCGATCACAAACCCGAATACCAAATGGAGCCCGCCAAAACCCAGCGCCATGAGCGCGTCTCCCCATGTACTGGGAGCCAATGCAGCCACACTGCCGATCGCGAGGAAGCAGGAACCCATCAGCGGAACCGCGCGGACCGAAAATGCCCCGCCGGACGATACGCTCACGCCGTACAGCAGCAACCACACGGCAGGTATGAGTGGGTGTTGACCACTCCGGTAAAGGACTGCGGTCAATAGCGCGCCCGAGAATACGGCCGGGACCATGGCGAGTACGAAACGCCGGAAGGGCTTGGAAACGAGCGAGGAACCGTTCCGTATGGCTTTGCGAGCGGAAAATGCCAGTCCGATGGCGATGGCCAGCGCCAGTTCGAACGCCCAAATCCCCAGCCAAGCCTTTGGACTCCGGCTGAAGTGGGCCGCGAAAGCTGCGAGGCACGCGGTCGCGCCCATTACCATGCCGCCAACGCCGGGCACTGCGGTAAAAGAACCGGCGCTCTCCATCGTGTTTCGGATGTAGCGCAGGTTGTCCATTGCCTGGTGGTGCAACCCAAAAGGCTCCGGTGGAGAAACGCGGATTGGCCGTGGCACTGCCATGAGGTCATTATAAGGACCCCGGCAGATACTTTGCAATACAAAGTTTGAGTACTACCGGAATTCGCCCACTGCTTCGCGAGGTCGCTGTGTCAGAATTTCCCGAACCGCATAGATCCGCCGGTTCTGGGACTCGAAATACGTCCGCATCACCAGTTCCCCAATCAATCCGGTGCTGAACATCATCAGCCCAACCACAAACATCAGAGCGCCCGCCAGCATCAACGGACCATGCTCGGCAACTACGTTCAAATGCCAGTAGAGGAGTTTGAAGCCGAGGCAGAAGGCGAGGATGATGGAGCCGAGAACCGTCCCAACCAGTCCAAATGCTCCGAAAAAGTGCATCGGACGGGTGAAGTACTTCAGCAGGAAACGGATGGTGAGGATGTCGAAGAGGACGCGGAATGTCCGGCTCAGCCCGTAATGGGACTCACCGGCGATACGCGGCGGATTCTGGATGGGAACTTCGCAGACTCGCGCCCCGTAGAAACTGGCCAGCGCCGGAATGAACCGGTGGAGTTCGCCGTAAAGATGGACGTCGCGCAACACCTCTGCCCGGTAGGCCTTGAAGGTGGTTCCGAAGTCGCGAAGGTCGATGCCCGATGCTTTTGACATGAGCCAGTTGGCGATGCGGGAGGGAATCTTCCTAGTAACGGCGTTGTCGATGCGCTCCTTGCGCCAGCCACTGGCGATGTCGTAGCCTTCATCGATTTTCGCGAGCAGAGCCGGGATGTCCTCAGGTGCGTGCTGCAGATCGCCGTCCATGGCGATGATCACGTTTCCAATGGCCTCGTGGAAGCCGGCCTGGAGCGCAGCCGTCTGTCCGAAGTTCCGCCGCAAACGGATCACTTTCAGCCGAAAATCGGTCTGAACCAAGTTGGCAAGCAACTCCATGCTGCGGTCGGTCGAGGCATCGTCCACGAAAAGGATCTCCCAGGGACGACCGACGGCGGTCAGGACCGCAACCAAACGGTCGTAGAGGGGAAGAATCGAGTGCTCCTCGTTGTGGATCGGGACGACAATTGAAAGCATTTGTAAACTTCCATAGTAGACGCTCCGGGCACGTGCTAGGGTGCGGATTTCGTACCACCAATTTTCTGACCGTACTAATACTTGAGTGATCGGGCAGCTGCCAAGCCGGACAGGAACGCGCCCTCCACCCTTCCCCCCGCCAAGCCGTCGCCGGCGAATGCGACGGGCGAAGGTGCCCGTGAAAACAGGCAGCCGGGCCATGTGCCCGCAACCGGCTTCGCATATTTCCAGCGGTGGATTTGCCACGATTCCACGGATCCGCCGAGCCAAGGGTCGGCGGCGACCAGCAACCGGCTGGCAACCTCGTCGAGGGGTGCATCGAAGTTCATCCGCGAAAAGTCTCCCGTGGCGTGCACGGTAACCGCCGACCGGGGTCCACGTGAGACGCCTTTCCGGGTATTGTCGGCCAGCCACTCGATAGGCCCCAATTGGGGGCGGAAGTAACCCGGTTCCGGCACCCGCGACGACCCGTTCAGCAGCACCATCAAGGCAAAACAGGGATCGAAATCGACGGTCCCCAATTGCTCCACCACGCCGTCGGCCAGCCCCAAGGCGCAGTCACCCAACAGAGCCAGCGACTGCTCAGGCGGTGCCGTCAGCACAAGCGCATCGGCATCGAAGGCTTCCCCCGTGTCGCTGGTGGCCCTCCAACCGTTGCCGAGCGGGCTGACTTCGGACAACTTCACGCCGGAGCGAACGTTCAGAGGCGCGGCCAGATGCTTCGCCAGCTGGCTCATGCCTCCCTCGGCCCGGTAGCGGGTATGTCCCCCGTCCTCGAACCAAGGCAGAACCCACCCCCGGTGGACCCAAAGTTCGACCTGCTCCCGAAACCCGGGGTCGCGGACGGTGAAAAACTGCGCACCATGGTCGAAACGGCCATCACTGATGCGCCGGGTCGCCATGCGCCCGCCCACGCCCCGGCCCTTGTCAACCACGGTCACCTGCCAGCCTCCGGCGGAAAGGGCGGAAGCCGCTGTCAATCCGGCCATCCCGGCCCCTACGATCAAACAGGATGGTTGCGCGCTCATTTGGCCTCACAGATTCGTCGGGTCACATCGTGGCGATGCCGGAACATGTCGGTCAGCGCTATTTTCGCCACCCAACCGAAGAGGGAGTTGATGATCCGGCCGCCTTTCAACTGGAACTCTACGCTGTCCGTGAGCCTCGTCTGGTTGCCGACCGCCTCAAACTCATGCCGGTGCACCCATTTCGCGAATGGACCCGAGATCTGCTCGTCCACGAACAGCTTGTTCTTCACATAATCCGTGTGCAACGCCAGCCAACGCACCGGCCCGACCCGAATTTCCACCCGGACGCCGCTCTGGACGCCCTTACCCACCTTGCCCACCACGCGGACCGGCGGGAAAGCCGGTGTCAGCAGCGTAAAGGCGTCGGCCCGTTCGTGAAATCCAAAGACGCGGTCCACAGGGGCGTCCACTATTGCGGTTTTTACAAAGGTCGGCATTGGTTTCAGTCTAGCGGGGAATCGACTGGCCCTGCCGCAACTAGTAAAGTAGGGCAAGGGAGCAGACTATGCAGAGACGCAGTTTCCTGATCGCCGCCGCCGGTGCCACAGCCATGCGCGCGTTCGGTGCCGAATCCAAAGTCCCGGTTGCCGTGATCGGCTTGGGCGGGCGGGGCAACGACCACATGAACTTCCTCGCTCGGACGCCCGAGGCCCGGATCGCGGCCGTTTGCGACGTCAACCAAGCTGCCCGCGAAAAGGCCGTGGCACTGGTCGACAAGCTTACGGGGTCCAAGCCCAAGGCCTACAGCGACATGCGGCAGGTTTTCGAGGACCGCGACATCGCCGCCGTCACTATGGCGACGCCCAACCACTGGCATGCACTCGGGACCATTTGGGGGTGCCAGGCGGGCAAGGATGTTTATGTGGAGAAGCCTGCCTGCCACAACGTTTTCGAAGGCCGCAAAATGATCGAGGCGGCTGCGAAGTACGGGCGGATTGTGCAGGTCGGGTCCCAGGGCCGCAGCATCGAGTTCCGGCGTGACGCCATTTCGCAACTGCATTCGGGCGTGCTGGGCAAGCTGTACATGGCGAAGGGTCTCTGCTTCAAGCGCCGCGTTTCCATCGGGAAGTCCCCCACCGAACCCGTTCCGCCCGGCATCGATTGGGACACGTTCCTGGGACCGGCCCCGATGCGCCCCTTTACGTGGAACCGTTTCCGCTACAACTGGCACTGGTTCTGGGATACCGGCAACGGCGACATCGCCAACCAGGGTGCCCACGAAATGGACTTCGCCCGCTGGGCGATGGGCAAGGATCTGCCGCCCGCAATCGCATCCACCGGCGGCAAGTACGCCTACGACGACGAGCAGGAGACGCCCAACACCCAAATCGCCACCTATGACTACGGCGATTCCGAGATTGTTTTCGAAGTCCGCGGCCTGCCTACCCAGCCCGAGGAAAGCATCATGGTCGGCGACCTGGTTTACGGGGTCGACGGCATGATGGCGATCGATGCAGCCGGCTACCGGATTTACCGGCCCGATGCCAAGCAGCCGGGCAAGATGGCGGTCGAAAAGGAATTCAAGTTCGATTCCCTGGCAGGTGTCGATACCGTGCCGCACTTTTCGAACTTCCTCAAGGCCGTGCAATCCCGCCGTCCGGCCGATCTGCATGCGCCGGTGGAGGAGGGTGTAAAGTCGGCCACGCTGTGCCACTTGGCCAATTCAAGCTACAGGCTGAAGCGGAGTTTGAAGTTCGACACCAGGACTTGGAACCATCCGGGCGACGCCGAGGCCAACGCGCTCCTGACCCGGAAGTACAGGGTGCCATACGTGGTGCCGGAAAAGGTTTAGATGAAAGTAGAAATTGATGGAATAACGCTGCATCTGGCGCATCCCGACGAACTGCCGACGAAGTGGGTCGGACAAGAGGAGTTGATGCGCCAACTGCTTGCGGCTTGGATGGTGGTGAGCGGGGCCGATGTCCCGATGAGCCCCAGGCTGGTGGGCAAGCCCGGGGTCGGCAAGACCACCCTGGCTTACGCGGCAGCCAAGCGGATCGGCCGCGAAGTCTTCATCATGCAGGCCACGCTCGACACGCGCCCCGAGGATTTGCTCGTCACGCCGGTGCTGGAAGGCGAGGGGAGACTGCGGTACGTTGCTTCCCCCTTGGTCAGCGCCATGATCCGGGGCGGGATTGCCATCCTCGACGAAGGCAACCGTATGAGCGAGAAGAGCTGGGCGAGTCTCGCGCCGCTGCTGGACAACCGGCGCTACGTCGAAAGCATCGTGGCGGGCGTCAAAATCAAGGCGCACCCGGAATTCCGGCTTGTCACCACCATGAACGACGATGCGTCGACCTTCGAACTTCCCGAATACATCCACTCCCGGCTGCAGCCCCAAATCCTGATCGACTTCCCCGAGAAGGAGGAGGAGTTGCGGATTCTGAAGGAAAATCTGCCCTTCGCCGAGGACCGTGTCCTCCAGTATGTGGCCGATTTCCTGGAGCAGGCCCATGCCGCCGACGAGCGGTACAGCGTCCGCGATGGAATCAACATCGCCCGTTACGCCACGAAACTTGCCGCATTCGCCACCGAGCCGGTCCATGAGCGGCTAGCCCTCGAAACAGCGGTGTTGCAGACTTTGGGTGCGGAGGCGATCCGGTATGCCCGTCGACACCGGCACGTCATTTCCTGAACTGCCAGATTTCGGCAACCTGCAGCGGGGCAATTTCTCCTATGTGCCCGTGGTGCCGGGCCGGTTGGAGTTCGCCATCGAAGTCCGGCGGCGGATTCTGGCCGACCGCCCGCAGGTCGTCGCCGTCGAACTGCCGGAAAACCTGGAGGGCGCGTACCGGAAGGCGCTGAAACGGCTACCGTCGATCTCCGTCATCTTCTACGGCGATGCCTTGAGCCGCGTGGGTGCATTCCACGACCAGGATGATGATTTCGACGGCGCCATCTACGTGCCCGTCGAACCAACTGATCCGTTCGTCGAGGCTATTAGGACGGCACTCGAAATTGGGGCCGAGGTGGTGTTCGCGGACCCCGATTCCACCGAGCGCCCACACATTCCCGGAACCTATCCCGACACCTACGCCCTTTCGGCCATCACCGCAGCGCAGTACGTGGAGGCCTACCGGCTGCAACCGCAGGCCCGAAGCCGCGAGATCGAGACCTTCGGCGAAGGTGTGGCGTGGAAACTGCAGGGTTCGGACCCGTTTGCGCGGGTGATGGTGGTGCTGTCGCTGAACATGCTGGATGCCGTCCTCGATGCCATGGAAATGCCGCAGTCGGAACCGGCGCGGCGTCGAAGGCAGGATCTGCGGCTGGTGAATCCACACCCGGATTGCCTGGGGGAGATCACCTCGGAGTATCCGTTTCTCCAGGAGCGGTACGAGGCGTGGCGCTCTGGTGCTGACCCTGCCCCCCTCGATCGTCGCCGCGTGCAATCGGAGTTGTTCCAGGAGGCCGGTGTCTCCTACCACCTCAACACCGGGGAAACTCTGCAGTTGTGGCAGCGGCGGCTGCTGACCCGCTACAGCCGCAGTTTGGCCACCGTGAACGGGGATTTGGCTCCGCAGTTGCACGAAATCGTGATCGCGGCGCGTTCCATCGTGGATGAAAACTTCGCTTGGGATGTGTGGGAAACGGCGTCGAAATATGCTGCGCAGGATACCACCGGACCCTTGGACACGGTCCATATTTCCGGCGACGAGGTCTGGCTCAACACACGCCGCATCCGGTTGCGCCGCCGTCTGCCCAGCATGAAGCGGCGAATGACCATCCCCGGCCTCAAGCCACGGAAGAAGGAGAAGAAGCCGGGCGAATGGGCCCCGAACAGCAACGGCGCCAGCATCTGCTCGTTCCCGCCGGAGGACCTGGTCATCGAAAATTTTGGCCGATACCTGAAGAAGAAGGGCAAGGGGATGCTCAGCGAGGAGCGTGCCACCGTGGAACCGTTCACGTCCTCCATGCTAGACGGAATCGATCTGCGCGAAACCATGCGCAACTGGCATGAGGGCAAAATCTTTGTGCGGAACGCCCAGAAGATCCACGGCGACGTCGGTTCCGTAATCGTAATCTTCGACGACGACCGCGACGGTCGTTACACCTACCAGACCACTTGGCTGGGAGAGCACCAGAACGAATCCGACATGGCGTTCTACTCGACCTCGCCGTTCGAGCACATGGTGGGGCCTGGCATCGGTCGCGCCGAGTACGGCGGCTTCCTCATGAGCCTTCCCGCGAGGCGTATGTACGATGTCTGGGCCGATCCCGACTACGAGATGGCCGAATCGAAGGCCGAGCGCCTGCTGCTGGCCGGGCTGGATTATTCGGTGGAAAAATACGTGGTCTACGCGGCTGCCAAACCGCCGAGATCGGTATTCCGGAACGTCGCCGCAAGATTTGGGCGGACAATCGTCTACGTCCCGATCGGCCAGTTGTCCCCGGTGACGCTGAAAAAGCTGCGGGTCGTGCACGTGCTCGACGGCTACGAGCGCCGCGACGGCGCGAAGGAGTATATTTGGTAGCCAAGTCTTGAATCCACCGGGCCCGCTTCCTCGTCCAGTAGGAGAGCGGACCGCCAAATATGAAAAAGCCCTACATCGTCGCCATTGACGACGACCTGTCCGTCCTGCGGGCCGTCGAGCGCGACCTGAAAGCCAAATTCTCCGCAGACTATCGGATTCTCGCCATCGATTCCCCCCAGAAGGCTGTCGATGTCGTCCAACGGATGACCGCCCGGGGTGACAAGGTCGCGCTTTTCCTCGTCGACCAGCGCATGCCCCTGATGACCGGCACAGAGTTCCTCCAGGAAGTGCATTCGCTCCAGCCCGACGCCAAGCGCGTCCTGCTGACGGCCTACGCCGATTCCTCCGCCGCCATCGACGCCATCAACAAGGTCAAGCTCAACCACTACCTGATGAAGCCGTGGGAGCCGCCCGAGCAGCATCTCTATCCAGTGCTCGCCGACCAATTGGAGGATTGGCGCGCCAGCATGCCCGAGTCCTTCGACGGCGTCTACATTGTCGGCACCCGTTGGGCCCCCGAAACCCACCGGCTCAAGGACTTCATGGCCAAGAGCCAAGTCCCCTACCGCTGGCTGGAGCCGGAAGGCATCACGGATGCCCGCGTGGTGGCGGCGCTCGGCGGCAATCCCGCCACGCTGCCCGTGGTCCTGTTCCAGGACGGAGCCGTGCTGGAGAATCCGGATTGGGCGCAGGTGGCCGGAAAGCTGGGCCTCGCTACCACTCCGAGCCGCAGTTTCTATGACGTGGTCATTATTGGCGCGGGTCCCGCCGGACTGGCCTGCGCGCTCTACTGCAGTACCGAGGGCCTGAAGACCGTCCTGGTGGAGCGGGAGGCCGCCGGCGGGCAGGCGGGATTGAGCTCGCGCATCGAGAACTACCTGGGCTTCCCCTCCGGGCTAAGCGGTGCCGACCTCGCCCGGCGCGGCGTGGCCCAGGTCCGGCGCTTCGGCACCGAGGTCCTCGCCCCGGCGGAGGCCGTGGGTCTGGTTGTGGAGGGCGAGTACAAGATCGTGAAACTGTCCAATGGCCAGGAGCTTGCGGCCCACAGCGTCGTGATCGCAGCCGGGGTCCAGTGGCGCCGCTTGGATGTGCCGGGGATGGACCGGTTGGCCGGCGCGGGTGTTTACTACGGTGCGGCCATCACGGAGGCCTCATCCTGCCGCGACGAGGACATCTACATCGTCGGCGGGGCCAATTCCGCCGGACAAGCCGCAGTCCACTTCTCGGAAGTGGCGCGTTCAGTCCGGATGATCGTGCGGGGCGACTCGCTCTCGAAATCGATGTCCCACTACCTCGTCGAGCGCATCAAGACCATTCCCAACATCTCCGTCATCCCCAATTCAGAAGTGGTCGCGGTGGATGGCGAGGAGCGCTTGTCCACCATCAGCGTGCGCCACCATGACACCGGCACCACGGAGCAACTCCCCGCTGCCGCGCTCTTCATCTTCATCGGGGCGGAACCGCACACGGACTGGCTGGAAGGCATTGTCATGCGCGACGCCAACGGGTTCCTCGCAACCGGGGCCAACGTTTTGAAGAACGGCAAGCGCCCGGTCGGCTGGAACATGGACCGCGACCCCTACCTGCTCGAAACCAGCATTCCGGGCGTGTTCGCGGTCGGCGACGTCCGCGACAGTGCCGTCCGCCGAGTAGCCAACTCCGTCGGCGAAGGGTCGATTGTCCTGTTCTTTGTGCGCCAGTACATGCGCAACCGTTGAGGATTCCCATGCCAGACACGCTCTTGGTTACAGCGGACGATTTGCTGCGGCTGCCCCTTTTTGATGGCGAAAGCCGGGACACAGTGGCGTGGATCGCCAGCCTCATGGTTGTGCGGAGCTACAAGACGGGCGACTGCATTACGCGCCCGGGCGATCCGGTCACCGAGTTCGGGGTTGTCCTCGAAGGCGAAATCCATTTCGCGATGGACGAGGACCAGGCCTCGGTCGTAATGTTCGCGCTGGAGGGGAATCCCATCGGCGTCCTCCCTTTCTCGCGCATCAAAACGGCTCTGGGACGCGCATGGGCAGCCCGCGACACCCGCGTGGCCGGAATGGACGCCGTGCATCTCCGCGAACTGGTCTACCGGGCCCCGCTGCTGGCCCAGCGGCTGGTGGCGCACATGACCGACCGGACGCGCGAGACAACGAAGGTTGCCGAAAATTCGAACCGGCTGCTGGCGCTGGGCAAGCTGGCCGCGGGACTGGCCCATGAGCTGAACAATCCGGCGGCGGCCGCGGTACGGTCCTCGGCACGCCTGCGCCAGGTGATCATGGAGCGCCGGGTGCATACGATCGCGCTTCGCGCCGAGAGCATTCCGCTGGCTGCCCTCGACAAGATCGGGGAGCTGTCCCAGAGCATTGCCGATTGCAGCAGCTCCCCGGGCACGATGGACGAGCTGGAACGCGCCGATATGGAAGCCGATCTGTCGGATTGGCTTGAGTCGCACGGGCTTCCGGGTGATCTGGCGGCCAGCCTGGTGGATGCGGGTATTACCGCGGAACAGATCCGGCCCATCGCAGCAATCGTGAGCCGAAATGCCGCCGAGCATGGTCTCCGGACATTGGTGGCCGACCATGAGATCCTCTGCCTTTCGCGCGAAGTGGAGGAGGCGTCGCGTCGGATTTCGGATCTTGTGCAGTCGATCAAGTCCTACTCCTACATGGACCAGAGCCCCGTGGCGGAGGTCGATCTCCAGGCCGGGATCGACGTGACGTTGCGGATGTTCCAGCACCAGATCAAGCACGGGGTACAGGTGGTGCGCGAGTTTTCGCCGCAGGTTCCCAAAGTGCGCGCCAACGGGAGCGCGCTGAATCAAATTTGGACAAATCTGATCGACAACGCGCTGGATTCGATGGAGACGCTGCCGCCGGGCGAGCCGAGGGTGCTGCGTGTCAAGACCTGTGTGGAACCAGCCGCAGTGCTGGTGGAGATCGCCGACAGCGGGCCGGGAATTCCCCCGGATGTGCAGAGCCGGATCTTCGACCCGTTTTTCACCACCAAGCCGATGGGGGAAGGCACGGGCCTGGGCCTCGACATCGTGCACCGCATTATCCGCAGCCACAAGGGCTCGATTCGCGTTGAGTCGAAGCCGGGCAGGACGGTTTTCCAGGTTCGACTCCCAAAATAGACTGGGAATTCGCACGGACTTCTGGCATACTCGCTGGAGAGGTGCCCGGAAATGAAACAAGTTCTTGCCCTTTTGGTGGCAACGTACGCGGCGTATGGCCAGTCCCAGCCAACTCCTTTGTTGAAGAGGGGTCAGCCGGTCGACTGGTTTTTGACATTCAAGTTCAACCACACAACGGCACCGGAGTGCGGTGGTCCAACACCCACCTGCATTTTTGGTGGTCAGCCGCAAGTGTACAAATCGGGTTTTGCTCAGCAATTTACGGTCGCCAGTAGTGCCGACCATACGCTCAAGCAAGGTTCGGGCTGCGTGGGGGATTCCACACTAGACCCTATCGGTGCCACATTCGACCAGATCTACAACGGGAAACTGTCCTACGTGATCTGGAACGACCAGTTCAAGGGCGATCCGCTCCCCGACGCCAAGTCTCCGTTCGGCCACTCCAAAGGGGTACTGGCATGGAATGCAACCGGGGCTGGGTTCATTCTCCAGGTGAGCACGCCCTCGTGGCCCGGTTCGGGAAGTGCCGCAAACCCCCGCACCGACGGCAACACGCTCGGCTGCGTCACAGACAACAACGTCCTGCTGAGCCAGCATTTTTTCGGCCTGAAGCTGAACAAAGGAGACGTCCTGATAGTCCTGAAGGGGCTGCAGAATGCCAGCGTGGCGACCAATCCGAACAATGCCAAGACCGTCCACAACGGCGGCCCACCGGAATTTCAGGCCATCGTTGCGGCCTTGGGCAAGATTTCGCCCAGCACCCAACCCACCGTGGACCGGCTGTCCTCCGGCGCATGGCTGATCTCGAAGCCCTCGAAGCTGCCCGTGCCGCCATGGCAGATGGTCTCGGCGCTGCTAGGGGGCGTATCCCTTCGCGTGGCCAATTTCTGGGAAGGCAGCGGAAAGATTCCAGATACTGCGGTTGCGGGAAAACCCGGCTGCTGGGATGACCAGCTGAACGCCGGTGGTCCGAAGCTGGGAATTCCCGGGCCGGTGGTGAATGCCCAAACCGGGATCTGGAACGGCAAGTCCATTGGACTGACGGGGGCGGGAGGCGGGAGCGCCAACCACGCGAAAATCGGCGTTTCGATGTCGGGGGATCACAACCTGTCGATCTTCGGCGACATGAACCAGGCCGGGGCCTTCAATCCGCCCGGGTGCAACACCGCCCAGAACGGTAGGGGCGGGCTGTTCTTCGTGGTGGATGACAAGCCGCTGCACGACAGCGTGAAACAGTTGATCGGCGGGGGCGCGGCGCAGTAGGACCGCCCCCCGCGATTCCCCGTTACAGCCGCTTCAGATAAATATTCCGCGCGAACTGCTCGCCGGTCGATTCCACTTCCAAGCCGATCTTCCCGCCGGACCGGAAATAGGTCGGATCATTGTCGATGAACAGCGTCGTGAGGTGGCCGTTCATGTAGATGGAAGTGGTGTTGCCCTTGGTGACGACCAGGAACTGGTTGTAGTCGTCCTTCTTGAACCACGAATCGAGCGTGGCCTTGTCGGCGATCACGCCCAAGTCCCGCACCTTGCCGGCTTCGGCCAGGATGGCGTGGCCGGGCATCGAGATGATTCCGCGTCCACCCTGCTCGTAGAACATGCCGCTGAAGTTGTTGTTGCCGTCGAAGTCGGCTTGGGGACCGAACAGATCCCACTTTGCCCGTTCCGCTGCCGAAGGCGGCGTGCCGGGATTGGCGCAGGCGGGACCGCGTCCGGGACCACGACCGGCACCCGCGCCGGCACCACCTGGGGCACCTGGTCCACCAGCAACGGCACCGCGTCCGCCTGGGGCTCCAGCCGCACCGGGACCGCCGGGGCCACCAGGCCCACGGCCCGCCCCGCCGCGTGCCGGACGCGCCGGATACTGGAATTCCACGTTCGGATCCGCCGTCATATAACTGCGGAACTGCATGCCGCCGTTGATGTTGCCGGTGCCCTTCAGCTCGTACTTGAGCGCGAAATCAGCCGGGGCGCCGCCGGTCCAGATGGTGTAGATGGTGCCTGTGGGCTTCTCGCAGGTCGGATTCACGTAGATCGCGCCGTCCTTGATGGACCAAAAGCGCGGGTCACCGTCCCAGCCCTTCATCGTTTGGCCGTCGAAGAGGGATTGCCAGCCATCATTATCCGTATAATCGAACGGCACGGCGGAGCCACGGAGGAAGCCACCGCGGCCACCGCCAGGAGCGGCTCCAGGTGCCGGAGCTGCTCCCGCCTGGGCCGGTGCAGCGGGTGCCTGCGACCGTGCGCTCGGCATCAACAGGACCAGCGCTGCGGTGCACACACCCACAGGAATCAAAACTGTCTTCGTTGCTCTCATGGATTTCCTACTTTCCTGCCGGACACGCATGTCCGTGCTCCGCCAGGCCCCAAGCCATGGCGTTTTCATACAACTGGATCAGCGGGGTCTCCGCGTACATCATGCCGCCGTGCCCCAATGCGGAATAGACCACGTGGCCCTTGCCCACGCAATGCCACCACGCCAGTGGATGGTCCTCGCCCATTGTCGCCCGGCCCGGGGTGTAGCTCTTTTCATCGGCCGTGATCAGAACGTGGTAGCCCGGCTTCTTGCTGACCGATTCTGTAAATGCGTACCACTCGTCGGCCCGGTGCATCACAGCCGGAAGGCCCTTGCTGATGGGGCTCTTGGTGTCGACAACGTGCGCGTCTCCCGGCATGATGGCCGAGTGGGAGGTGAACTGGGCACCCAGCAGCGTATCGATAAACCACTTCCACGTGGCCACCGTGCGCGGTGCCGGGAACGCAACCGGGTCGCCGCCCGCGCCGTGCGTTCCAAGGACGGAGCCGCCGTTTTCCACCCAAGTCTGGAACGCGGCCTTCTGGGCATCGTTCAGGCTGTCGCCGCTGGTGTTGTTCCAGACCACCAGTTTGAATTTCGACAGTTGCTCGGCATTCATCACGGCACCGTTTTCGGTGATGAAGTAAGGCCAATTGTGCGTCTTGGCGATCACGGCCAGGGCGACGTCCGATGCCTGGATCGCGGCCTCCTCGCGGAATCCGCTCGTCTTCGAGAAAATCAGGATGCCGCCCGGCTTCAGGTCGGCGGGGATTTCCGGTGCCACGGTGTCGATCACGGGGTTCACGACGAACCCGGCAGCCTGTCCGCCCAACTGACCCCGGCCGCGACCGCCGCCTCCGCGGCCTTCTCCGGGTCCCCGTCCTTCGCCGCCCGCTCCCGGAGGTACCGGTGGCTGTTGGGCGGCAAGTGCCGCCGCAAGGAAAAGGGCCCCGAGGGCCTGGCTCTGCAACTTCGGGAATCTCATAATTACCTCTCCAAACTCATCTGTCTCAGTCCAAAACGGCGGCGTTCCACTCGACCATATGGCGGTCGGGGTCGAAGAAATAGACTTGCGGGTACCCGGTGGGGGGATTTCGCTTGATCACGATCTTGAGATCGTGGTCCTCGGGCAGGTCCTCGTGGAATCCGGCCGCATGCAGCCGGTCCAGCGCCCACTGGAAGCTGTGGATGCGGAGCGCGATATGGGTCTCATAGATCTCCAGCGTCCGGGGTGGCCGCCAGTTGGCATTCGGAACGCGGACGATGTGCAATTCCTGCCCGCCGGCGAGTTGGAACCAAGCGCCGGGAAAGGGAAATTCGGGCCGTGGCATTTCCGCCAAGCCCAGAAAGTCGCCATAGAAGGCGCGGGAGCGCTCCAGATCTGTCACCGTTACCTGCATGTGGTGGAAGGCGGTCGGGGCCATGGTCTCCATTCGCGTTTTTGTATCGTTTCAAGGCAACTATATACGGCTGAGGGCGGTCGGGGCGTAAATATGTGTATGGACTGGCCCGGACCTTATATAATCGCTGTTGGAATTTCCCCAGGGAGGAAGCATGGGTTGCAGGTACGCCAAGAGGTACGCATGGAGTTTGGCTGTTGGTCTATTAACCGTCGCCCCGTTGATGGCGCAGGGGCCGGGACGCGCCGGGGGGTTCCCTCAATACACCCGCCCACTCGCTCCGCAGGACGTTCTGGTGCGAGGCAAGGCGCTTTATGACGGCAATTGCGCCTCCTGCCACGCGGCGGATTTGCGCGGCGTGATTGATAAGACACCGGCGCAGAACGGTGGCAATCTGCTCCGCTCCACCGAGACCATGAGCGACAAAAAGGGCGAATTGGTGGCCGCGAGCGTCGCCAAGCACAACCCACGCATCAACCTGCCGGAAACGGATACGACTCCGATCGCCGAATACATCCACAGCGTCCAAGCCAAAATGGGAGGACAGGGGAGCCCTCCGGGACGCAACCCCGTCGGCTTGACCTACAACGTTCTCATCGGCGACGCCAAGGCCGGCGAAGCGAAATTCGGCAAGATGTGCGCCAGTTGCCACTCCATCACCGGTGACCTGAAGGGCATCGGTGCCAAATATGACGACCCCAAGGACCTGCAGGGACGCTGGGTTTCCGGGCGTGCCGGCGGACGCGGCTTCGGCCCCGGCAACCGGACCGCAACCGTCACCCTCGCGAACGGCCAGAAGTTCGAAGGCCGGCTCCTGCGGAAGGACGACTTTCTGGTCGTGCTGACCCTTGCCGACGGCACCCGCAAGTCCATCCCCATCGACAACAATTCCCCCACCGGCGTGCCCAAAATTGAAGTGAAGGACCCGCAGGACGCCCACAGGAAGATGCTGCTCGTGCTGGACGACCCCGAAGACAAGAACATGCACGACATCACCGCCTACCTGGCGACGATCCTATAAACGAGCGAGGCCAAAATGAAGAAATCCATATTCATCGCAATTCTACTGGCGGTTCCCGCTCTGGTTTTGGCGCAAAAGGGCGGACTTGACCCGACCGACATTTTCAAGCCGCTCTCCGACCAATGGACGAGCTACTCCGGCGACATGACCGGAAAGCGCTTCAGCGCGCTCAAGCAGATCAATACCCAGACGGTGAAGAACCTCAGCCTCCGCTGGGTCAATAACAACATCACGACGGCGTGCGGTCCCAACGGTACCGGTCCGGCGGCGGCTGCAGGCGGTGGACGCGGAGGCCCGGGAGGTCCCGGAGGGGGCGGACGCGGTGGTTTCGGCGGCGGCACCGCTGCTCCTATCATCGTGGGCGGACTCGGGGACGGCAGCGTCAACAACTGCGGCCCCACACGTTTCGGCGGCGGCATCCTCTATGTGGACGGCGTCCTCTACGGTGCCTCGATCAACGACGTCTATGCCATCGACGCGCGCGACGGCTCCGTGATCTGGCACTACTACTGGAAGTTCCGCGGCGGTACCACCACCGGCACGCGAGGCCCCAGCATGTGGCACGGCTACATTTATTTCGAACTGCATGACGACTGGGTGGTGTGCCTCGACGCCAAGACTGGGCGCGAAGTCTGGAAAAAGGAAATCGCCCCGTTCGAACAGCAATACTTCTCCACCAACGTTCCCATGGTGATCGGGAACCACATCATTGTCGGCACAGGCAACGACACGGACGAGCCGGCTTATTTGAAGTCGCTCGACCCCGAAACCGGTGAAGAGCAGTGGCGGTTCTACTCGACTGCGCAAAAGGCCGGTGATCCGGGGTTGGAGACCTGGGCCAGCTTGGATGCGGCGCGCCATGGCGGCGGCACCTCCTGGATTCCCGGATCCTACGATCCCGAAACCCACCTTTATCTTTTCGGCACCGGAAACCCGACTCCCGCCTATACCCAAGGCCGCGGCGACGGCGACAACCTGTACACGTCGTGCCTACTGGCGTTGGATGTCGAGACAGGCAAGCTGAAGTGGTACTTCTCCACCTCGCCGCACGATACCCACGACTGGGATTCCACCGAGACCCCGATTCTGGCCGACGCCATGTTCGGCGGCAAGATGCGCAAGTTGGTGATGATGGCGACGCGCAATGGGTACTTCTACGTGCTTGACCGCGTGACCGGCGAGCATTTGGTGACCAGCAAGCTCGGTCTGGTGAACAACTATGCCTCCGACGTGAGCCCGGATTCGAAGCTGAATTTGAACAAGCGCGGCGAGGTCCAGCGCAATCCGCACAAGGACGCGAGCATTGCCGGGTCGCTCGTGAACGGCGACGTGCTGAACTTTCCTCCCCCCACGTTCTCGCCCGATACCGGGTTGTTCTATGTGTATGAGATGAACATGCTGCACATAGCGTACTTGTTGGAGCCGGATCCGCGCGGATCGATGGGCTTGGGCGGTATCAACGAGAATGGCGGCGGCGCGACGTGGCCGACGTACTTGATCGCAGTCGACTACCAGACCGGCAAAGTGAAGTGGCGCCACGAGTTGACGACGAACAGCCAAGGCCTGACCTCGACGGCGGGCGGCGTGCTTTTCATGTCCAACGGCGGCGGGATCGAGGCAGTCCGGGCGACGGACGGGAAGCCGTTGTGGCACGCGGAGATCGGTAATTTGACCAGCCCGCCTGAGACGTTTCTGGTGGACGGCAAGCAGCATGTACTGGCCACCGGTGCAGGTGGGCTCTATATGTTTGTGTTGAATTAAGACCTGTCGCAAACAGCTTTTCAACGGGCGTTGCCGGAACCCTTCGGGGAACCGGTAGCGCCCGTCGCCGTTTGAATGGACGTAATCTGGCGCGGGGAACGGTTGAATCGGCAATGGTTGGGGGGACGCTTGATTGTGCGTCCCGCAGCCTTACTGCCCGCTACCCGCAGGTTTCGCCACCACCGGTGCGGCCGCGACCGGCTTCGGCGTCGGCAGTACGATAATATCGGTCCGCTCGAAGGCGAACTTCCGCCCTGTTTCATCAATTAGGTTGATCTGACAGGTATACCGTCCGGAAGCCAGCTGCGCCAGGGGGGCTTGGAACTGCACCGGCAGGGTCTGCCCGCGCTTGGCCAGGAAGGTATCCAGCCGGACCGGCTGCGACTCGAAGCTCCGCGTCTTGCCCCGGTAGAACGTCAGCGTGGCTGCGACGCTCGGCTTCTGGTCGGCACCCAAACCCGGGTCGTAGACCTCCAAATAGACGTAGAGATTCTGATCCTTCCGGAATACGTGGGTGATTGAGGGAATCAAACGCTGTCCGTCCTGCACCAATGGGTCGGCGTCCAAGATCTTCTTCTTTTCCACCGAGGCAATGGCTTGTGCGATTGGCTGACGCTGGTTGCTCCAAATCACCGAGCTGATCTTCAACTCCGCAGGCTTGTCCGGCGCAAGATCAGGAATCACAAATTTGTGTTCGTAAGTCCCCATCTTGCCCGTCTCGTTCTCCCGTGCAAGGAATTTCAATACATAGGTGCCGGGTGGCACCGTGAATCCTGTGTCATAGGCGATAGGACGCGAGGAAAGCTGCGCCGCGGTCTGCTCTGCCAGCTTGATCTTGATGCCGTCCCGGACCACGCCCACCAACTTGCTGTGCGAGTCGCGCAATTGCCCGATGAACTCCAGATCCGTCTGTGCATTGCCCTTGCTCTTGGCCAAGGCGATTTCGGACACCGGAACCTTCACGGAAAACG
>CAIYDY010000097.1 GCA_903925015.1 uncultured Acidobacteriia bacterium
CCGATCTGAGGTCGGTGCTGGCGCAGACGTTCTTTGCACCGGTGATCACCGGCTTGGCGACGGCTGCGGGAGCCGTGACGCTGACGGGAATCCTCTTGGCCGGATCGGGCTTGGGAGTGGTGTCGATGTACTTGGCGCGATACACCAAGCCAACGCTGGCACCGAGGGAGCTCTCGTGGTAATTCTTGTTCGGCAGGTACAGGGAACCATTGGCACCCGGTTCCAGCGGGAAGTTCATGGACGGGGTGCCCGAGCGCATGCCGCGAACGTCGAAACGGACGCCCCACTTGGGTGTCTGGTTCACGATCAGGCCGATTCCGTAGACGAGGGCCGTCCGGCCGTCGGTTTTCGGATTCAGGTTCTGCAGTGCGGTCTTGCCGGGACGATACCAGACATAACCGGGTCCGACCAACGCAAACGGGCGGTACTTGGCTTCACGCGGGGCAAAATGCCAGACGCCAGCCGCATAGGCGAGAGTGTTGGACGCCTTCAAATTGGTGGGATTGGACTGGGCGCCACCGAACGGGACCAGCCGCAGCCCGTTGAAGCCTTCCTGGAAGCCTTCTTCCAAGCCGAGGTACTTGTGGAAGTTCTCGTTTACCCGGCCGCCGAAGTCGAATGCGTTATTGAACGAATGGACACCGGCATTCTTGCCTTGGCCGAACTGGAACCAGTTCCAGCCCAGAAACGGACTAACGTCGATGGTCGAATAGCCTTGGGTGGAAGCGGGTGCCTTGGGGGCATCCTTCTTGTCCTGCGCGATTGCCGTTCCTGCAAGTGCCAACGCCGCTGTCGCGGCTAGGGCCGCAAAGCGGGAAACACGTATTTCAGGGTTGCGTTTCATGGAAGTGCTGTCTCCTGTTTATTGAAAATCGGGTGCGTGGTGGAATTCGGGTTGACGGCCGCCGAACGAGTCGACGGCTTTGCCGAGAGAAGTGTGGTCGAGAAGACGCCGCGCCGGGGGAATAGAGCAAACAGCCGGTCCGGAGCGGCGGGCAGAATAAAAAGGGAGGAGGGGCCGGAATTGCTCGGCACCTCGTCGTCCAATGGCAACCAGTTCCGGCCGCCATCGGTTGAAAAGTAGACCCGTCCGCTTTGCGAAACAAATGCTTCGTCCGCTACGGTGGGGTGGAAGAGCACCAGACTCGCGGTTTCCTCGCGAAGTCCGTTGCGAACAGGGGTCCAAGTGTTGCAGCTGTCGGCGGAGCGGTACAGTCCGCTCGACGTCGCGGCAAGGGCGATTGAAGGGGTTGCGGGGTCGAACGCGAGGCCGTACCAAGTCGTGCCCGTGGATTGGATGTCTCCGCATGGATTCCATCCAGCACTTGGGTTGCCACTTGAAAATGCACCGGATCCGGTGAGGGCAAAATACTTGGGTCCGGACCGCTCAATGGCCGATACTGCGCCCCTTGCCAGAGAAACCCAGCCATCCGGGGTGGATCGGAACAGCCCGGCGTCGGTTCCGGCCAGCAATGCCCCGCCATCGACAGGCAGAACTGAATTGACGCGGGATCCGGGAGGCGGTGTCCGCTTCGAGGTCCATGTCTTGCCCGCGTCGACCGATTCGAGAATGCCCTTGTACCCGGCCGCTGCCAGCAGTTTGGGATTGTCGGGGGCCGAGGCCATGGTTAGAAGCTGGTCGGCTGGCTGTTCACCTGCCCGAGCCCAGCGGAGTCCCAAGTTGTCGGTGCGGTAGACGCCACCGGAAACGGGCTCGAACACGCTGCTGGCATAGAGGTTTTGGCCCGAGCCCGTCAGCGTTGTGAAGTTGCGGTTGGTGAAGCCGAAATTGGATTCCCGCGCGGTGGCACCGTTGTCGGTGCTAACGAGAAGACCGGCGGAGGATGACGCGAAAAAGATACGGCCCTCCACATACGGGTCGAATGCTACGGAGCGTACCGCCTCCGGACTCACCTTGCGCCACGTCTTGCCGGTGTCCATGGACCGCATCAGGCCTTCCGTCGTGCCCGCGAACACGACTTCGGTGTGTCTGGGATCAATGGCCACAAAGTAGGTCCGGAATGCGCCGGGCGGCGTTGCAAGTTTGGCCCATTTTGCAGCTGCATTCATGCTTCCGTACAGTCCGCTGCACGCGCTGGCAAAAACCCGGTCGGGATTCTTTGCGTCGACGTTGATGCTGAAGACGTCGGAATCGTCGATCATCCCTTCATGGATCGACTGCCACGATTTGCCGCCATCCACCGTTTTCCACGGCAGGTGGGTTGTTCCGGCGTAAAGAACTTTGGAATCGTCGGGATGGAATGCGAGCGAGACGATGGGGCGCAATTCCGGATCTCCATCGGGGGAAATCCGAGTCCACCCATTGCCCGCGTCATGGGACAGAAACACTCCCGAGCCCGTGCCCGCCGCTATGATGTCGGGATTTTTCGCCCATACCGAAAGGGACCACACCGACAGCCCTTTAGTCTGCGGAATCAAGCTCCAAGTCTTGCCCGCGTCGGTGGTTTTCCACACGCCCGCCAGCCAGGACTGCTCGCACTCGACCCCTGCGTACCATACTGAATCTGCGCGGGGGTCCACTTCCAGCGCGTGTAGGACTCCTGCAAACTGTGCCGGAAAAGAAATTGGGTTCCAGAAGGCTCCGCCGTTCGTCGAAGAGAACAGAAGGCCATTGCGGGAGCCGGCGATTACCAGTCCCTTGACCTTCGGTACTACCCGGACGAGTTCGGCGTCGCCGCCGAACGGACCTGTGGCGTGCCATGCCAGCAAGGCATGGGTCTGGCCAAAAGCGATAGTCAGCGCAAGCGCTGCCAGCCGGTTCGCGGAATTACCCACCTTCTCTTATACTTTCGCACGGCCAGGGGTATGGTCGGAGGACTAGAATTCCAGCCTCAATCCCAATTGCACCTGCCGTGGATTTTTCGCCGTCGTAACGCTGGCACCGCTGACCACATCCACCTGGTTGTTCGGTAGTCCGAAATTTGCCCGGTTCGTCAAATTGAATCCCTCGACGCGGAACTGGAGCGCCTTTGTTTCGGTGAATACGAATCGGCGCGACAGCCCCACGTTGGTGACAAATGTTCCGGGGCCATCAATAATGTTGCGTCCGGAGTTGCCATAGCGGAACGCGCCGGTTGCCACGGGGGGAAATGCCGTCCGGTCAAACCACTGGTCCGGGGTGGGGTTTGCCAGCTTCCCCACGGCGATGCGGTTGGGACGCGCGGCCCCTCCGGTTGTGATGTCGAAGTTGGCCACCACCGGCGTGAATGGCAACCCCGTGTATGCGGTAGTTGTTCCTGCCAGCTGCCAGTCCTTCAGGAAGTAGCTCCGCGAAAAGCGGGGGGCCCAGATGACGCTGGCGAGAAAAGTATGGCCGACGTCGAAGTCCGACCGGCCGCGTTCGCTGCCCAAGTCGTAGGGATTCTGTGCCACGGCCACGCCTGCCGAGTTCGAGGAGCGGTCGATCGATTTGCCGTACACATAGGTCGACCGGACAAAAAGCTGCTTGCTCAGGCGGCGCTTGACCGTGAGCGTGCCGGAATTGTAGATCGAATTCGAGACCGGGGCGATGGTGTTGATGGTGGAGAACGCCGGGTACGGACGGGCCCCCAAGCCCACGCCCGGTGTCAGGACTTGCTGGTTCACGTTGTAGCGCTCCGGCAGGTGGGTTCCTTTGGAGCCCGCATAGGCAATCTCGACCACGGTTCCGCCGCCGAAATCACGCTCCATCGTGAGGTTGAACGATTGCAGGTTCTGCGACGGGCTGTCGGACGGAAGGCCGCCGGGGCTGGTTGTGCCGGAACTCTTCGCCTTGGCATCCGGGAAGGCGCTGGACGTCAACAGGAGCAGCGGATTCGTCGATGTTGCCGTGTAGGTGGGCGTATTGGAGTAGGGATACGTATTGCTGAAACTGCTGTAGCGGTAGAGCGAATCGGTCCCGTAGAAGATCCCGTAGCCGCCGCGCAGCACCGTCTTGTTTCCGAAAGGCCGCCATGCAAAGCCGAATCTGGGGGCGAAGTCCGCGTAGTTGGTTTTGACGACGGTGCGCGGCAACCCGACGTCGGATGCCAGTGCGATGTACTGGGACAAACCCGTCGATTGGATCGCGGCGTCAAATGCCGATTGCGATAGCAGCCCGCGCCCCGCCATCACCAGCTTGCCGAGACTTGGGACGAAGATTGCCTGTGCGTTGTATTTCTCCACAGGCTGCTTCATGAGTTCATAGCGCAGCCCGATGTTGAGCGTCAACGTTGGCGAAACCTTGAAGCTGTCCTGCACGAATCCCGAATAGTTGGATGCGATGTGGTACTCGCTGTTGACTTGCTGCAAGTGGCGGCTTGTTTGGAGATAGCCGAGCACCATGTCGGCCATGGGGTCCGCGGTGAACCGCCCCAGGTAGCTCAGCCTCCCGCGCAGATCGCTGTAATCGTGGTTGAAGTACTGGAAGTGCAGCATGTCGGCACCGAATTTGAAGGTGTGCCGCCCCCGGATCCACGTCACTGCGTCCGCATACTGGAAATTGTTGTAGGACCAAATCTTGGGTAAATCATAGGGTGGTCCCAGATCCACGTAACCGCTCACCGTTTGATATGGCAACCCCAGATCGATCGGGTCCTTGGTGGCTCCTAGGAATCCGACTTCATTCGAGACGTCGTGCCCGTTGCCGGTGGGCACTTGGCGCAGCGTGCTGCGGGAGAAATTGGAGCTTGCCTCATTGAAGAGGTTCGCCGAGAAGATATGGATGTAGCGGATGCCGGCGAGCACGCCGAAGGTATCGTTATTCGTGCCGAACGGAACCACGGGCGAGCGGTTGACGATGAATGGCGAGGCCGTAATATTTGTATTCCATAGGGCGCTGAGGGTCAGACGGTCGTTTTCGCCGAGGGCGTGATCCACCTTGGTGTTGAATTTATCCCCGGACGTGTTTGAATTCGCCTGCGCGATGTAGTTGTTGACGTTGCCGAGGACGTTCGGCTTGGGGTAGTAGGCCGCGATGGCCAATGCCACCGGGTCCAGCCGGGAAGTCGGGATCCGGTTGCCGGGGAATGCCGTGTTCTTGGCCAGCGGGTCAGTGATAGTTTCGGGCTTGCCCAAGGCGTCGGTAGCTTTCGAAAAGTCACCCGACAGAAATGCTGTTTGTGGTACGACTCCCCGTGCCGTGATGCCGGATATGGCACGCGAGGATTCCCAGCTGGCGAGGAAGAACGTCTTATCGCGGCCACGGTAGATCCGGGGGATGAGCACCGGGCCCGTCAATGTGGCTCCGAACTGGTTCTGGATCAACTTCGACTTGGTGGCGTCGAAGAAATTGCGCGCATCCAATGCATTGTTCCTGAGGAATTCGTACAACGATCCCTTGAATTTGTTGCCGCCGCTCTTGGTGACCATGGAGACCAGCCCGCCGGCGAAACGGCCGTATTCGGCGGAGAAGCCCGACGTAATGACCTTGAACTCCTGCACGCCCTCAAGTGGTGGCGTCACCATCACGTTCGTGTTGCGTCGCTGGGTGTTGTTCATGCCGTCGATCATGAATCCGACATTGTCGGCGCGTCCGCCGTTGACGGAGAACTGGCCGTCGGTGTTGTCCGCTTTTGGCACGACCCCGCCGGTGAGGAAGGAGAGGTCCGAGTAGTTGCGCCCGTTGAGGGGCATCTCGGTGATTTCGGCGTTCGAGGTCACATCGCCGCGCGAGCCATTCTCTGTATTCAACGCCTCGGGAGTTTCCGCAATCGTAATCGACTGGCCCTGGGTACCAACTTCCATTCGGATGTCGATACGCTGCTCCTGATCCAGGTCCAGATTGAATTGGGCTTGCCTGTGGGTGGAGAACCCGGCGGAGTCGGCTTCAAGCGTATACTTGCCGGGTTGCAGGTAGGGCACCGTGTAGTCGCCGGCGGCGTTGGTGGCGCCCGTGCGGACCTGGTTGGTGTCCACGTTTGCGACCTTGATGGCCACATTGGGGATTACCGCCCCCGAGGCGTCCACCACGCGTCCGACGACGCTGGCCGAAGGTGCTTGGGCGAATGCGGTTCCCGCCAACCCAAACAGCAACAAAAACGCGACGTGGACGTTTCGACTGATTCTCATGCAAATCACCCCTTGTAACAAGATTATATTGGACACGGGCCGTACAGACCGCCAATTGTTTTGTCCAAAACGGAAGACTCGTTTCCGCTATGCTGGTTCACATGCATTCCATGGCAGGACTGGCTTTGTTTTTTCTCGCGGCGATGGTGGTGGTTCAGGCGCAAGGCACCGGTGACACTTTTGAGAGTTCGAAGGCACCCGCCGATTGGGCTCCAACGGCCGATCCGGATGCTCCGCAATGGAAGGGGATTGCCGGAATCAGCATCGGCAACGACTTTTACGGCAAGCCTGTGAACCTTGGGCCAACCGTCATCCGCTCCCGCTGGACCGATGGGAATCTCTATCTTCTGTACGTTTGCCCCTACCGTGAACTCTACCTGAAGCCGGGACCGGTGACCACGGAGGAGACCAACAAGCTCTGGGACTGGGATGTGGCCGAGGCCTTTATCGGCTCCGACTTCCAGCACATCACCCGCTACAAGGAGTTCCAAGTCTCGCCACAGGGTGAGTTCGTGGATTTGGACATTGACCGGGAGAACCCCAAGCCACGGGGTGGGGTCGACTGGCAGTCGGGGTTTACTGTGAAGGCCAGGATCGACAAGGAGAAGAAGATCTGGTACGGCGAGATGAAGATTCCGTTTGCCAGCTTGTCGGAAGCTTCCGTGAAGGTTGGTTCCGAGTTTCGGCTGGGGCTATTCCGGATCGAAGGCGGCGAGCCCAATCGCACCTATGTCGCTTGGCGTCCAACTGGAGCCAAGTCGTTCCATGTGCCGACCGCGTTTGGCCGACTGGTGCTGCGCTAGGCCGCGAGGGTACGGTTCCGACCGGTGTCCTTGGCCCCGTAGAGGAATTGGTCCGCAGCTGCCACAAGGTCGCGGGCGTCCCGGTGCAGGGGTGTCAACTCGGCGACGCCAAACGAGCCGGTGACATGGAAGAGTGAGTGGCCGGAATCGAACATCGTGGTGTTCAACTGCTTCCTCATTCTTTCCACGATGGCGTAGGCGTCCTCGGCAGAGGTGTTCGGGAGCGCGATGATAAATTCGTCACCGCCCAAACGCGCGAGCACGTCCGCCTTGCGGAGGTTTTGCCGCAAGATTTCGCCAAATTCCACCAGTACTCCGTCCCCGACCAAATGTCCGAAGGTGTCGTTGACGTATTTGAACCGGTCCAAGTCGCAAACGCACACGGTCAACTTCGAGTTCGTGGCTCGGGCGTACCGAATCGCTTCGTCGAATACGCGGTCGAATTCGCGCCTGTTTAACAGGCCGGTGAGGCCGTCGGTGCGCGCCTGGAGGGCCAGCAGGTCTTCGGCATTGCGCCGGTCGGTTACATCGGAGTGTGAACCGGCCATGCGGATTGGGTTGCCGCGTTCGTCCCAGACAGCCTGACCGCGGTCCTGAATCCAACGCCAAGTCCCGTCCTTATGGCGGAGTCGGTACTCGATCGAGAATGTTTGATTTTGGCGTCCGAGATGGGCCGCGACTGCCGCTTCCACTCCGTCACGGTCGTCGGGGTGCAGCAAACGAAGGAAATCCTCCCGACGTTCCCCGATTTCGTCGTCCGTATACCCCAGCATGGCCTTCCAGCGGGGCGATCGGAAAATGCGGTTCGTGGAGAGGTCCCAATCCCAGAGCGCATCACCGGCACCGCTGAGCGCCAATTGCCATCGCTCTTCGCTGACGCGGAGCTGTTCGAGCATCCGCTCCTGCTCGGTCACGTCGCGGACGATCATGAGCTTGGCCTCGCGGCCCTCGTAATCCATGTCGTAGGACGTGATGTTCACGCTGAGCTTCAGTCCATCCTTGGTGACGTGCCGACAGTCTCCGGTCTCGCAAATCTCGGAGTAGCCCGCTGGTCTTAGATCGTCGAGGCACATGCCTCCCAGAAATTCACCCGCGGACCAGCCATACCGCGCAGATGCCGCTTCGTTGACCATCAGGAACTGGCGGGTAGTGTGGTCCACAACCCATGCCGGGAGGGGATTAAGTTCGAACAATTCGCGGTGCTTGGCTTCGCTGGCGGCTACCCGGCGCAGGGCCCGTTCGCGCTCGGTGACATCGATCGCCGTGCCACCCACCCAACGCTGGCCGGCCTCGTTGGCGAAGGGGAATTTGACCACCAACATCTCCCGGATGTCGCCGGGGCTGACTGGAATGCGCTCCACCAGTTGCTTGGGCTCGTTGTCGCGGAGGATCTCCTCATCGGCTGCGCGCAGGATCGTCGCGGTTTCCTTGGGCCAAAGTTCGAAATCGTCCTTGCCCACCGTCTGCTCGAAAGACTTTCCCATCAATTGGGACCAAGCCCGGTTGGTGTAGAGCATCCTGCCCGCCGCATCCTTCATGAATGCCACCATGGGCGTATTGTCCATGAAGGCGTTGAAGCGGCGTTGGGCGTCGCGGAGTCCGGTTTCGGCCGATTGGGCCTCCAGCTTCAATCTCCAACTGCGCCATGCGAACCAGCCGAAGCCCAGCGCCAATCCCGCCACGAGCAGTGCGATGTAGCGGTAGAGTCGGCTCCGTTTGTTCGCATCCTGCTGGGCCCAGATGGACCGGGCTCCGACGGCGGAAAACGGGGCCCACTCGTCGAGTTTTGCCGTCATGAAGCCGTTTCCCACCAGCTCCTGAATGCCGTCGCGAAGCAGTTCGGCTGTTGCTCCGGCTTCGGGAACCGCCAGAATACTGAGGCCCGTGCTGCTGCCGGACAGGGAAGAGATGTTGAACGGCGCTTTTTCGCAACCCTCGGGACGCTCCAGCAAAATAGCGTCCAAGGATTGGCTTTCGAGAACCGCCACGGAGGCTTCGCCCCGGCAGACAGCTTGGACGGCGTCGGCGCGGTATTGTTTGATCAGTTCGGTGCTTTTCGGCATGAGGCCGCGGATGACGGCACCGGTGCGCCGGAGGCGTGCGTGGGCGACGACCAATCCCACGGCATCAGAAGGTTTCCGTATGGGCCGCGACGAGAGCGAGACCAGCGTAAAATCGGTTTCCAGCCATGGTTCCGTGATGTGCAGGACCTTCCGCCGTTCCGGGGAACTTCCCACCAAGGGCCACATCTGGACTCTGCGGCTGGCAAGTGCATCGTCCAACGGGATGTCCTTCAACGGGACCCAGACCAGCTTGACGCCACGGATTCGTGCAGCCTCGTTGAAGACATCCACCGCCAAGCCCTTGACGCTGCCATCCGGCAGGATGGAGTAGAAGGGCGGGGAATGGTCCACACCAACGCGCACCTCCCGCAGTACCTGTGTGCTGCCTTGGACGTTCCGGTAGATGGCTACAGCTATCGCCAAGACCGTGGCGAAAGTCGTAACGGCGACGACCGACCAGCGCAATGTTGGACGTACAACCAATCAATACTAGTATTACTGATACCGGGGCGAAATGCTATCTCTGCAGCTCCAATTTCGCAATGGATTCCATATGAACTTCATCTGGGCCGTCGGCCAAACGGAGTGTTCGGGAATTTGCCCAGTGGGAGGCCAATTCAAAGTCGTCGGAGACGCCCGCACCGCCATGTGCTTGGATCGCGCGGTCCAAAACCCGCAATGCGACGTTCGGTGCCACCACTTTGATCATGGCGATTTCAGCCCGCGCAGCCTTGTTGCCGACGGTGTCCATCATCCACGCGGCCTTGAGTACCAGGAGCCTGGCTTGCTCGATTTCAATCCGGGATGCAGCGATATCGGCCCGGATGCTGCCCTGCTCGGCAATCGTTTTTCCGAAGGCTACGCGCGATTTCACGCGCTTGCACATGCTCTCCTGTGCGCGTTCCGCCACTCCGATCAAGCGCATGCAGTGGTGTATGCGGCCCGGACCCAACCGTCCCTGGGCAATTTCGAAACCGCGGCCTTCGCCCAGCAGGATGTGGTCGGCGGGAACGCGCACGTTTTCAAATAGCACTTCCCCGTGGCCGTGCGGGGCTTGGTCGTATCCGAAAACCGGGAGCATCCGGACGATTTTGACACCCGGGGTTTCCATGGGGACCACAATCATCGACTGCTGCTTGTGCTTCGGGGCGGAGGGGTCCGTTTTTCCCATGAAAATGGCGACTTTGCAACGTGAATCACCGGCTCCCGACGTCCACCATTTCCGGCCATTTATCACATACTCCGCGCCGTCCCGGACGATGCTGGATTCGATGTTCGTCGCATCCGAGGAGGCCACTGCGGGCTCCGTCATTGCAAAACAGGAGCGCACGGTACCGTCTAGAAGGGGCTCCAGCCAACGCTTCTTGAGTTCGTCGCTGGCGTACCGCTCGAAGACCTCCATGTTGCCGGTATCGGGGGCCGAGCAGTTGAAGATCTCCGGACCGATGTGGGAGCGACCCATGATCTCGCAAAGGGGGGCGTATTCGAGATTTGTGAGCCCGTCGGGGCCGTGCGGACGGAATAGGTTCCACAGGCCGAGCGCACGGGCCTTGGGTTTCAATTCCTCGATCACGGGTACGGGTTGCCAGCGGTTTGCGCTCCGCGTGTGTTCGTGGAACTTGGCCTCGCTGGGGTAGACGTGCTCGTACATGAAGGCGGTCAGGCGCTTCTGGAGGTCTTTCACTTTGTCGGAGAACTCGAAATACATGGTTGTTGGCCTTTCTGCGCGGAAGTGGCTTCTACCGGTAAGTGCGTAGTTCCGCCGGCAGGTGCGGAACGGTGTTGAACGTGTGGAGCCGCAGTTGGTTGGGCCGGAGCCGGATTACGGTAAACGACGCATTGTGGATGACCCCGGCGAGGCGCATCGCCCGGTGGTCGTCGATATCCATGCCGAGCGCAGCCCAGATTCCGATGGGCGTGCCGGAGGTGAAGACTGCGATGTTGTGGCCGTCGTCCTCCTGCGTGGTGGTTGCCAATGCGTTGCGGGTTCCGGCAACACGACTGTGGAATTCACGCCAAGTTTCGCCGGTGAATCGCGGGTGGCCCTGAATCCAAGCTTGCACCATCTTGATATCGCAGTTATTCCAGCGGCGGTGGACGGGAGCGTCGTCGCCGGCGGCGCGGATTTCCGCCCTCATCTCCTCGTATTCACGGCGGAATTCGGGATCCTCGTCGCACAGGACGGGTGCCAATTCCTTGTAGACACGGTCGAGGTCGAATTCATTCCATGCGGGCTCGGTTAGCGGGGCGGGGAAGCCAGGACAGGTGGAGCGGACCTCGTCGGATGTTTGGACTTGGCGGTTGAGCGTGCCGGTGTAGGCGGTTTCGAACTGGATCCCCTCGGAGGCGAAGTAAGCACCCAGCAGCCGGGCTTGCTCCCGACCTGTTTCCGAAAGCGCATCGTAGACGTGCCGGGTGCCCGCTTGGCCATGTCGAATCAAATAGATGCGGCTCATCTGGAGGTTCCTGCCGCCATGCGGTCCGCTAGGAGCACCAGTCCCCGGACGCGTTTGTCGAAATGCTGGAACCGAGCGTCGGTTGTTTGGCCACGTTTGAAGCGAAAGTAGATCTGCTGGAGGATCACGGCTAGTTTGAAGATTCCCAAAGTCTCATGGTATCCGAGGTCGGTGACGTCGCGACCGGTTTTTCGGGAGTAGCGGTCCACGAACTGGTCGCGGGTGTACCAGCCGGGCTGGGTGGTGATGGCAGGTGTGGCTGGGTGGGGATCGTCGCTGTCAGCCGTGGCGGCCCAGGTCCAGTAGCACATCGTGAGGCCGAGGTCGGCCAATGGATCGCCGAGGGTGGTCATCTCCCAGTCGAGAACGGCGGTGACACGGTCGGCCGTGGGGGAGAGCATCACGTTGTCGAGCTTGAAATCGTTGTGCACCAGGGAGGGAGCTAGCTGCGGGGGCAGCTTTTCGTGGAGCCATCGGATGACGCTGTCCATTTCCGGGAGTTCGTCGGTCTTGGCTGCGTTCCAGCGCTCGGCCCAGCCACGGACTTGGCGTTCGACGAATCCGGCGGGTTTGCCGAGGGCACGGAGCTTGGCGGTTGAGCTCTTTTCGGTCGAAATATCGACATCGTGGAGCCGTGCAAGGCAATCGACGACGGCCTCGCTGGCTAGTCGGGGGTAGTCGGGGACGGTGGCCCACTCGGCTGGGGCGGAGTGTCGCACGACGAAGCCGTGGCGGCGTTCCATCAGGAAGAAGGGCGCTCCGAGGACGGTGGGGTCGTCGCAGAGGGCAATCACGCGGGGAGCTTCGGGGAAATGGGGGTGGACGGCGTCCAGCACCCGATATTCGCGGACCATGTCGTGGGCCTTGGGGGCGACCCTGCCGAGCGGGGGGCGGCGGAGGATGTATTCGTGGGTGGGGGTGCGGACCAGGTAGACGAGGTTGGAGTGTCCGTTGGGAAATTGCTCGATCTCCAGCGCGCCCGGAGGTTCATGGAGATTGGCGGTTAGCCACTCGGAGAGCCGGGATGCGTCGAGTTCCTCACCCTGCCGGGGGGCGGTGGTTTCAAAAATCATGACAGTATGGCAGTATGGCAGTCTCAATGATGAAAGCCACATTTACCTTCGACGAGGATACATCACGTCGACTGACCGACACGTCGAATCGTCTGGGCCGTCCCAAGAGCGAGATCGTCCGGGATGCGATCAACGAGTACCACGCAAAATTGGACCGCCTTACCGCCCCGGAACGGGACGCCATGTTGGCCGAGTTTGATCGGTTGGTTGCGGCCATCCCTCCGCGTGACCGGGCCGAGGTGGATGGGGAGCTTGCCGAAGTCCGCGTGTCCCGGAGTGCAGCCGCAGGGCGGGGCTAGGTCGCAGCATGATTTTCTTGGACACCTCGGTCCTGATTGAAGCAGCTGCGGTGGTCCCATCGTCGCCGGTAGCCGGACAAATGCGTTGGCTGATAGCGTGCGGCGAGCGAATCGAGGTGCCTATCCCTGATTGCCTTGGCTGGCGGTGATGGCTTTTACTGCTGTCTGGGCGCTTTTGACGCAATCGGGAATGCCGATGCCGTTGTAGGCGTTGCCCGCGAGGAAGAGTCCGGGGATGCCGTTGACCAAATCTTCAATCTCGCCAACGCGCGCCGAATGGCCTACGGTGTACTGCGGCATCGACATCGGCCACTTGTGGTTTACGGCGAAGATGGGCTCGGCGGAAATGCGGATCAGCTTATGCAATTCCGCTTGGGCGGCCTCGCGGGTGACGTCCACGTCCGTTGAGAAACAGCGGAATACGGCCTTGTCGTCTGGAACACGGCCCAGCCATTTGCTGCCCAGCCAGGTGCAGGCCATGATGGCTCCGCGCTCGGGCTTGGGGACGAGGAATCCAAAGGCGTCGAGCGGGTGGTGGACGTCGGCGCGGTTGTACCCGAATGTCCAGATGGAACTGCCGGTGTAGGGGATTTCGCCGAGTCTTGCCGCCAAGTCCGGGTTGAAGGTCTGCACCAGCGGGGCCGATCCGTTTGCTCCGCACGCAAGGATGATCCGGTCAAATTCGTGCCACTGGCCGTTTGCAAGGAGTCTCCAACCGCCTTCGGTTGGTGCCAGCGAATCCACACGCGTGCGGACGACTTGAACACGTTGCAGCAGGGCGTCGATCAGAGTCCCCACGCCGCTCTTCAGAGACATGAAGATCGATCTCCCGCTCGGCGGGCGCTTGTCGCGCATGGTGCCGACGACGATACTGCCGTATTTTTGCTCGTATTCGACGAACTTGGGGAGTACGCTGGGCGCGCTGAGTTCGTCGGGGGAGCCTCCATAAACGCCGGCGAGTAGGGGTTCAGCCAAATAGTCGACGGCTTCGGGGCCAAAATGGTCGGCAACGAATTCGGAAACGGAACGGTCTGGCAGGGTTTTGGGACTGCGGAAAATTTCCAGCCCCATCCGGATCTTGGTGCCCCAGCCGAAGAGTTCGGACTCCACCACGGGCATGATCTTGGTTGGTGCCACCATTTGGAGACCTTCCGGAAGCGTCACGAAACGCCCGTCGCGGAGGACATACGTCCTGCGGCGAGCGTCGTTGGAACCGGTCAGGTCGTCTCCGAGCCCCAATTCACGGATGAGTTGCTCAGCCCACGGTTTGGCCGCCAGCCAACTTTCGGGGCCGGTTTCGAGGATGCAGCCTTCGATTGTGACGGTGCCGATAGGGCCGCCGGGCGCGGGATCGAAGACTGTTGCCTCCACCCCGGCTTGGCCCAGATAGTAGGCGCACGAGAGGCCTGTGATGCCGCCGCCGATGACGCCTACTTTCATGGAGCCCATTTCCGTTACCTGGACTGTCTTTACGGACGGAACTCGCGAACCATCTGCACCACAGCCTTCACGTTTTCCACCGGGGTTTCCGGCAAGATGCCGTGGCCGAGGTTGAAGATGTGGCCGGGGCGGGTGCCAGTCCGCCGAAGCAGGTCGTGGACCTTGGCCTTCAGTTCCGGCAGCGGCGCGAAGAGTGCGACCGGGTCCAGGTTCCCCATGATCGCCGAGCGGTAGGAAATGTCGAGCCAAGCAGTGTCAATATTGGTACGCCAGTCGCAGCCCATCACGTCGCCACCGGCGGCGTGGAGTTCGCGGAAGTAGCCGGAGGCACCGGTGCCGAAATGGATGACCGGGGTTCCAGTAGCCTTGATGCGTTCGATCAACGCACGCGAGTAGGGCTGGGCGTAGCGCACATAGTCGTCGCCGGCGAGGGCGCCAACCCAGCTGTCGAACACTTGGATGGTTCGGGCTCCCGATGCGATCTGCATGATGGCGAACGGCGCGAGCACGTCCACAATCTTGCCCATCAGGCGGCGCCAAAGGGTTTCATCCGTGTACATCAACCGCTTGGTGCGGATGAAGTTGCGTGACGCCCCGCCCTCGATCATGTAGCTGGCGAGCGTGAAGGGCGCGGCACAGAAACCGATAACCGGTACCCGGCCAGCCAAGGCCCGGACTGTCTGCTGGATGGCTTCGCCGACGTAGCCGAGGTCGTCCGTGTTGGAGGTCGAGAGTGCGTCCACATCCTCGCTGGAGAGGATGGGGTTCTCGATGAACGGGCCTTCCTTGGGGTAGGCCAGCTTGAGTCCCATGGGTTCCACGGGCAGCAGGAGGTCGGCAAAAATGATGGCGGCGTCCACATCCAGTGCTTCTACAGGCTGGAGGGTCACGGCGGCAGCCAAGTCCGGGCGCTTGCAAATTTCGAGCATGCTGTGGCGCGCACGGATATCGCGGTACGACTTCATGTAGCGACCGGCTTGCCGCATAAACCACACCGGACGAACATCGGTCGGCCGGCGCTTGCAGGCATCAAGAAAACGACTCGTCATTGGAGCCACGCGCATGGTTGATCCACCTTGTCTTCGCAATAAAATACCCGGAAGTTCCGGGGCTTGTGATCGGCCGTCCACTGACGTCCGAGTATGAAGTATGGTTTCGCCCAGACCTCGCTGTCAAGTGTCAGAGGCGAAACGATTGAAACAGAAAGAGTTCCCCGCGCCGGATAACCGGTTCGGGGGTCCATTATATGACTCCAGGTTTTGCCCTCGGCCACAAAAAATTTCTCATAGCTGCCGGAGGTGGAGAGGGACTCGTCCTTGAGCACCACCTCTGTGGCACGTTTGAATTCGTCGCGCGGGTCTTTGATTTCGATGCGCCAGCCAGGCTCGTCGGGAGGGGCTCCTATGCAGTAAATGCTCGACCCTCCGCCGGACACCAACGCCGACTGGATGCCTTGTTTTTTGAGAACCGCGACCATGCGGTCCACCGCATAACCCTTGCCCACGCCGCCCGGATCGATGTTGAGTCCGGGTTTCTTGAAAAAGACCGTTTTGTCCGCAGCGTTGAGGACGATGTTCCCGTAGCCGAACTGCTTCAGTGCCTGTTCGACTTCGCCGGGCTTGGGAAGGTGGCCGGAGCCCTTGTAAAATCCCCATACCTTCATCAAGGGTCCCACCGTAATGTCGAAGGCGCCTTCGCTTTTGCGGCTGTAATCCATGCAGGCGGAAAGCAGATCGAACAATTCCTGCGAGACCACGACCGGATGGTTGGAAGCCTCGGCATTCACGATGCTCCACTCGCTGTCGGATTTGTAGTTGGACAGCATTGTGTCGAGTCTGCGTGCTTCGTCAAATGCGCTCTCAGCCGCAGCTTCCAGCTTGTTTCTATCCTCGCCGTACAAAACCACCGAATATGTTGACCCCATGGCGTCCGCGTTGGCTTCCAGACGCAACAAGTCTGCGGCCGTCGCCCGGAAGGCAATGGTCTGCAGGATCAGGAGGGCTAACACGAAACGTTCCAGAGATGATTGTTCTTTCACCAGCTAAGGTTCACGGGTATGAATCCGTGGCTGGCACCCAAGGGAATGGCTGGTCCAGCGCCCAGTTGAAGACGCGAACCGTCCCGGCCAAGGCTTGCGGAACCGGCGACTCACGGGGCTATGGTCCCATTGTAGAAGATTTGGCGGTCACAGTGAAGTGTTTTGGTTGGTTTTTGTGGCCGGAGTGTCCGGGGGAGGGTGGATACAATCTGGGTATGTATCCTGGCCGGGCGCGGTGGCGACATGTATCCGGGTTTGTGCTGCTGCTGGGCTGGCAATTTGCGGCGGCTGCGGGGCCTGACGAGATCCCCCGGCACATCCTGAATCTGGCGGCGATCCAGCGCAACGTGGCGGCCGATTTGAAGCGGCTCCCCAACTATTCGTGTTTGGAGACCATCGACCGATACACCAAGCTGCCCCGTGAGGCACTGAAACCGTTTGACCGGATTCGCATCCAAGTGGCGATTGTGGAGGGCAGGGAACTGTATTCGTGGCCGGGCGCGAAGGTGTTCTCCGACCGGCACCTTTCGGAGTTGGTCTCCTCCGGCTTTCTCTCCGACGGCGATTTTGCCGCGATGGCACGGAACGTTTTCGTGGGCCGGACGGCGACGATCACCTTTGTGGGAGAGGAGGTGGTGCGGGGCCGCCGGTTGCTCCGGTACGATTTCCGGATTCCACAAATGCTGAGCGGCTGGAGCGTGCGGTTGGGCGGTGCTGCCGGCGTGGTGGGGGCTGTGGGCTCCTTTTGGGCCGACGCGAAGACGTTGGAGCTGGCACGGCTCAAGTTCGATGCCGAGGACCTGCCCGCGTTCAGTACCGACAAGGCCCTTGGGGAGGACGTGGAGTACGGGCGGGTCCATCTGGGAGGTTCCGATATTCTGTTGCCGCTCAGCACGGATCTGACCTCGGAATCCTTCGACGGCTCCAGCCATTGGAACCACGCCACGTTCAGCGGATGCAAGCAGTATGGTGCCGAGTCGGCGATTTCCTTTGGCGATGAAATGACCGGTGGGGCGGTGCCGGACAAGGCCGTCGTCGAGCCCGCGGCATTCCCTTCGGGGATCAGCCTTCGGGTTCGCCTCGAAACATCCATCGACTGTTTGAGAGCGTCGGTCGGCGACGTTGTGCAGGCGTCGCTGGCCAGGGATGTGCGTGTCGACCGCATGCTGTACAGGCAGGGCAGCCCGGTTTCCGGTGTGGTTCGGGCGATGGAGCGCCATGAGGGCAACCGCCCCTATTATGAGGTTGGGCTGGAGTTCACCGGGCTCGACGCGGTGGGTGATCCCGCCATCTTTGCGGCTGGGCTGGATCAGGTTTCGAGCTTTCCTGGCTACCACAAGACCGTGGTCGGATTTGGTGTCCCCGCACGCCCGGCGTCTGTGGGTGTCGTGTACTTCTATGTCGAGGCATCGTCGCCCGAGGTACCGGCCGGAGCAATTTTTTCCCTGTCGACGCGCACACTGCGGATGAAGTAGGCCGTTTTAGATCGGAACCGGGATTTCAGCCAGGATCCCTTGGATTACCCGTTCCCCACCGCTTACCCCAAGTCCGCCGCGACGACCGGCGAGCCCGGCCTTGGCTGAAAGCAGCACCCTGTGACCCAGCACTTTCGGTGCCAGCATCTTGACATCATCCGGTAGCGCGTAGTTGCGGTTCTCCAGCAGTGCCAGCGCCTGCACGGCCCGGAACAGCGCTTGGGAACCCCTCGGGCTGACGCCCAGCGACAGTCCTTCGTGGGACCGCGTCCGTTCCACAATCGCGAGCATGTAATCCACGATGGCCGGGTCCACCGTTACTCTTGCGGCGGCGTGCCGCAGTTCCGACAAATCCTTGCCCGACAGCACACTGGGGGTGTGCGTTGCCGCTCCGCCGCCCGGTTGGCGGACGATTTCCTGTTCGCTGGCGCGGTCGGGGTAACCGAGCTGGAGTCGCATCAGGAACCGGTCGAGCTGGGATTCGGGTAGCGGATACGTTCCGTGGTGCTCGGATGGATTCTGCGTTGCGATCACCATGAACGGGTCGGGCAGTGGCATCGTTCGACCGTCCACCGAGACCTGGCCTTCGTTCATGGCTTCGAGCAGTGCCGATTGGGTTTTCGGCGTCGTGCGGTTGATCTCGTCCGCCAGTAGGAAATTGGTGAAAACCGGGCCGGGCTTGAATTCGAATTCCCCGGAACGGGAGTTGTAGATGCTGACGCCGAGCACGTCCGACGGCAGCAGGTCGCTGGTGAACTGCAGCCGGTGGAAGGTTCCGTCCACCGCGCGGGCCAAGGCTTGCGCGAGGGTGGTCTTGCCGACACCCGGAACATCCTCTATCAGAAGATGGCCACGGGCGAGGAGGCAGACCAATGCCATCCGAACGGCCTCGTTCTTGCCCCGGACCGTGCTTTCAACCGCCTGTTCGGTCTCCCGCAGTTTCGCCCGGAGCATGTTCCCCAAGTCGAGAGTGGGGGCGGCCATCGTTGGCATTACTCCAAGAATACAATGCGGGTCTGGGCACCCTCCCAGTCGGCTTATCGTCCAATTGCGGGCCCTAAAATGGGCGTGTCAGAAATGCAGCTGGATGCTCCCCAGTACTGTCCGCGACATCAATGCCGAATTCGGTTGCCAAACCATGCCGAACGATGATTGGTACGTGAAAGCCGGAACGCTCGGATTCGTCAAGCTGGCGTTGTTGAACGCATTGAAGGCCGTCCGGCCGCTGTTCGGATTGAAGAAGTAGAGCGGGTGGTTCGACGCATTCAGCGCGTCCAGTTGCAATTGCAGATACCGGCGCTCGCTCTTGCCGAGGTAGAACTTCTTCACCAAACTCGCGTTCAGGGATGCCATGTACGGCGACCGGCAATTCCCCAGAGTCCGGGGCGAATTCCCCAGCGCGGGGTGGTTCAGGGACCCGGGAACGGCAAAATAATTGATGTTCAGATAAGGTACCGCGAACGGGTTGCTGGAGCTCCAATTCGGGTTCATGCAGGATTGGCCCGCCACGATGTCCGGGCGCAGCGCATAGCTGGTGGGCAGCGGCGAGCCGCCACCGGTGGAAACGAAATACCCGGAACCGCCCAGGGTCGGCGTAAACACCATTCCCGACTGCCAGTTGAAGATGCCCGATGTGCTCCATCCGCCCAGCACGTTGTCCACGATCTTGTTGTGGAACGAAAGCACGCCCTTGCCGATCGGCAGCCGGTAGTTGTACCCGGTGGTCCATTTCGCGGCCACGTCGAAGTTTGAAAGCGCACGTTCGTTCTTGAAATCGAACGGATTCTGCGGACTTCCAGAGCTATAGATGGCACCGGTGGAGCCCGTGATGGCAGCGCCCGCGTTGTCAATGCTCTTGGACCAGGTGAAGGACGACTGCAACGTCAAGCCGCCTGCCAGCCGCTGGGTCCACCCGATCAGCAAGGCGTGGTAGTTCGACCGTCCCTGCCGGTTGTATTGCTCCTGCAGTGCCTGGTTGAAGAAGCCGGGAACCGGGCTGATGGATTGCAGCAGGTTCTCGTTGATGACGGAGGTTCCCGACTTGATCCCCAACGGATTCGGGATATTGGTGGACGAGAAATTGGCCCCTTTGGCGATGAGCGAGTTCAACGTTCCCAGGTCCGGGACGTTCAGTGCCGGATTGGCGGCTGTGACGAGGTGCGTTCCGACGGTACCTGTGTACCCGGCCTGCACCATGGAACCCTTCGCCAACTGGTATTGCAGCGTCAAACCCCACTGCTGCACGTAGGGCACGACGTCATTCTGGGCGATGTAGGGGATGGTGACGCCCTGCACCGTGAAGAACGGTCCGCGCCCGTTGAGGGCGAGGTAGGCGGAGGTGGTTGGCCCAACGGGATTGGTGATGTAGTCCACAGGCTGGTTTCCGGTGACGCCGCCCGAGGTTCCGCCGACGGACGCCGAATTAACGTTGAAGTTCGGCACGGGCGTGTTGCCGTAGCCGGTCAGCGGCACCCGCATCACGCCGTAGTTTGCTCGGACCGTCAGTTTCGATGTGGCTGACCAGCCGATCCCGATCCGGGGTTCGACGCCGCGCTTGTTGCCGGGCCAGAGCGTGCTGCCAAGGCCGCAATTGTTGGCGAAGCAGAACGCGCCGGTTGCCGGGAGTCCGTTGAGGGTGCCGGTGAGACCGGGAATAAATGTGCCTTGGTTCTCGCGCTGCTCCATGCGCGGCGTCTGGTACTCGTAGCGCATGCCGACGTTCAGGGTCAGGCCGCGGCTCAGCTTGATGTCGTCCTGGAAATAGCCGGAGTAGTAGTGCCAGCGGTAGTATCCGGGGACGGGAGAGGGGGTATTGGTGTATCCGCCAATCAAGCCGAGGATGAAGCTTGCGAAGCTGTTCCCGCCGGAGCTGCCGTTGTTGGTCTGGCCGGTGCCGAAGCTGTAGGAGCCGCCGTAGATGCCGGTGGCGTTGTACTGGTTGGATTGCTGGCGGCGAAGGTCGAAGCCGAAGGCGATCGTGTGGCGGCCCTTGGTCCAGGTTACGGAGTCCTCGGCCTCAAAGTTGACGTCGGTTTGGCCGTTCAGGGTGGTGGTGCCGGCTCCCAGGTTGTAACCCGAGAAAGAAATCGCCGGGAACCCCTTGCCCGCAAATGCCGGAGTGAGGCCGAACTTGGCGGCATAGTCTTCGGCGAGTGACGATGGGGCCTCGGTACGGGTCTGCTTGTTCCGGCTGTACATGGCCTTGAACTCATTCACCATCGTGGGCGTGATGACGTGGTTTTCGGTGACGGAGTAGTTCTGGGCCCACGAATTGTCGGAAGGAATGCTGGTCAGGGGCGAGTTCAAGGGGTAGCCGGAGAACCGCACGGAGGTCAGCGGCGCGATGGCGAACCGGAAGAACATGCGGTCCGAAGGGGAAATCACGTGGTCGAGGCGCGCCGAATACCGGTTGTCCACGTTCGACACGCCGCGGATCAGGGAGACGTTGTAGCCGGTGTTGATCCAGAGGCCGTCCGGGCGGAGGAACTGGACGAACGGACCGGGATTCTTCGGGGTCGGCATTTGCGAGAGGACGTACGAGGCGAAGGGGTTCTTCGCCAATTGCGCCGAAAGATCATTGTTCGGGATCGCCTGGTATTGGCTGGACGGTGTGTACTGCGGACCGGTGGGGAAGCCGTTGGAATTCAGTGCCGACTGGTAGAAAAGCCCGCCGGTGCGGGGCGCAGCGAGCGCGGCGGCGAGTCCCTGCTGCGAAAGGATCGTGGTGTTGATGAGCGAATAGGCGTTGGCGAATTTGCCGGAAAGCTCGTCGGGTGTGGCGATGGTGCCGGGGGTGCTGGTGGAATTGAACAGGCGGGCGGGCTCGTAGCCGGCGAAGAAGAAGGTGCGGTCCTTGCCTTTGTAGACGTGGGGGATCAGTACCGGGCCGCCCGCGTAGGCACCAAAGAAGTTCTGGTGCTGGCCGTTGGGGATGGTGTTGCCGAGGGGCTGGGCGTTGAAGAAGGGGTCGTTGTGGCGCCACGAAACCTGCCCGTGGTACTCATTGGTGCCGCTGCGGGTGGATTGGATCACCACGCCGCCGCCGGTGTTGCCGTATTTGGCGGGGACGCCGTTGGTGATCACGGTCACCTCGCCGACCATCGCGCCCGAGACCGTGAGAGCGGTGCGTCCGATACTGGCCTGGGTGACATTGGAACCATCGACCATGATGGAGGTTGCGCCGGGCATGCCGCCCGAAACATTGGTAGCCGCGCCGGGGGCCACGTTGGCGGTGTAGATGCCGGCGTTTTCGCTGAAGACTTGGCCGGGGCTGTTGGGGTCGCCACGCACGCCGGGCACCAGCATGGCCACTTCGAGGGCGTTGCGTTCGGTGAACGGCAGTTCGTGGAGGAGGTCGCGTCCCACCGTTGTTGCCACCTCGGAGGTGGAGGAGTTCAGCATCGGCGATTGCGCGGTGACTTCGACTGTCGAACTCACCTGGCCCACAGTGAGGCGGGCGTTGACGGTGCTGGTTTGGCTGGTGGAAACCTCGATGCCGGTGGTGACAGACTTCTCGAAGCCTGCCTTCTGGACCGTCAGTTCGTACTTGCCGGGGATCAGGGAGAGCAGGTTGAAGATGCCGTCGCTGCTGGAGACGGTTTCGGAAGACACGTTGGTGTCTATGCTCCTGACGCGGACCGCAGCACCGGGAATGGCGGACCCGGAGTTGTCTGTGACCGATCCGGTGATCTGGCCAAGGCTGGACTGGCCGAAGGCGCAGACCGTAGACGAGAGGATCATCGCGGCTGCAACCGCGAGGCGTGCGACGAATTTCATGGCGAAGACTCCCTGTTGCGACGGTTAACGTTAACGCCGCTGTTCCAAGACATTGTATACGAATTTTGGGCGGCCTGGGTACATGGATGATGGAATCGGAAAGCGCCATGTCCGGCAGGACGCCAACCCTCCATGCGGTGGTTCGTGCAGGGCGGGGCGGGCACACTTCCCCCACGCGGGCTGGAAACTGCTGCAAATAGGACGGATGGGATTTTCCAGCGGGCGTGGCCGGTCATTTGCGACGCCTGTTTTTGCGGGAGATTTTCTTGAAACTGGTACGGCTGGGGTGGTTGTTGTGGGGGCGGGGCATGGGTGCAGGGGCTGGCTTGGGTTCTTCCGGAAATAAACACGCGCGGTGACGGGAGGGTGGTAGTGGTTGCGTCATTGGGCATTTAGCTCCGTGTCGGTCTGGTGGATCTGGCGGGTGGTGGTTCCGCCGGAGGTTTTGTTCTGCCGGGCGGTGTCC
>CAIYDY010000098.1 GCA_903925015.1 uncultured Acidobacteriia bacterium
AGCGGTTGATCGGATTGGGATCGGTGTAGTTCGGCAACGGGAAGATGTTTAGGATGTTTTTGCCCGTCGCGGTAATGCGCGACGGCGGCACGATTCTGTTCGGGAACAGCGTCTTGCCGTTCGCCGGGTCGTTCACATTGATCAGCGAGCCGTTGGTGCTGCGGGAATTCGAGAAATCGCCCGCGCGCTCCTGGGCGGTGGGAACCGTGATGGTCTTGGTGCCGTACTGAACCACCTGCTGTTGGAATTCCTGGTTCCAGAAGAAGAAGACGCGGTGGTTGGGGCCCAGGAGCTTGGGAATCCGTACCGGTCCGCCGATCGAGTAACTGGCAATGTTGAAACGATAGGGGGTGCGGGGACGACCCGCCTTGTTCGTGAAGAAATCGTTGGCATTGAACGCCTCGTTGCGCGCGTACCAAGCTACCGAGCCTTTGTATTTGCTGCCGCCACCCTTGGTAATCACGTTGATCGAAGACGGGTTGCGTCCAAATTCGGCGGAGTAGGCGGACATCAGCACCTTCACTTCGGCAACCGAATCCATCGACGGCATGGAGTGGACGCTGCCGTTGGACCCGGTGTCGAGATTCGTCACTCCATCCACGGTCATGTTTTTCTGATCGTTCCGGCCTCCCATGATGTAAATGTTGCCGATGCTGGTCGGTCCTGGGGCGTCACGGCCATCGGAAGTATCCACAACGCCAGCCATCAGGCTGACGGCGTCGAAGATATCGCGGCCGCGCAGTGCGATCTGGTCCAATTGTTCGCCCGTCAGTTCGCCCGAACGCTCGCCCGTCGTAGTATTTACGGTTATCGCCTCGGCCGTCACTGTGACGCTTTCGGTCACAACGCCGACGGCCAGATGGATTTCGCCCACAGAACGCTGTTCAGACGAGGAAATGCGGATGCCAGTCTGGTTGTAGGAGCGGAATCCGTCGGCTTCCACCTTCAGATTGAAGGAGGCGGGGGTCAAATCCGGGTAATTGAAGAAGCCAGTGGCGTTCGTCTTGAGGGTACGGACGAATCCTGTGTCCTGCGCAACTACCGATACGCGGGCACCGGGAATCGCGGCACCACCGGCATCCATGATTGTCCCGGACAAGGAGCACGACGTGTTCTGGGCAAGCGCGAAAGCCGGAAAGAACAGGATTGTTGCTAGAAGATTGCGTGACAAGTAGGACCTCATTCGACGGGAGTTGATCCGTCCAAGGGATCTTATCAAACGGGTTACGATGCTGTGCGACAATCATGCGCAGATGTTCCGAATCAACCGGCTCGCAACCATTGCCGCCACACTCACCGCTTTCATGCTTCCCGCCCAAACCCGAATCCAGTACCCGACGGCACCCGTTACCAACCAAGTGGATACGCTCCACGGCGTCCAGGTGGCCGACCCGTACCGGACGTTGGAGAACGCCGACGCCCCCACGACCCAGAAGTTCGTGGAGGAGCAGAGCGCGCTCGCGCTCGGGTGGCTTGCCAAGGTTCCGGGCCGGGAGGCGGTGCGCGCCGATTTGACCAAGCTCTGGAACTATGAGCGCTATTCGGGCTTGAGCAAGGTCGGCGGCCACTATTTCCAGCGCCACAACTCCGGACTCCAGAACCAGGCGGTTCTACAGGTTCTGGACAAGATCGACGGGACGCCGCGCGTTCTACTCGACCCCAACACCTATCGCCAGGACGGCACGGCAGCGCTGAATTCCGTGGTCGTCAACTGGAGCGGCAAGTTGATGGCGTACGCGGTCGCACAGGCCGGGTCGGATTGGGAGGAATGGCGGGTTCGCGACATCGCAACCGGCAAGGACCATAATGATTTGATCCTGTGGGGCAAGGTCGGTGGAGTGGCGTGGGCGCCCGACGATTCCGGTTTCTATTACTCGCGTTTTCCAGAGCCGCCAAAGGACCAGGTGCTGACGGTGGCGGCGACTGACCACAAGGTCTATTTCCACAAGCTCGGCACGCCCCAATCGGCGGACAAATTGATTTACGAGCTTCCGGGAAAGGCCCAATGGACCGTCGGTGCCCAAGTGTTGCAGGGGGCTCCCTACGTGATTCTTTATGGCGAGCCTGGCACACCCGGCAAGAATACGCTCGCGTGGATCGACCTCGGGAAGCCCTCAGGGAAGGTGATGGACCTGATTCCAACCCCGGATGCCGGATATGAGGTACTGGAGGCGGTCGATGGCAAGCTGTTCATTCTGACCACGGACCACGCCCCGAAGGGCCGGATCATCGCCATCGACCCCGCGAATCCCGGCCGGGCCAACTGGAAGGAGATCGTTCCGGAGGGCAAGGACACGCTGGAAGGCGCGCAGGTCGTGGGAAAGCGCATGCTGCTGGAGTACATGAAGGATGCCCATGCGTCTGCACGGATTGTGGACCTTTCGGGGAAGGCGATCGCCGAAGTGGCACTTCCAGGCATTGGCACGGCGTCGTGGTCGCGGACCCGCCGCGGCGATTCCGAAGTTTTCTACAGCTTCACGGGCTTCACCATTCCGCCAAGCTACTTCAGCCTAGACATCGCCACAGGCAACAGCACCCTGGTGCGGCAACCCAAGGTGGCCTTCGACCCCGCCCAATACGAAACCACACAGGTCTTCTACCCCAGCAAGGACGGCACGAAGGTGCCGATGTTCCTCAGCCACAAGAAGGGGCTGAAGCTGGATGGAAAGAATCCAACCCTTCTGTATGCGTATGGTGGCTTTGATATTTCTGTCACGCCCGCCTTTTCGGCTGCGATTGTGGAATGGATGTCGATGGGGGGCGTCTACGCTTCCGCCAACCTTCGCGGCGGCTCCGAGTATGGCGAGGCTTGGCACGAGGCCGGCATGAAATCGCACAAGCAGAACGTTTTCGACGACTTCATTGCGGCTGCGGAATGGCTGATCAAGAACAAGTACACTTCAACACCCAAGCTCTGTATTTACGGCGGCAGCAATGGAGGGCTGCTGGTTGGTGCGGTATTGAACCAGCGGCCTGAGCTTTTCGGTGCCGCGATGCCCGCCGTGGGCGTGATGGATATGCTCCGTTTCCACAAATTCGGCTTCGGGATGCAGTGGGCGCAGGAATATGGATCGCCGGATAATCCGGAGGATTTCAAATACATCCGGGCCTACTCGCCGCTCCACACCATCCGTAAGGGGACGAAGTACCCGCCGGTGCTGATTACGACTGCCGACCACGACGACAGGGTGATGCCGGGCCACAGCCTGAAATATGCGGCGGCATTGCAGAAGGCGCAGGAAGGTCCTGCCCCGATTCTGCTCCGCGTGGATGTTCGGGCCGGACACGGTGCGGGCAAGCCCACGGCAAAACAGATCGACGAATGGGTCGACCGTTTTGCCTTCCTCAAGCAATCGTTGGGGATGTAGGACTAGAGCAGTACGTCGCGAACGACCTGGCCGTAGACGTCCGTCAACCGGAAGTCGCGGCCAGCGTAGCGATAGGTGAGCTTGGTGTGGTCGATGCCCATCTGGTTCAGCATCGTCGCATGCAGGTCGTGGATGGAAACGCCTTTTTCCACGGACTTGAAGCCAAATTCGTCGGTTTCGCCGTACGCCATGCCGCCCTTCACGCCGCCGCCAGCCATCCACATGGTGAAACCGTAGGGGTTGTGGTCGCGACCGTCGCCGCTTTCCGAAACCGGGGTACGACCGAATTCCCCGCCCCAAGTGACAAGCGTTTCATCCAGCAACCCGCGTTGGCGTAAATCCTTGACCAGCGCTGCGGAAGCCTTGTCCATGTCCGGGCAGCGTTCCTTCAGGTTTTTCTCGATCTTGGAATGATCGTCCCAAGGCTGGCCGGGGCCGTAGAAGACATGAACGGTCCGGACGCCGCGTTCCACAAGCCGACGGGCCAACAAACAGCCGTGCGCAAACGGCGTGTCGCCGTACATATTGCGGACGCTCTCCGGCTCCTTGCGGATATCGAAAACGTCGGTGGCCTCGAACTGCATCGTGAAGGCCGTTTCCATGGATTGGATCCGGCCGTCGAGGTATTCGTCCTGTCCGAACGACTGTTCGTGACCTTGGTTGAGTTCCTGGATCAGGTCCAACTGGCGACGCTGCTTGTCCCGGTCCAGATCCTTGTTCTGCAGGAACCGGATCATCTTGTCCGGATCGGTGACCGAGTCGTCGAAATAGGTGCCTTGGTGCTTGGCTGGCAGGAATCCGGCTCGGGAAAGGCCACCACTGCCGCCAGGACCGGGATTGAGAACCACGTATCCGGGCAGGTTCTTGTTTTCGCTGCCCAACCCATAGGAAAGCCAGGAACCCATGGAGGGCCGGGTGGCCGCAATGTTGCCGGTATGGAACAGGCTGCGGGCCGGCGTGTGGGTCGGATTGAACGTGTACATCGACTTGATCACGCAGATCTCGTCGATAACCGATGCGATGTTCGGCAACAGGCTGGAAACATGCACACCGCCGCGGCCGTACTGTTTGAACTCACAGGGTGAGGGCAGCAGACCGCCGGTGGTGCGTTCGGTCCGCAAGTCGACCGACGACGGGCGCTGGCCCTGATATTTCAGCAGCGCCGGCTTGGGGTCGAACATGTCGAGCTGGGACGGGCCTCCCACCATGAACAACACGATGTTGGCCTTCGCCTTCGGCGTGAAATTCGGGAACTTGGGTGCCACCGGAGCCGGTGCTGCATTCTTCGTGGTCGATGCCGCAGCCAAAAGGCGCTCATCCGCCATCATTCCGGCGAGACCGACTGCCCCAAGGCCTCCGGTCAGCTGATTGATCCACTCGCGCCGCGATTGGCGGGTGGGGTTGAATTGTCCTAGGGCCAAAAGATCACCTCGTTGGTTGCAAGCAGTGCTTGCGCATATTCTGCTGGGGTTGCCTTGTCCAGATAGGACAGGGCCAGGTCCAATTCCCTCGGCGACGGATCGCGCTGCAGCGCACGCCGGTACATTTCCCGCACCTTGCCGGACTTTTCGGTCTGGCTGTCGGTCAGCTTCGCCAATTCCTCGGCGCGGTCCTTCATGAACGGGCTGTTCATGACGAAGAGTTGCTGCAGGGGCGACGTGGTCAGATCGCGCTGGGGGGAACTCAGGTTGGCGTCGGGAAAATCGTAGAGCTGGAGAACCGTGTTGATCCTGCCCCGACTGACACGGCCATAAACGGTACGGCTGTGGTTTTCCGCTGCGTCCAGGTCCAACGAAAGGGGCGCGGGCTTGGTGTCCAGCACATCCGAAATCTTCAGCAGGTTGTCGCGGTAGGCCTCCACGTCCAAGCGGCGGGGATTCATGCGCCAGAGGTACTTGTTGGTGGGGTCGGCGGCATTGCCGTCGGCACGCGGGTGGCTCGACTGCCTGTAAGTGGCCGACAGCATGATCTCCTTGTGGAGCCATTTCAGGGACCAGCCGTTGGCGATGAAGCGCGCGGCCAAGTCGTCCAGCAGCTCGGGGTGGGTGGGCTTTTCGCCCTGAACGCCGAAATCGCTTTGCGTGGCGACCAGCGGCTTGCCGAAGTGCCAGCCCCAGACGCGGTTCACGAGGACGCGGGCGGCAAGCGGTGCGGAATCCGAGAACAGTTTGTCCGCCAGATCCAACCGGCCCGATCCATGGGTAAACGAGCCGTCGCCTTTGGAAAGAACGCTTAGGAAATGGCGCTTCTCAATGGCACCGGGCGAGGCGACATTGGCATGCGGCAGCAGATTCATGTCGCGGGCGACGCCGGGGCGGATGTCCACCATGGTGAGATCGGGGTCAGAGCCGTCGATCCAGACACCGGCGTCGTAGACGGACTGCATGAAGGGGAGGTCCGAGGCTCCGCCTTGGCGTCGGCGGGCGGCGGCTACGGCGTTCGCGGGCCGGGCCGGGGGTGCGTCGGCGGGTTTGGCATCGGCAGGTTTGGCGTCCGCTGCACCCGCAACCGCAGGCGGCATGGGCTTGCGGGGAGGCTGGGGAACACGCACCAGATTCGCGAGGTAGGTGTACATCTCCGGGTGGCCGTCCTTCAGGAAGGCCATGGAATCCCGCAGTTCCGTCATTTCCTTGGTGAACTTTGCCACCTGCTTGGCTGCGTCGTCAGGCTTGCTGCCCGGCTCGCCGTTCATCAGGTTCGCCAGATAGTTCAGGTAGAAGAGCCGCGTGGCGGCGTGCATGAACTTCTGTTCCGTTTCCTTGTCCACTTCGGCGACCGGGCGTGGGGCGGCCATGGTGGAGGAAAAAACGCCGACCATGGCGTAGTAATCCTTTAGTAGGATGGGGTCGAATTTGTGGTCGTGGCAACGCGCGCACCCAACAGTGAGACCGAGAATGCCGCGCGAGACTGCATCGACCCGCTCGTCCCACCCGTCGGTGAACAGGGTCTCGATAACGTCGCGGGAGAGCCGCAAATCGGTGTGGTAAATCGGGGCGGCACCGACGTAGCCCAGAGCGCGCAGGTCGTCGTGCGGGGTCCCGGGGATCTGGTCGGCGGCCAGCTGGAGCTTCACGAATTTGTCGTACGGAACGTCCTTGTTCACGGACTCGATGACCCAGTCGCGGTAGCGCCAAGCGAACGGGTAGGGCGGGTTGGTGGCTTCGGATGTCGGATTGTCCTCGCCGTAGCGGGCGACGTCGAGCCAGTAGCGGCCCCAGCGTTCGCCGTATCGGGGCGAGGCCAGGAGGCGGTCGACGAGACGGTCGTAGGCACCGGGGGCGGTATCGGCTTGGAAGGCCTGGATTTCGTCGTATGTGGGGCGGATTCCGGTCAGGTCGAGCGAGGCCCGTTCAATCAGCGTGGCCTTGTCGGCGGCGGGCGACGGCTTCAGCTTGTTCTTTTCGAGCTGCGAGAGGATGAACCAGTCGAGCTTCTGCTGGGCCCAAGTTTTTGCGAAAGCTGAGTTGCGGACCTTCGGCTGGGCCAATTGGGCGACCGGCTGAAATGACCACCACTTGCGGCCGGACTCGATGTCCATGCCTTTCTTAGCTGCGGAGACGGGGGCGGCACCGGCGGGGGAATCGGCACGGGGGTCCGGGGCTCCGTCGCCGATCCACTTGGCGAAGGCGTCGATCTTGGGATCCGGCAGTTTGCCGGTGGGGGGCATCTTGACGTCGGTCTCGTTGTAGGAGAGGGCCTTGTAGAGCCGTGTGGATTTCGGGTCGCCGGGCGTGGCGGCGGTCAGGATGGGCCCGCCGTTTCCGCCAGCCTTCACGCCAGCCTTGGTATCGAGTACGAGACCGCCCATGGGGGTCTTCATTTTCGAGTTGTGGCAGCCGTAGCAACGCTCGGCCAGGACCGGGCGGATTTCTTTTTCGAAGAATTCGGTTTGGGCCGCGGTGGGCGCGGGGGATTGCGCGGCGGCGGGGAGGGCTAGCGCGGTCGCGAGGAGCAGGGAGGCCGACAGGGAACGTACAACCATTCCCTACAGTCTAGCAATGGCGCGGGACGAGCGAAAAGCTGATGCAACTCCTCTTTTGGCGCTTAGCCCCCCAATCTCCGCGATCTAGCCCTCAGGAGTAACTCAGGAAGAAAGTCCTCTGCATCGTAGGGTAACGTTTCGATCCTTCGAGTCTCCAAGACGCGCCGTCGCACTTCATCCGAGAAGCGCGCTCCCATCACCGCAAATGCTCGCCCCGCCCAAGCCCCCCCCTTTCTTCGGATACCCGCAAGGAGTCGACGAATGTGCTCGTCCGCGAGCCCGTATCCGACGAACAACACCGTATGGGTGCTGAGCAGTGTTGCAACCTGGCTAAGAAGATTGGCGTGGGTATCTGGAAAATTCTCGTAATCGTCGGCGGTACTGATGATTGTCAGTGGACGGTCAACCGAACCGTGCAGCTTGATCAAGTTGTGATCGTCGAAATTGAAATTCGGGGCATCAGCATCCTGGACCAAAACTTGGTGATGAATTCTTTCAGCCTGGTAGGCCCGCTCGAACAACAGATCCCAATTCGTGGTGACGATAAAACGAAAACAGTTCACCGCAGCCAAATGGCTCGACGCTGGCGCTGCATCTTGTCGGATAGCCGTCGCAAATCGATTCACCAAAGCGCGCTTATCATTCAGAGCAGCGTAGTCATCTGCAACTTGCTCAAGGGTCCGACCAGTCGCGTCATAATCCTCAAAGTCTTCTTGGATGCTTTCGGCAATCTTGTTCTTCAAGGAGCTACCATCCAGACCAAGGATTGATCGAGAGATGCCGGCCCCCGCAAACAAAACAGCTTGGCGCGCAACCACCGCCTCAACCAAGACACCGGGGATGGAAATGTGCGGCTTCATGGGAATCGACCCTAGGATAGCAAGTGACAGGTGACGTTGGTGCAAAAATCGGGCACGACCCGGCTGAAATGCTTGGCCACCGATCTACAGGGCCCGCGCCTCGGAGAGCACCCTCTCCCTGAGATACCGCAGCGAGTCCGGCGTGGTGACATCTGCGTTCGCCCCCAGGAGTTCGGAAAGGTCCAAGCGCAGGCCGATCAAGTCGAACAACGTGCGGCCCGGTTCGAACTCGACGATGAAATCGTCTCATCGTGCCAACCAGCCTAGTCATAAACCAATCGCCAACGCATTCCCCTGCATCGCCGCAATGCAAAACCCAACGTGCGCGTCCAGTTCCACACCCAGCCCAATGGCTCCGTTCACAATATCCTCGCGGCTCACCGACCGGGCGAACGCCTTGTCCTTCATCTTCTTCCGCACCGACGCCACGTCCACGTCGGCAACCTTCCGGCTCGGCTTCACCAGCGAACAGGCCGAAATGAACCCCGAAAGCTCGTCGCAGGCGAACAGCGTCTTCTCCAACATCGAATCGCGGGATACGCCGCTGTAGTTTGCATGGGAAAGTATGGCCCGCCGGATCTCGGCCGACACGCCGCGGGCTTCGAGGATCGGCTCCCCATTCATCGGGTGCTCGGGTGCGCTGGGGTGGATTTCATAGTCGAAATCATGAAGGACCGCGGTCACCCGCCAGGTTTCCTCGTCTTCCCCGAAGTGCCGGGCGTAGGCCGCGACGCACGTCTCCACCTGGAACGCGTGACGGCGCAAGCTCTCCGACTTGGTGTACTCGTATAGAATCTCTAAAGCCTCTTGACGTGTCATCGCATCTCCATTCAACTTGCGGGCTGTCCGCTCCCACGATTACGATCAGAATACCCAACCGTGCCGACATCTGTTCCACAACCGGCACGGGTATGGTCTATTCCATTTTTCGTAACCCGTCGGCGGCTTTCTTCGTCGAATGGGATAAGGTGCAGCTAGTAGCCGGGACAATGAATAGATGGTGAAACTTGTGCTAAACTCCAAGCGGGGTAGTGCGGGAAGGCGCAGCTTAAAGCGCCCGCACGGAACTGGTCCAACCGAGCATGTCTGACGTAAAACTCCATAACGATCCCGACGACCACCTAGCGCGGCTGCTTGCCCCGCAAACCACGGAACAACCGTGGTATCAGTCGCTTTACTCGGCCGTGCACGACTTGGTCAAGCCTCCACAGCTCCCACCGTTAGAGATAACGTCGACGCCCGTGGCCGTCAAGGACATTTGGGGACCGGGTGCCGATCCCAAGTCCCGAATGTACTCCTTCGGCATCCATGTGGCGATTTGCGCGGTCCTCTGGTTCGGTTTTACCAGCCCGCAAGTGCAAAAAATCGTAAAGCAGCAGTTCACACTGGTCGATCCCAATCTCAAGCCGTTCGCGCCCGAGAAACCGAAGCCAAACACGTCGCGCGGCGGCGGTGGCGGCGGTGCACGCGAGGCCCTGCCCGTTTCCAAGGGTCAGGCACCGAAACCCAAGCCAAGACAGTTTGTCCCCCCCCAGATCGTGGACCACACGCCGAAACTGGCGATGGCACCTTCGATCATGGCACCGGAGGACACTCCGCTGCCCCAAAACAACCTGAACAACTGGGGCAATCCGCTGGCGAGCCTCGTCAACGGTTCCAACGGCCAAGGCAGCGGCGGCGGCATGGGCAACGGCAAAGGCGGTGGTTTGGGCAACGGCAGTGGCGGCGGGTTCGGTGACGGCAGCGGCGGCGGCATGGGTGGTGGCGTGTTCCGCGTCGGCGGCGGCGTCAGCGCTCCCTCGGTACTTTACAAAGTCGATCCGGAGTACTCCGAGGAAGCCCGCAAAGCCAAGTACAGCGGTACCGTCCTGTTGTCGGTGATCGTCGACAAGGAAGGCAAAGCCCGCGACATCAAGGTTGTGAAAAGCTTGGGTATGGGGCTGGACGAGAAGGCGATCGAAGCGGTCCAGAAGTGGAAGTTCAAGGCTGGCATGAACAAGGGCGAGGCAGTGAACGTCCGGGCGCAAATCGAAGTCAATTTCCGGTTGCTGTAAACTCCGAACACGCCGGAGCATGAGGGGGACCTTCGGGTCCCCCTCTTTTTTGGGTCCAACCAATGATGGTAAAACGGAACAAGTGAAAAATGTTCAAGTGATCACCGACGGTGCCTGCCTCGGAAATCCTGGCAAGGGCGGTTGGGCGGTCCTGCTCCGCTTCGGTCCCCACAAGAAGGAGATCTTCGGCTGCGAGTCGCACACAACCAACAACCGCATGGAATTGGAGGCCGCCATCAACGGCCTGCGCATGCTGAAAGAGCGTTGCGATGTGGAGATCGTCACGGATTCCGAGTACGTGAAGAACGGCATGACCCAATGGCTGGCGGGCTGGAAGAAGAAGGGCTGGATCACGGCCGCGAAGAAGCCCGTGGTCAACCGCGATCTCTGGGAGCAGCTCGACGAACAGGTTGCACGGCACGCCGTCCGCTGGACATGGACCAAAGGCCACGCCTCCAACGAGGACAACAACCGGGCCGACGCCCTAGCCTCCCTCGCCGCCCGTGAACAGCGTTCGCAGATGTAACGGGGCTCCTGACATTCGGGCAACGGTAGAATCAAAGAAATGGCAACTGAAACATACGCATTGTTCGACACGACCGAGGGCAGCTTCAAGGCAAAGCTTTACGCCGACAAGACCCCCAAGACCGTCCAGAACTTCACCGACCTCGCCGAGGGCGTCAAGACCGGCAAGCCCTTTTACGACGGAATCGTTTTCCACCGCGTGATTCCCGACTTTATGATCCAGGGCGGCTGCCCGCAGGGCAGCGGCATGGGCGGCCCGGGCTACAAATTCGCAGACGAGTTCCACGCTTCCCTGCGACACACGAAGCCGGGTCTGCTCTCGATGGCCAACTCGGGCCCGAACACCAACGGCAGCCAGTTCTTCGTAACAGTCGCGGCCACCCCGTGGCTGGACAACCGCCACAGCATCTTTGGCGAAGTGGTGGAAGGCTACGACGTCGTGGAGAAAATTTCCAAGCTCCCGCGCAATGGCATGGACCGCCCGAACAAGGAAGTCAAAATCAACTCCGTCAAAATCGAACGCGTGTGATGAACGGTCGGACAGCCGTCTTTGGCGGCACGTTTGATCCCATCCACAACGCCCATTTGGAGGTCGCCCGCGCTGCGGCGGCCTCTTTTTCGTTGGATCGGGTGCTTTTCGTGCCCGCGGGAACACCGCCCCACAAAAGGGGAACTCTGGCGTCCTACGCGGACCGGGTGCGCATGGTGGAGTTGGCCTGCGTCGGAGACAGGGGTTTCGAGGTTTCGCGCGTCGAAGAGGGAACGGGACCGAGTTACTCGGTCCAAACAATCGAGCGTTTGATGGCACTGGGCTACCGCGACCTGGCATTTCTGATCGGTGCCGATGCCTTTGCGGAAATCACATCCTGGTACCGTTGGCGGGATTTGGCTGGAATGGTCGAGTTTCTGGTGGTGACCCGCCCCGGTGCCGAGTACGTGGTTCCGGCCGGAATCAAGATGCGGGAACTACCCGGCATGTGGTTGGATGTATCATCCTCTTCAGTGCGGATGTCATTCGAGTCGCCCGACCCG
>CAIYDY010000099.1 GCA_903925015.1 uncultured Acidobacteriia bacterium
CCGGTTTGCTTCTTGTGGGTGTAGTCGAACTCCGCTTCCATGCGGACCGTTTCGCGGTACGCAACCTGCGGCTTACCGTCGTTGGCGACCACGTTGAACTCGCGCATCATGCGGTCGACAATGATTTCCAAGTGCAACTCGCCCATCCCCGATAGGATGGTCTGGCCCGTTTCCGGGTCGGTCGCCACGCGGAACGTGGGATCTTCCTGGGCGAGCTTGGCGATTGCCATGCCCATCTTTTCCTGGTCGGCCTTGGTCTTGGGCTCGACTGCGAGCTGGATGACCGGAGTCGGGAAGTCAATGCGTTCGAGGATGATCGGCGACTTTTCGTCACAGATCGTGTCACCCGTTGAAACGGTGCGGAGACCCACGGCTGCGCAGATGTCGCCGGCGCGGATTTCGTCGATGTCCTCGCGCTTGTTGGCATGCATGCGCATCAGACGGCCAACTCGCTCCTTGCGTCCCTTGGCGACATTGAAAACTGATTCGCCAGCGTTCATTTTGCCCGAGTACACCCGGAAGAACGCCAACTGTCCGGCAAACGGGTCGGTCATGATCTTGAAGATCAGAGCCGAGAAGGGCTCGTCGTCCGAGGCCTCGCGGGTCAGAACGATACTGGTATCATCCACGTCGGTACCCTTGATTGAGGGTACGTCCAAGGGCGATGGCAGATAATCGACGACGGCGTCGAGCATCGTCTGCACACCCTTGTTCTTAAAAGCCGAACCGCAGATGACGGGAAATATGTTCATCGCGATTGTTGCCGTCCGGATTCCGGCTGCAATCTCGGATTCGCTCGGAATCTCGCCGATGAGATACTTCTCCATTAGGGCGTCATCGAATTCCGACACGGCCTCAATCATTTGATCGCGGTAGGTCTGCGCCAAGTCCTGCAGATCTTCGGGAATGTCCACGACATCGAACTGCGCACCCAGCGACTCGTCGCGCCACAGCACAGCTTTCATCTTGACGAGATCGATGATGCCCTTGAAGTTTTCCTCCGCGCCGACCGGGATTTGAATCGGGACGGGGCGTGCCTTGAGGCGGTCAACGATGGTTTCCACCGCGCGGTAGAAATTTGCGCCAACCCGGTCCATCTTGTTGATAAAGCAAATGCGCGGGACACGGTACTTGTCACCTTGGCGCCAAACTGTCTCCGACTGCGGCTGCACACCGGCGACGGCATCGAACACGGCCACCGCTCCATCGAGCACACGGAGCGAACGCTCCACTTCAGCCGTGAAGTCAACGTGGCCGGGGGTATCAATGATATTGATCTGCATGTCACGCCATGAACAGGTGGTCGCCGCGGAGGTGATGGTAATACCACGCTCCTGCTCCTGCGCCATCCAATCCATGGTCGCGGTTCCCTCGTGCACTTCGCCGATCTTGTGTGACCGACCGGTGTAGTAGAGAATCCGTTCCGTGGTTGTGGTTTTACCGGCATCGATATGAGCTGCGATGCCGATGTTTCTCATCCGTTCGAGTGGTACAGTGCGTGCCATTGTGTGGATTGAAGTCTTTGACGGTCCGGTTGCTTACTTTTAAATTCGTTGCTGCTGGCTTACCAGCGGTAGTGGGCGAACGCCTTGTTCGCTTCGGCCATGCGGTGGACGTCGTCGCGCTTCTTGATCGCCCCGCCGCGCATGTTCGCTGCGTCGTTCAATTCGTTGGCCAGCTTGTCGGCCATGCCTTTTTCGGCCCGTCCACGGGCGTTGTTCAGAATCCAACGGATCGCCAAGCTGGTGCGGCGGTTCTGCGGCACTTCGATCGGCACTTGGTAGTTGGCACCACCGACGCGGCGTGTTTTCACTTCCAGCATCGGCTTCGCGTTTTCGACGGCCTTCTTGAACAACTTGATTGCTTCTTCGCCGCCGCCTTTTTCTTCCAGCTTCAACATCGATGCATAGAAGATTTTTTGGGCAGTCTGCTTCTTGCCATCCCACATCATGGAGCAAACAAATTTCTCCACCATGGTCGACCCGTAGACCGGATCGGCCGCCACTTCGCGATTATCTGCGCCTCTGCGTCTCGGCATGTTGCGAATATCCTCTGTCGGGCTTGCGCCCGCTTACTTGGTGGCCGCTTTCGGGCGCTTGGCACCGTACTTGGAGCGGCTCTGCTTGCGGTTGGCCACGCCCGCGGTGTCCAGCGCCCCACGAACCACGTGGTAGCGAACACCGGGGAGATCCTTGACACGTCCGCCGCGGATTAGAACGATCGAGTGTTCCTGTAGGTTGTGACCTACGCCCGGAATATAGGTAGTGACTTCGATGCCATTGGTCAGCCGGACGCGGGCCACCTTCCGAAGGGCCGAATTCGGCTTTTTCGGGGTCGAGGTATACACGCGGGTGCAGACGCCACGCTTTTGCGGGCAGCTCTGCAGGGCCGGACTGGCCGTCTTCCATGCGGGCGCTTTACGCCCCTTGCGCACAAGTTGATTGAATGTCGGCACTAAAGATCCTTACAAGCGTAACTACGTAAATCTTGAGGTGGTCGCTCCCCCCGGTCGCGACTCGCGGTACCAATGGGAACTCCAACTTACTGCGTCTATTTATTGATTCGGATGGGATTGTAAATACGATCCATCCAGGCTTTGACAGGTCCATGCATCCCTACGAAGCGGAATCGCCGGAGTTGCAGGCGAGCGTTCGTTCGGGGCCTCGGGGCCTCGCTTCGGGACGGATCCCCGACGCCGGAGATGGTAGCCCAAAACTGATTAAGTTGCCAGCCAATTGTTGCCCGGACAGCAGGCAACTTCTTGATCGTAGCGCAATTGAAGCCCTAGTGTCAACATACGCAGCGTAAAACTTCCCGCGGGCGCCGGTTGCCAACTGTAGCCGCGCTCAACCTCATTCAGAATAGCAGACTGGCGATGGAAATGCTACTGGTTGTTTTTTGAATTGTAACGCTGATGAAGTCCGGCACAAACAACGCGCTGACCCGCCGGGTGGGCAGCGAGCGTGGCCCGACCCAGTCAATATTCCCTGCACCATCGAGACCGGGACGAGACGAGCCACCCGGTAGCCAATCCGCCCCAGCGGGGACGAGGCGGCAAATTCCACGTCCCCGCCCAACCCCGTCCGCCTTTGTCCGGCAGCCAACTGGAAGAACTTGAGCGCCCTATCCTTCTGTCGTCGGTAGAACTCGTAGAACGCGCCGACGCGGAAGAGCATCAGGCCTCGGCGGTACCTGCGCGCGAACCATTGGTGCTGCTCCCGGAAGCTTCGGAACCGGGGAACCGCGTCGCGCCGCTTCCAGCCCTTCGCGGTCCTGCGCAGGGAGTAATGGAGAAACGGGTACCCGCGCAGCACCCCCCCGCTGGAGCGTGCCGGAACTGGGCCTCGTACGATGCCACCGTTGCCAGCAGCGCGGCCTCTTCCTCCTCCCGGTACCGGTCCACCGGGGTCCCTCCGGGCAGTCGCAAGATCATGGTGCGCGCCGCCGATCCAGCTTCTCCCTGCAATGTGCCACGATCCGCCAACGAAGGCCCAAGCCCTGCCGGTATTCAATGTAGCCGAGGAAATCGCATCCGTTCGACACCCGCGCCATGTGTCTGGGGCAACCGGCGGTTCCGCTTGCCGCGGCGGCATTCCGGATACGCCTTGTACGCGTTTTCAAAGGTGAATATTATACGGATTTTCTGGTGGAAATGCGGGAGAGAGGAAGGCAATAGGCGTGCGATGGGATCGGATGGAATCGAATACTCGCGTGGAAGAAGATCCGCTTGACTTTATCCCGCCTACCCCAAGTTCAGAATTTGAAGCAACCCAATGTTCAATCCGTCCATTTCCGCGGAACTCAAAGTAGCAATCCCGGACCTCAGTCTCTCCGTGGAAACCGCGCGGATCTGGTCGCTGACCGCCACAGCGGACCGCCCATCGCAGGTTACGGGGATGAAGAATCGGGGGACTGGGTTTTGGGGAGCTGGAAAGTGGAACCACGACGACCGGCCTCCGGCGTTCGTTCAGAATGTCAACCGAGACAACAACGCACGGTCGGGGTTTGCGGATTTCAGAACCGAGGGCGGGATCGAGGGACACCCACCAGATTTCGCCGCGTGCCGGAATCAGATCCACGGCCCCACCACCGGGTCCAGGATGGCATCGAAATCCTTTTCGAGTGTCATCAGATCCAAATCTCCGTTCGCGATTTCGCAGGCCCGAATCAGATTCTGATCCCGTTCCGCCAACCGGGCCGAGAGCGCGTCGCTGACGAACTTGGACCGATCACGTGAAGGAACCCTTTGCATGAATTGAGCGGCCAGCGGTTCGGGCATACTGAAAGTCATCTTCTGGTGGCCATAACGCCATACTGGCAACCAAATTCAAGCTGTGGCTTTGGAACGTATTGCGACCAAGACGGTGATTGGGAGAAGTTCCCACGGTGCGGACTACTTGTTATCCTCGTTGATGGTGCGTGCATCGCTACCCACACAGGGATCTCCCATGACGACGGCTTCCGCCACACCCCTTGCTGACATTTCCGACGCCCGGAGCCTGGGACTCGATGCGGACGCATTGGTCCAAGCCTTCCGTCTGATGCGGACATCGCGGCAGATTGACGACCGCGAGATCACGCTCAAGCAGCAGCAAAAAATCTTCTTCCAGATCAGCGGCGCGGGGCATGAGGCGATCCAAGTCGCCGCGGGCATGGCGATGCGGCCCGGCCGCGACTGGTTCTATCCTTACTACCGTGACCGCGCGCTTTGCCTCACTCTCGGCATGACGCCGCTCTCCATGCTGCTCCAAGCTGTGGGCGCAGCGTCCGACCCTAGTTCCGGAGGTCGCCAGATGCCATCGCACTGGAGCGACCCGGCCCGCAACATCGTATCGAGTTCCTCCGCCACCGGCACCCAATTCGTCCAGGCCGTGGGCTGCGCCGAGGCGCTGCGGTTTCTCCATCCTGACGAGGACCGGGTCGTGCTGGCCTCATCGGGCGAAGGCGCCACCAGCGAGGGCGAATTCTGGGAGGCGATCAACCACGCTTGCCTCAGCCTTGCCCCGGTGGTATTCCTAATCCAGGACAACGGCTATGCAATTTCGGTGCCCGTCGAAAAGCAGACCCCAGGCGGGTCCCTCTCCAAGTTGGTGCGCAATTTCCCCGGCCTGTTGGTGATCGAGACAGACGGGAACGACTTCATTGCCTCGTACCGCGCCATGCGGGAGGCTGTCGCCTATTGCCGGGAGGGCCGGGGACCGGCGTTGGTCCACGCGCACTGCGTGCGACCCTATTCTCACTCTCTTTCCGACGACGAAAGGCAGTACAAGTCCAAGCGCGAACGCGACAACGAAGCGGCCCGCGACCCATTGACCACCTTCCCCCGTTTCCTAGTCGAGGAAGGCATCGTCAAGTATTCCGAGATCGAGAGGATCACGCAGGAGATCCAGCTTTCGGTGTTTGAGGACTCGGAAACCGCCCAGGGTAGCCCTTCTCCCGACCCTTCGAAGGTGCTGGTGCACCTGTATTCGGAAACCGTGGACCCCCGGTCCGAGCAATTCGACGCCACGGCGGCCACCGCCGGCGACCCGAAAACCATGGCGGACCTCATCAACACCACCTTAAAGGAGGAGATGCGGCGCGATGATCGGATCGTAGTCTTCGGCGAGGATGTGGCCGACTGCGGACGCGAGGAGAACCTTGGCGAGGTCAAGGGCAAGGGCGGAGTATTCAAGCTGACAGCCGGACTCCAGGCGGAATTCGGTTCCCGGCGCTGCTTCAATTCCCCGATTGCGGAGGCGTCGATTGTTGGCAGGGCCTCGGGTATGGCTGCCGTGGGACTGAAGCCGGTGGTCGAGATCCAGTTTTTCGACTACATTTGGCCCGCAATGATGCAGATCCGGGATGAACTGGCGTCGCTGCGGTGGCGCTCCAACGGCGGCTTCAAGGCTCCGCTGGTGATCCGGGTCCCCATTGGCGGCTATCTGACGGGCGGAGCCGTGTATCACAGCCAGTGCGGGGAGGTGGCTTTCACCCATATTCCGGGGTTGCGGGTTGTGTTTCCCTCCTGCGCCGATGATGCGATGGGCTTGCTGCGCACCGCGATCCGATGCGACGACCCGGTCCTATTCCTGGAGCACAAGAAGCTCTACCGGGAAATGTACAACCGGGCCCCGTACCCGGGGGCGGACTTCACGATTCCCTTTGGCAAGGCCCGTGTGGTGAAACCGGGGAAGTCGCTGACCGTGGTGACCTATGGTGCCGTGGTCCAGAAGGCTATTTTGGCGGTCCAGGAGATCGAGCGCGGGAACCCGGATGTTTCCGTTGAAGTGATCGACCTGCGGTCACTGGCCCCGTACGACTGGGAATCCATCGCGGCAAGCGTTCGCAAGACAAGCCGGGTCATCGTGGCGCATGAGGACACGCTGAGCTTTGGATACGGCGCGGAAATCGCGGCGCGGATTGCAGACGAGCTGTTCGAGTTCCTCGACGCACCGGTCAAGCGGGTGGCCGCCATGGATGTGTGGGTGGGGTACCACCCCGATCTGGAGGACCGGATACTGCCTCAAACGGAAGACTTGCGGGTCACGATGGCCGGGCTGCTGGCCTGGTAATTGTTCGGCAGCCTATTTGAGTCCGAACACCACGAGTTCGTCTCCTTGGACATTCCCCGGCACATCGTGTCCGCCCGCGGCAATAACCACGTACTGTTTACCGTCCGGACCAAGGAACGTCATCGGGATCGCGCGTGCCGATGTCGGCAACGCTCCGCGCCAGAGTTCCTTCCCCGTCTCGGAATCGTAGGCCTTCAAATAAGGATCGAGTGTCGCCCCGAGAAATACCAGTTTCCCGGCAGTTGCGATGGGTCCGCCCAAGGCAATCGACCCCAGCTCAGGACGATTGCCCGCGAAAGGAATGCTGCCAACGGGGACTTCCCACTTGAGGGCACCGGTGTTGGCATCGATTGCCGCCATCACTCCCCACGGTGGTGCCGTGCAGGGCGAGCCCTTGGGGCTCAGAAGGAACGTTCGCTGCATCCCGAACGGAGTACCCTTCTGCGGAGATGTCTCCCAATCGGGCCTTGCTTTGTCCGCAGCCGCCAATTCCGCTTGGGGCACCAGCCGCACCACGGCCGCCAACCTGTTGTAGGGAACGAACAGCGTGCCGCCGGAGGGGTCAAACGCCACCCCGCCCCAGGCCATACCGCCGACGTTGCCGGGAAAAACGAGCGATCCGCGCAAGGATGGCGGGGTGAACATGCCTTCATCGCGCAATTTGGAGACCGTATCCGCACACCACTTGCGTTCCTCTTCGTTCGGACCCCAGGCTTCGAAGCGCGTGGGACCAAGATGTGCTGGTAGTTTCGGATAGGGCTGGGTCTGCGACGACTCCTCGCCGGGAACATCACTCCGGGGTGCGGCCCTTTCCTCCACACCGAACAATGGTGACCCGGTTTCACGGTCCAGCAGAAACAGGTTCCCGGTCTTGGAGCCGACCGCAACCGCCGAGCGACCATTTACCGTGACCATGGCGGGTTGGGATGCCACATCGTAGTCCCATAAATCATGGTGGACGGTCTGGAAGCTCCACCGTACATTGCCGGTCTTGGCATCCAGGGCAACCACGGAATTGGCATAGGAATTGTTGCCCTTTCGCATGCCGCCGTAGTAATCGGGGCTGGGGCTCCCGGTTGGGACGAAGACGAGGCCGCGGGCTTCATCCACGCTCATGACGGACCAGGCATTCCCCGCCCCGGTCTTCGTGCCGACGAGCGGATCGAAGGTCCAAGCCAGCTTTCCGGTGCGAACGTTGTACGCGCGAACCTCGCCGCTGGCCATGTCGGCGCGCTGGTTGTCGGCGATGGCGGAACCGACAACAACCAAGTCGCCGATGACCACTGGAGGCGAGGTCTCTTCGTACTCGGATTTCGTCCTTGGCTGGAGCCGCAAACCCTTTCGAAGATCCACTTGGCCGGATTTGCCGAATTGGGCGGCTGGTTTTCCAGAGCCGGCATCCAGGGCGATCAGACGCGCGTCGATCGTGGCAATGAATAGGCGTAGATCCTTGCCGGAGCGCCACGCGGCGACTCCCCGGTTGGCAAAGTCGCCGTATCCGACGTTGGGGTCCACGTGCGGATCAAACGCCCAGCGCTCCTGGCCGGTGAGCGGATCCAGGGCGACCACTCGTCCGAAGGCAGTGGTTGCATACAGGGTGCCATCAATATAGAGCGGCGTGGTTTCGAAGGCCGACTGCTTGCCCCTCAGTCCGGCCTTGGCACCGCGGTGCATGTCTCGGGAGTGCCAGGTCCAGACCGGCACCAGTCGCGAGACATTGTCGCGGTTGATCTGGTTCAGGGCGGAATACTTCATGCCACCGGCGTCGCCACCGTAGAATGGCCATTCGCCAGTGGCTGCTTGCAGCAAAGAACCAAGGAGAAAAATGAGGACGATAGGCATAGCAACAACCGTATCACCAGGCCAAATCGACAGCCCACCTCATATACTCAAACTTATCACCGTTTTTCCAATGAGCCCTTCCATGAACCGTTACAGTTCCCGCATCACCCAGCCCAAGTCGCAGGGTGCTTCCCAAGCCATGCTTTACGCCACCGGCCTGACTGAGGCCGACATGGCCAAGGCGCAGGTCGGCATTGCCTCCGTCTGGTATGAAGGCAACCCCTGCAACATGCACCTGCTCGACCTCTCCGTCAAGGTGAAGGAGGGCGTTACCGCGTCCGGAATGGTCGGGATGCGCTTCAACACGGTCGGTGTCAGCGACGGCATCTCCATGGGCACCGACGGGATGAGCTTCTCGCTGCAATCGCGCGACCTGATTGCCGATTCCATCGAGACCATCATGGGAGCCCAATGGTACGACGGCGTCGTCACCATCCCGGGCTGCGACAAGAACATGCCCGGCTGCATGATAGCCATGGGACGCCTGAACCGCCCCGCGATCATGGTCTACGGCGGGACGATTCGGGCCGGCCACGACGAGGGAGCCAAGTCCGGAGGTCCGCTCGACGTGATTTCGGCCTTCCAAAGCTATGGTGAGTTCATCATGGGCTCGGTCAGTGAAAAAGAGCGCCAGTGCATCGTGCGCCATGCGTGCCCGGGCCAAGGCGCGTGCGGCGGCATGTACACGGCCAACACGATGGCTGCGGCAGTGGAAGCGATGGGCATGTCCCTGCCCTACAGCTCCTCGTACCCGGCGGACGCACCCGAAAAGCTCGATGAATGCGTCCGCGCGGGTGCCGCCATGCGCCGCCTGCTGGAACTGGACCTGAAACCGCGCGACATCATGACCCGCCAGGCCTTCGAAAACGCGATGGTCCTGATCACCGTGCTGGGCGGTTCCACCAATGCTGTCCTGCACTTGCTGGCGATCGCAAGGTCCGTGGATGTGCCGCTGGAGCTTTCCGACTTCCAAGCCGTCAGCGACCGTACGCCGATGCTGGCCGATTTCAAGCCGTCCGGCAAATACGTCATGGAAGATCTGCACGCCATCGGCGGCGTTCCTGCAGTGATGAAGATGCTGTTGGAAGCGGGCCGCATCGATGGGTCCTGCATGACGGTTACAGGCAAGACGATTGCGGAAAACTTGGCCGATCTTCCGGGCCTGCCCGCAGACCAGCCGATCGTCCATGGTTTCGACAATCCGATCAAGGCAAGCGGACACCTGCAAATCCTCAAGGGCAACCTCGCCCCGGAAGGTTCCGTCGCCAAGATTACCGGCAAGGAAGGGCTCAGGTTCTCCGGTCCGGCCCGCGTCTATGACTGCGAGGAGGAAATCCTCACGGCACTGGAGCGCAAGGAAATCGGCAAGGGCGATATTGTTGTAATCCGCTATGAGGGTCCCAAGGGTGGCCCGGGCATGCCGGAAATGCTCACCCCGACCTCGGCCATCATGGGTGCGGGACTGGGCAAGGACGTTGCGCTGATCACCGACGGGCGATTCTCCGGCGGTAGCCACGGCTTCCTGGTCGGGCATATCACGCCGGAGGCCCAGGAGGGTGGACCGAGTGCGTTGATCCGGAGCGGCGAGATCATCACCATCGACGCCGAGAAGAACGAGATCTCGGTGGCGGTTTCGGATGAGGAAATGGCAGCTCGTCGTGCGGCTTGGGTCATGCCACCTTACAAGAAGACCCGCGGCACGTTGGCGAAGTATATCCGCCTGGTGAAATCGGCCAGCCAGGGCTGCGTTACCGACGAGGAATAAAGTTTCAGGTGTACAGCGTGACACGACGACTTTCTTATCTATTCGTATTTGCGTGCGGCCTCGCGTTTGGGAGAACCGAGTACCGTGCGGGCGTGGCTACCGTTGATATCACACCAACGGTGCCAATCCGGCTCTCCGGGTACGCCAGCCGCACCAAACCCTCCGAGGGCAAAGTCACGGATCTCCATGCCAAGGCGTTGGTGATCGAGCGGGGGAAAAACCAGAAAGTCGTCATTGTCACAACTGACCTGATCGGCTTGCCCCGAAGCATCACCGACGTGGTTGCGGCAAGGGTCGCCAAGACCGCCGGGCTGGAGCGCGCGCAGATCCTCTTCAATTCGTCCCACACCCACACCGGACCTTATGTTCGAGGAACACTGCCGCTCATGTTCCCGATGTCGGACGCCGACAAGGTGGTGATCGATCGATACGCTGATCGTCTTGCCGATTCCCTTATTGACGTGATTGGACGGGCGCTGGCAGACTTGGGTCCGGTGGAAATTTCCGTCGCTCACGGCGAAACCAAATTCGCAATGAACCGTCGGCAGGGAGTCACCGGGGCCGTCAAGATCGGGCTGAATCCGAAAGGGCCGTCGGACTTCGATGTTCCCGTACTGCGGGTGGAATCGGTTGGCCCCAAGGGCGTGCGAAAAATCAAAGCCATCGTGTTTGGGTATGCCTGCCACAACACGACGCTTCCGGGGGATGAGAACCGGATCAGCGGCGACTACGCCGGTTTCGCGCAGGAGGCCATCGAAAAGGCCAATCCGGGCGCGACCGCCATGTTTGTACTGCTATGCGGTGCCGACCAGAACCCCAATCCGCGCGGCACAATCGATTTGGCACGGAAACATGGGGATGAGCTGGCCGTGGAAGTCGGCCGGGTACTGGGCGGAAAAGTGGACAAGGTGTCCGGTCCGATCAAGACCGCTTTTCAAGTGGTCGACTTGGATTTCCAGCCAACAGACCGCGCAACGTTCGAGGCGAGGCTGAACGACAAGCTTGCGGCTCGCGTGACGCACGCCAAGACGATGATCGAACGGATCGACCGGGGGGACCCGGTCCGGCACTATCCATATCCTGTGCAAGCCATTTCCTTCGGCAAAAGCTTTACTGTGGTGGCGATGGGGGGCGAGACGCTTGTCGACTACGATCTGCGGATCAAGAAGGAGTTCCCCGGACAAAACCTAATGGTGGCAGGATACTCGAACGACGTGATGGCCTACATCCCTTCGCTGCGCGTCTCCAAGGAGGGTGGCTACGAGGTGATGGATTCGATGTATTATTACGCAATGCCCGCGCCGTGGGCCGACAGCACGGAGGAGCGGATCATGGCGACCGTCCACAAGGTGATGGCCCGGGTAAAGTCCCGCTAGGGTTGGACCGGTGGATCGGGGCGTTCATTTGGCTGGAAGGCGGTAAAATCAAAGTTCCATGCCCTATCCCCCTTTTCTTGATCTGACTCCGTTCCAGAGCGCGGAGGGCGTGGTGGTGCTGCCGGGATCGAAGAGCATCTCCATCCGGGCACTGCTGTTGTCTGCGATGGCGGAGGGCACCACCCGACTTTCCGCGCTGCTCGATTCCGACGACACGCGGGTCATGCTCGGGGCGCTGGGGCAATTGGGCGTGCCGGTTTCACGGGATGGCGACGACATGGTGGTATTCGGGACCGGCGTCATTCCAAATACGGCAGCTGACATTTTCGTCGGCAACTCGGGGCTGTCAGCACGTACGCTGGTGGCACTGCTGGGGCTGACGGGCGGCGATTACCGAATCCATGGCGTTCCGCGCATGCACGAGCGGCCCATCGGGGACTTGGTGGAAGCCCTAAACGCGGCGGGCGCGGGAATCTCGTACGAGTTCGCGGACGGATTCCCGCCGTTACGGATTGGGGCGGCCCGCGTGGATGTACTGAAACCATTCCGCGTCCGCGGCAACGTGTCCAGCCAGTTCCTGACTGGAATCCTCCAAGCTGCTCCGATGCTCTCCGGCGATGGACCGGTCGTGATCGAGGTGGAGGGCGAACTGATCTCAAAACCCTACATCGAAATCACCTTGGGGATGATGGCTCAGTTCGGCGTCGAGGTGACGCGTGAGGGCTGGTCGCGGTTCACGGTGCCGAGGGGGAGCAAGTACCTGAGCCCGGGGCGATTCGCGGTGGAGGGGGATGCGTCGTCGGCGTCGTATTTCCTGGGGGGGGGGGCGATTGCGGAAGGACCGGTAGGGGTTATTGGGGCGGGTCGGGCGAGCGTCCAGGGCGACGCGAAATTTGCCGAAGCGCTGGCGGCGATGGGGGCTCGGATCGAGTACGGGGATGACTGGATGGAGGCTCGGGGGCCGGAGTCGGGGCGGCTGCGGGCGTTCGACCTCGATTTGAACCATATCCCGGACGCGGCGATGACTCTGGCGGTGTGCGCTCTGTTCGCGGAGGGGACCAGCGTTCTGCGGAACATCGGGAGCTGGCGGGTGAAGGAGACGGACCGGCTGGCGGCGATGGCGACAGAGTTGCGGAAGACCGGAGCGGTGGTGGAGGAGGGGTACGACTACCTTTGCGTCACGCCGCCTGTGCGCATCCTCCCGGATGCGGTGATTGACACCTACGACGACCATCGCGTGGCGATGTGTTTTTCGTTGGTGGCGGTGGGGGGCGTGCCGGTGCGGATCCATGAGCCGGGGTGCGTGGCGAAGACGTTCCCGGATTATTTCGAGCGGTTGGCGAGGTTGCGGGCGGGGGCTATTTCAGCCTAGAGTCGAATCGAAAGGGCTAAGGCTTCCCAAAGCGAATCGTTGGGAAGTCGTGATGCCCCGGGTTGAGCATGTAGTTGCGTTCGCGCGGCACGATTGCAGAGGGAACAGAAAGCACCGCCGTTGCACCATGCCGAGCCCAATTGGTGCCGATATCCCGTGTCGCCGACGACGGAATCGGGCTGTCCCAGCGCGGCGGCAGTTCGGATTCTTCAAACTGGATAATCGGGATGGTGTCGGGGATGTGTATTTCTATGGCTGCGAGGCCGGTCGGGAGACCGGAACTGTTCGCTAGGACTTCCAGCGCGCAAAGGGAAATACTTTGGCTCGCATAGACCAGCGGAGTGCCTTTGTGATTCCACCGACCGCCATGGAGCCGCGATCCCGCGCCATCGTTGGCGGGAAACCGCATGTTCGCCAAACGGAAGACGATCACTCGGCTACCAGATCCCGTGTTCCATTTGGCCGAGGACATCAGCTACGCGGGTTGCGCCCTCGGGGCTGTCGAGGAGGGAAATCGGGGTCGCGAAATCGAGCGCCCGAACCGGAGTGCCGAGCCAGCGCAGGGCTAGGACCCGATCGCCCATGACCTCGGCGGCACGGGCTACTGCGGACTCGACGATGAGATCGGCGTGCAAGGGTTTTGCCTTAGCCTTCAGTAAGGGCATGGTTTTATTGTAGTCCGCAGTCCCGGGGAAGGACCGAGTGCGCTACCAGTTCCCTAGCCAAATCGTCGAATCGACCAGCTTCGATGTCTTGAGGGCTGCTGAACGCGGCGAGTGACTCGGCGTGCTCCGATTCCTCTTGCGCCCGGAGGCGACATACGGGTCACTCGCGACGGATGCCCGATTCCAGCAAGAGCCATTGCCGCAGATCCACTGCGGACGAACTATTCACTTGACGAGCCATCGAGCTTTGTGTGAGGTGGAATTGGAGGTTAAACGCGATGGTCCATGCGACACGAAAGTTCATGAGCTTGGTCTTGATCTTGGCGCTGTGGAGTTTGGCACTTGGTGCCGTCCAGTCGTCCCAGCGGCAATCCCTCCAGAAAAAGGGACCGATGACTTTCGAGGAGAAGAAGAGTCGAATCATCTCCTGTTTGGAAGGTGGTGAAATCGCTGCCGCGGGAGTTGTCGGGGCAGCTATCGTTATTGACCTGATGGGTGGCTGAGGGTTGGCAACAACCGTGACGCTCAAGTTCCTGCTTGCCACCGCCGTAACGGGCTGCATCGGGGGGGGGGCTGAAGGAAGAAATCCAACGGGCCAATTCGTCATCCGGCGATGCAAGTGCCACGCCATAGCCGAGTCTGCGCCTACGCCGTCCAGCAATACTCCGCCACGTTCGTCCCGGTCTCCAGCAACCGCATCAATTCCAGCTTCAAGGCTGAAACCAACGCCTCCCAACTCGCCTCGATCACGTCCTCGGAAACGCCCACCGTGGTCCAAGTGTGGTCGCCATGCGACCACTCGACCAGCACCCGAACCTTGGCTGCAGTTCCCATCTTCGAATCCAGCACCCGCACCTTGTAGTCGATCAGGTGGACGTCGGAAATTCCCGGGGTATCCGCCAAGCAGCGCCGCAGACACTGGTCCAGCGCGTGGACCGGGCCGTGGCCGTGGGCGGTTTCCACCAAATCCCCCGCCTTTGTGCCGATGCTGACAGTCGCAGTCGCCCTCGTCGCCTTGGCCCGACCGCCGACCACCATCACCTCATACCCGTGCAATTCGAAAAACTTCGCATTCGGGTGCAACTCCTGGCGTAGGAACAGCTCCACCGTGCCGTCCGCCGCCTCTAGATCGTAACCCTCGAACTCGGCGTTCTTGACGCGGTCGACCAGCCTGCGGCGCGCGTCGGGGTCCAGACGACCCGCCAATTCCGGGTAGTCCTTCAGCAAATAATCGATGTTGCTGCGCCCGGACATCTCGCTTACCAGCACCCGCTGCCGGTTCCCCACCAGCTCCGGCGAAACGTGTTCGTAAGTGCGCGAATCCTTCAGCACCGCGGAGACGTGGATGCCGCCCTTGTGCGCGAACGCCGCCGAGCCGACATAGGCCTGCCCGTGCGGGATCTGCAGGTTCGCAAGTTCCGCGATAAACCGGGCAGTCGGGGTGAGCAGTTGCAGCTTATCCGGCCCGATGGTTTGGTGGCCGAACTTGAGCTCCAGATTCGCGATCACGCTCGCCAGATTGGCGTTGCCGCAGCGCTCGCCATAGCCGTTGATGCAGCCTTGGACGTGCGTCGCTCCGGATTTCACCGCCGCCAGCGTGTTCGCCACCGCGACGTCACCGTCGTTGTGCACGTGGATGCCGATTTCGCCCTCGAATCGCGCCCGGACCACGCCGACGACTTCCGTCAGCAGGTCGGTCATCGTGCCGCCGTTTGTATCGCAGAGGCAAAGTACGTCGGCCCCGGCGTCCTTGGCGGCTGCCAGGGTCTGGAGGGCGTACTCGGAATTGTGGATATAGCCGTCGAAGAAGTGCTCGGCGTCGTAGACGACTTCCTTGTCGTGCGCCTTCAGATACGCCACCGTCTCGGAGATCAGCGCCAGATTTTCCTCCAGCGTGATTCCGAGGGCGCGGTGGACGTGCAAATCCCAAGTCTTGCCGAAGATGGCGACCACGGGTGTGCCCGCGTCCACCAGCTCCCGCACATTGCGGTCCTCATGGACGGGGTTCTTCGCCATGCGCGTGGAGCCGAAAGCTGTCAGCTTGGAGTGCTTGAGCTTGAGGCTGCGCGCCTTGGCGAAGAAATCCCTGTCCTTCGGGTTGGAACCGGGCCATCCGCCTTCAATGTAGTCAATACCGAGCTCGTCCAGCTTCTGGCAAATGAGGATTTTCTCCTCCACCGAGAAGGAAACGGCCTCGCCTTGCGTGCCGTCGCGGAGAGTGGTATCGAACGTTTGAATGCGCATGGTTTTGGTCGGAAGCCTAGGCTTCCGGTATCCCCTGTTCTTTCTTCTTCTTGAGGAAGGTCATCATCGAGCGGAGCTCGGCGCCGACCGTTTCGATCTGCTGGCCGTGCTGCGATTCGCGCATGGCAAGGAAGCCGTGGCGGCCGGAGCGGTTCTCCTCGATCCAAGCGCGGGCGAAGTCGCCCTGCTGGATTTCGGCGAGGATCTTCTTCATCTCGGCGCGGGTCTGGTCGTTGACGATGCGCGGTCCGCGGGTGTAGTCGCCGTATTCGGCGGTATCCGAGACGGAGAAACGCATGTAGTTGAGGCCGCCCTCATAAATGAGGTCGACGATCAGCTTGAGTTCGTGCAGGCACTCGAAATACGCGATTTCGGGGGCGTAACCGGCTTCGACGAGGGTCTGGAAGCCAGCGCGGATCAGTTCGGCTGCACCACCGCAGAGGACGGCCTGTTCGCCAAAGAGGTCGCTTTCGGTCTCTTCGCGGAAGGTGGTTTCGATGACGCCGGCGCGCATGCAGCCGATGCCGGTGGCATAGGCGAGGGCCGTTTCGAGGGCATGGCCCGAGGCATCCTGGGCGACAGCGACGAGGCCGGGGACGCCCGAACCTTCGGTGAAGACTTCGCGGACGCGGTGGCCGGGAGCCTTGGGGGCAACCATGCTGACGTCAACATCGGCCGGCGGCTTGATCGCGCCGAAGTGGATGCTGAAGCCGTGGGCGAACATGAGGGTCTTGCCAGCCGAGAGGTTCGGGGCAATGTCAGTCTCGTAAAGCGGGCCTTGGATATGATCCGGCACCAGGATCATCATGATGTCGGCAGCCTTGACGGCGTCGGCGGTCTCCATGACGGCCAGACCGGCGGCTTGGACCTTCGCGCGGCTCTTGCTGTTTGCCGGGAGGCCCACAACCACGTCGAGCCCGGAATCGCGCAGGTTCAACGCGTGCGCGTGGCCCTGGCTGCCGTAGCCGATAATGGCGATCTTCTTGCCCTGGAGGGGGGCGATACTGCCGTCCTTCTCGTAGTAACGTCGTGACATGGAAATTCCTTGGGAGTTTCTGATTTGCGGATACTATACAGCCTGGGGCACGCCGTGTTGCGAAAGCGACATCGGAACCGGCGGCTGCAGGCGCAGTTTCTTCGTTTCGAGCGACATGGCGACCGAGCCCGAGCGCGAGATTTCGATCTCGCCGTAGCTGCCCATCACGTCGATGAATTCGTCCAGCTTCTCTGGAAGGCCCGTGGCCTCCAGCGCGAAGCCTTCAATGGAGGAATCGACCACACGGGCGTGGAAGATTTCAGCTTCCTTCAGTACGGCGGTCCGGCTCTCCTGTGCGCAGCGGACACGGAGGAGCACCATTTCGCGGATCACACCCGGGGCGTCCGTCAAGTCCGTGGCTTGGAGGACGTTGATCAGCTTGTTCATCTGCTTCACCACTTGGCCGCGCAGCCGGTCATCGACTGCGACGGTGATAGTCATGCGGGAAAGCTCGGGATCGATGGTCTTGGCCACCGTCAGGGTTTCGATGTTGTAGCCGCGGGCCGAGAGAACGCCGGTTACACGCAGGAGCGCGCCGGGCTTGTTCTCGAGGAGGATGGAGATCGTTTGCAGCATTATTTATATGTCCTTCTTGGATGCGCCGCCGGGCTTAAGCCACGGCCACCGGTTGCGGCTTTTCGCCCAGAACCATTTCGAAGATGGAGGCACCGGCCGGAACCATCGGATAGACGTTCTCGTAGGGTGAAACCATGACGTTCAGCAGATACGGACCGGGGTCGGCGATGGCAGTCGCCAAGGCTTCGGCGAGTTGCCAGGGCTTGTCGATTGTGCGGCCTTTGAAGCCGTAGGCATTCGCGAGCAGTTCGGCTTCCGGGAAGCAATCCAGCTTCACCGCACTCAGGCGGTTGTTGTAGAAAAGCGTCTGCCATTGACGGACCATGCCGAGGTAACCGTTGTTCATGCAGATGATCTTCACCGGCAGACCCTGGCTGGCGATGGTGGCAAGCTCCGGAATCGACATCTGGAAGCCGCCGTCGCCGCAGATGGCGAAAACGAGTTTGTCGGGACAGGCCATTTGGGCACCCATGGCCGACGGAACGCCGAATCCCATGGAGCCGAGGCCGCCGGAGTTGATCCAAAGGCGCGGCTGATTGAAGCGGATCAGCTGCGCGGCCCACATCTGGTGCTGGCCCACGTCCGAACAAACGATCGCCTCGCCGCCCGAAACGCGGTCGATTTCGTCCATCAAGTGCTGGGGACGGATGACTTCGTCGGAATGGACACGGTCGTAGGGGTGCTCGTCCATCCAGCCGCGGACCTGCTTGCGCCAGGCGGCGCGGGCGGCGTCCTTCACGTGGCCGAATTCCGGCTTGAGTTCGTGGAGGACCTTGGTCATCTTTTGGAGGACGCGCTTGACATCGCCGACGATCGGGATGTCGGGGTTGCGGTTTTTGCCGACTTCGGCCGGATCGATGTCCACGTGGATGACGCGGGCTCCCCGGGCAAAGGTCTGGAGTTGGCCGGTGACGCGGTCGTCGAAGCGGGTGCCTAGGGCGATCAGAAGGTCGCAATCGGTCATCGCCATGTTGGCCGCGTAGCTGCCGTGCATGCCGGGCATGCTGATGTAGTTGGGGTGGTCGGCGGAAAGTCCGCCCAAGCCCATCAAGGTGCAGACGGTGGGAGCCTCGGCGGCATCCACAAATTCCGTCAACTCGGCGGAGGCGTTGCCGAGCACGATGCCGCCGCCGGCGTACACAAGCGGACGTTCGGCTTCCAGAACCAACTGGGCGGCTCGGCGGATTTGACCGGTGTGGCCCTCCGTGAATACCTTGTAGCCGGGGAGGTGGATGGTGTCGACAGGCGTGTAGTGACCCTTGGCCTGGAAAACGTCCTTCGGGATGTCCACCAGCACTGGGCCGGGCCGACCGGAAGCCGCGATGTAGAAGGCTTCGTGGATGATCTGCGGCAGTTCCGCAACAGTCTTCACCATGAAATTGTGCTTGGTGGCCGGACGGGTGATGCCGAACGTGTCGGCTTCCTGGAACGCATCGCTGCCGATCAGCTTGGAGTGCACTTGGCCGGTGATGGCGACTATTGGGATCGAATCCATCATGGCATCGACGAGGCCGGTCACCAGGTTGGTTGCACCGGGGCCGGAAGTCGCGCAGCAGACACCGACCTTGCCGGTTGCCTTCGAGTAACCCTCGGCCGCGAAGCAGGCGTTTTCCTCGTGGCGCACCAGCACGTGGCGGATATGGTGGTCGACCAAGGCATCGTAGAAGGGGATGGTGACGCCGCCGGGATAGCCGAAGAAAACGTCCACGCCTTCGCGGGCGAGGCATTCGAGCAGCATTTCGGAACCGCTCATGAGCTTTCCGGTCTCGACTACCTTCTGTGCGGGCTTGGATGTGGGCGCGTGGCCGGCGTGCTGGGCGTCGTGGGACATGGTTCTAAGTACTCCTGTGTATTCTTGCTGAAACTAAAAAAAGGCCACCTGCAAGGTTTGAACCCCGCTGGTGGCCTCGGAAAATCTTGCTACTGCCCGAAGCCTCAGACGGGGACGGATACTACTACCGCAATAATCCCTACTACTACAGGGAGTACCGGGGCGGTAATAATTCGGCCTGTGAAGCTGGAGAGCATTGCCAGAATTTCCAGTGTAGCGATAAACCAGGGCGAATGCAAGTGGGCGTTTCGATAAATTCTGATTATGGGACGATCAGACCACGCATCCGTTGTCCTCCGAGCGGACGCCTTCGGGCCGCCAATCGGGGCCGAGTTGACTGCCCGGCGGCCCGGAGCCCGGCCGTCCTACGGTTTCGCTGCGACGGAGATGGTTACGCCCGGCTGGCTCCCTACCGTCCCTACCAGCAATTGCACTGGAACAGATCCACCCCCGTTCAGTCCGTCAGGTAGGCGGACGTTCACCTGTAGAGCTCCATTCAGCAGATATGGCGCGGTACCGGCATACAGAACTTCTCCCGGCAATCTTCCGAATCGTACCCAGACGGGTGCGGTTGGACGCCCCAAATCGGTGGCGAGAATTTGGCCGTCCGGAAAATTCTTGTCGAAGGTGCCGACTCCAGTTCCGTAGAGCACCACAACCGAGCCGGGAGCGGCCGGATTGCTGGGCGAGTTGACGCTTCCGTTCTCATTCAGGGCCGCCAACTGGCCAGTACCTGAGCCGTAGGTAAACAAGGCGGGGGAGTTTGCCGCCACCGAGTATGTAAGGCTTGCCGTGGTCGAGGTCGACACGATTCGGATCAACGTTGTTGACTTCCCGGCAACGCCGTAGGGAACCACGGTGTTGATCTGTCCGGCGGAGACGTATATCAGTGGTGCCGGAATGCCGTCGAAGGTGACTGTGGTTCCGGCCAAGTTGAATGGCAGTTTGCCATCCGCCCCGATGCCGCCAAACACGCCGGTCGCTGGCCCCAGGTTGGTCCCGAAAATTGCGACGATTTCTCCCGGTGCCACGGTTGTTGCGGACGATCCCACAATGGCGGTGGAAAGAAAGCTGGCTGAGTTCAGTGCCCGGAATGGAAGGGCAGCGCCAAAGTAGGCGGTAACGAGCTTGTCTTCGTCTGCCGTGATCGAAACACTGGTGGAGCCCCCTGCGGCATCGCCCAGCCAATAGCGAAACGTCTGGCCGTTACCGGGAACCGCTGTCGCTTGGACGTTCGCCCCGGCGTCATAGAAGCCATCGGGGGAAGGGGGCGAGATCGTGACAGTTCCGTTGCCGGAGACCTGGGTTGTAATCAGGTACTGCCGGATGAAAGTGGCGGTGTAGGTTTTCGACACATCTCCGGCCTGGACCGTTCGCTGCAATGTGGAACCATCGTCCCAGTTGCTGAATTGGAGGCGCGTGCTGTTGTTTCCCGAAAGCTGGGGACTGGACACACCCAACACGTGGCTGCTACCCGGCGTCCAAGTAAAACTGACGGGGGTCAGATAGGCTGTACCGTCCACCTGGAGCAGTGCTCCGCTTGGAATCGAGTCGATTGTGGAAACCGGCGAGGTGGTGAAAACGGCTTCGTAGTCGGCAACCAGGTTGCGCACCTCCACGACCGCAGGATTGGCCGAGGTACCCCTGCCGATGCTGTTCAGGCTGGTGCTTCCGACCCACCGGACGAACTGGTACCCCGGCTCTGGAACGGCAGTCAATGCGATCTGAGTACCTTCGTTGACAAGCGTTTCGGAGGCAACCGAGGCCTTGACGGTTCCCTTCCCCGCCGAAACTCCAAAAGCAAAAACGTGCTGGCGGACAAAGGTCGCATTGAAAATCCGTTCCGCCGGGGATGCGGTGATGGTGTGCGAAACCGCACCACCGTCCGTCCACCCGATGAACTGGTAGTGCGGTTCCGAGCCTTGGGACGGATTGACGGAAATGGTGTGTTGCGTTCCTCCGCCCCAGACAAAGGTTTGTGGCGACACCGATGCGACGCCGTCGACCGTAATGGGAAGTCCCGTTGGGGTCGTAGTGATGGTAGTGGAGGCAACGGTCAACTTGTATAGTCGGCTCGCACCTTCGATATCCTGCGGCGACAGTTGAACGCGCTGGCCGATGGGAATGCCGAGGGGCACGGTAGCAAGTCCGTCCTGATAGTTGCGGGAAAAGCCAGCGGGGCCGTAATGCATGATCGAATCGAAATCGTAGTAGCCGGTATCAATGGCGTTGGTTGCGACCGGGTAGTTGAAAACGTAGCGCTTGTCGATGTTTTCATAGAGGACGGTCATGGCGGCGTTCCTGTCGTTGCGCTGTTGTTCGTGCCACAGACCGAAAGCGTGCCCTAGTTCGTGGATCACGCTTCCCGTTGGGCAATTGTTGGTAACGCCGATGGTTTGTGCTCCGCCAACCATGCCGATGTTGGAATTGCAGGCCGCGTCAATGTTCACGTGCTGGAAGCGGACGTAGTTGGGTTCGTTGGAACGCGGCAGGATCTTGAAAGGGGTACGGGTGTTCCAGTGGGCAATGCCGTCCAGGATCGACTGCTGGTTGGGAACGTCGGCGTCGATCGTGTAGTAAATGGTTGCGTTCGGCCACAATTGCGGGCCTGTTGTCGCGGCTGCGAGAGTCAGCGATCTAGGGCGGAGCAGGGCCTCCCCCTTTTCCTGTGCCAGGCGATAGAGTTCGACTTCCTGGGCAGGGCCAAGAATGATGTCACCCTCGGTAACGGCAAACGGTCCGTCGATTGTGTAGGGGACAGGACCGCGAGGCGTATCCAGACTATGTACCGGTGCAATCAACTGGGCGTGAAGCGCCGGGCTAAAGAATAGGAGGAATAGGAGTCGAGGTGACATCGAATTTCTGGAACCTATCATATACGGCTTGGATTCCAAGGTCAATTCCCCGGCAAGGAATGCGGCAGAGGCCGGAAGGCGTCGCCCGCGGTCGACAACGGCGGGGTAGGGCGTGCCGAGGGGGACGCGTTCGGCGTAACAGGCCTCGATACAGATAAAGTTGACTTCGCCCCAGGGGCGGTGGTCTTCGATCTTGTTGACTACGGCGATTGCGGTGTGGTCGCGGCGTTGGCCCAGGTCTAGTCCTATGTAGTACATTTGGTTCCTTTTGGGGTGGTTGGGAGATACGGTTATGGCCGCCTGGAAAGGCGGCTGCAGGCAAGAATGCCTGCCCCACATTGGGTGGTTGCAAGGGATTCTGGGAGTTGGGAGGTTAGAGGGGGAGGGCTGGTATGGTGTCGTCCATGGCTTGGTCTATGCATAGTTGGCTGAAGAGGGCGTCTTCGGATTCCTGGAATTCGCAGAGGTATTCCCGGGCGAACTTGGCTACGCCTATGGTGTTGCGCTCCTCCTCCAGGAATTTGGCGGTGATGCGGGGGCACTGGGTGGACGGGGAGAAGAATTTCACCCACTCCTTTTGGTAGGCCCAGGTTTCGTGGAAGAAGCCCTGCTTGCCGTTCGGGGTGGATAGGAGCCAGAGGTCGCCCTTGGTGGCCCCTAGCATTGGTCGGAGGACGTGGTAGATGTCGTCGGGGACGAAGGCGGCCTCGTCAATGAACATCAGGTTGACGGAGAAGCAGCGGATGGTGGCCTCCCGGGCGGGGACTCCGATGATGCGGGAGCCGTTTTTGAAGGCGATGGAATTCTCGTGGCCAGGTGCTCCGACGGGCCGGATACCCATGTGGCGGAGCATGGTTTCGCATTTTTCGATGAACTCGCGGCCTTGGCGCAGGGCAGGGCCGACGATGAGGACGAGCGTGTTCGGGATGGTCCAGGCGCGGTGGACGGCGAGCGCGGCGCAGACGATGGATTTCCCCCATTGGCGGCCGCAGTTGAGGATGACGCGGTGTGGGTTGGCTCGGAGCATGGATTCCTGGGTGGGGTCGGGGTGGAAGTTCAGGCGCGTGCGGGCGAAGGCGACGATATCGGAAGCGGGGTCAGGGTCTGAATCGGGGTTGGGGACTGAATCCGGGTTGGTGGGTTGGACCTGGATTGGGTGTGCGAGCGCTAATTCCTCCAGTCCTGTGCAACGTTTAATCCAATCTCGCATGGAAGTGTTGTAGCAGGGCGCGGGTGGGCGCAGCTCTCCTGTGGCGAGCCAAGTCACAGAAAGGACGAGGAATATAAAGTTCCACCGCGCGTGACGGTTCACCTCCGCCTCTTGTTTTTCCGAAGA
>CAIYDY010000100.1 GCA_903925015.1 uncultured Acidobacteriia bacterium
ACGGTTCGATGCTATTCGCCGGGAAATGATTGTCGAGATCGAAGGGCAGGGGGCGAAGCCGTTCGACATGCTCAGTGATGGTCAGCGGACTTTGCTTTCGGTAGTCTTCGACATTGCCCAGAAGGCCACGGAGCTAAATCCTGCGCTTGGAGACCAAGTCCTCCGCGAGACACCCGGTATTGTGATGATCGACGAGCTCGATCTGCATCTCCACCCCATATGGCAGCGGAGGGTTATTGAAGATTTGAGGACGACGTTTCCCAGGATCCAGTTCATCTTTACCACCCATTCGCCCTTTCTCATCCAGTCGCTACGATCGGAAGAAGAACTGGTCATGCTCGATGGCGGGGATCCGCCAAACCCTTCAAGCAATACGCTGGCCACGATCGCGGAGAGCATTATGCATGTTCCCCACCCGCAGGTCGGACAACGTTATTGGGATAAGCGGGACGTTGCCCGGCAATATCTCGAGGCCATAGCCAACGCTCCGGTCGGTCCGAGTGAAAAGCTGGCTTTGTTCGAGGAGGAACTCGCGAAGTCAATCGCAGTCTACGCTGACGATCCGGCTTATCAGGCGTTCTTGGAAATGAACCGAATCGCGAAACTGGGAAAATAACGGATGCGGCCCATTCGGAAGGGATCATCCCCGCGAGCAACCGATTTCGCTGACTACACAGATGCAAAGAAGTATCTGGTCGAACGGTTGGGACCTTATTGCTCGTTTTGCGAGCGGCGGATCAATTGCAGTTTGCACGTCGAACATGTCCGACCTAAGAATTCGGCCTGGGGGCTTCCTCAGCTAGAGGGCCGCTGGGAGAATTTCCTGCTGGCCTGTGCCTCCTGTAACGGCAAGAAGGGCAGCGCCGACATGGACACGTCGGAAGTGTTGCTTCCGGATCGGGACAATACGGCGTTCGTATTCCGCCACTCCAGAGACGGCGAAATAGGAGTGGTCGACGGAGTCACCGCTGAAACGGCCGACCAAGCATGCATGATTCTGGTACGAACGGGCTTGGACCGAGCGGCCAGAGCGAACACGGATGGTTCAATTCAAAAATGGAAACACCGAATGGAGGTGTGGGGCCAGGCCCTTGAGTCCCTTCAAAACATTACACTGCAGCCGGAAAACGTCGCCCTCAAGAAGATGTCGCTTGAGTTTGCGAAGGCGACCGGTCATTTCAGTATCTGGATGACCGTTTTCGCTGGCGACGCAGACATGCGAAACTGCCTGATTGACGCCTTTCCTGGGACGAGGGAGAGCGGTTGTTTCGATCCCGTAACCGCAGAGCCTGTCACGCCCGCACCAAACCCCGACGGCTTGGCTGATGGCGGGAAGATTTGAGAACTCTTTTCCGCCGTTGCCCGGCGCACGCACTGTCCTTGGGGTTATCATGAATGAAATCCGCCTCGGGCAACCGCGAAGTTCGCGGGGCGTCAGGAGTATTCAGAATGGCGTTTCCTCAGATTTTTAGACATGGGGCGGCAGCCCCCGCAGCGCTGGTGGCCTTGGGATGCATCGGCATCGCCGGTCTCCTTTGGGCGCAAGCTCCGGTGGCACCGGTCGTACCAAAAATCAACCAGTCGACCGATCCGCTGCTACGCGGCTTCGAGTTCCGGTCGATCGGTCCAGCCGTGATGGCCGGCCGCGTCGACGATATCCAGGGTTCCGAGAAGGACCCCATGATCATCTACCTCGGCATGGCGACAGGCGGACTCTGGAAGTCCACGGACGGCGGGAACCACTGGCGTTCCCAGTTCGACAATATGCCGAACGAGTCGGTCGGGTCCATCGCGATTGCCCCGAGCGACCCCAACATCGTCTATGTCGGCATGGGTGAGGCCAACAACCGCCAAAGTTCGTCCATCGGCGATGGCGTTTGGGGTACCACCGACGGCGGCAAGCATTGGAACCACCTCGGCCTCGAGGACACGCAGTCGATCAACCGCGTGGCGGTCGATCCTGTCAATCCGCAGATTGTTTTCGTCGCTGCGATGGGGCATTTGTTTGGGCCGAACGCGGAACGTGGCCTCTACAGGTCGACCGATGGCGGCAAGTCATGGAAAAAGATCAAGTATATTGATCCCGACACGGGCTTCAACGAAGTTGCGATCGACCCTGTGAATCCGAAGATTGTTTACGCTTCGTCATTCCAGCGCCGTCGCACCTGGTGGGGTTACAACGGCGGCGGACCCGGCAGCGGTCTTTGGAAGTCGACCGATGGCGGTGACACGTGGGCTCGGCTCGAAGGTCCGGGCTGGCCGAAGCCGAAGGACGGAATTTACGGGCGGATTGCAATTTCCATCTTCCGGGCGCGGCCTTCCACCATCTACGCGCAGGTGGAGGCCGGTGCCAGCGCCGGGACGGGTGGCGGTACGACTGCGGAAGGCGGCCCGGCACCCGTCGGAGGACGCGGCGGTGGCGGTGGTGAATCGGCCGCGTCGGAAACTGCGGCTCCCGGGGGCGAAGCGGTTCCGGCTACTGGCGCGGCTGGAGGCGGAGGTGGACGCGGTCGTGGTGCGACACCGCCTCCGAATCCCAATGGCAGCGGCGTGTTCCGGTCCGACGATGGAGGGCAGACATGGACCTTCATGAGCAACCAGAACCAACGACCGACCTACTTCAGCCAGATCCGGGTGGATCCGGTGAATGACCAGAAGTTGTTTGTCGGCGGAACCCCGGGCCAAATGTCGCTCGACGGCGGCAAGACCTGGAAGGGACTCACCGGTTCCCACACCGATTACCATGCCTTCTGGATCAATCCGAAGGACCCGCGCGTGGTGGCAATTGGACACGACGGCGGCATCGACATCAGCAACGACGGCGGCTATACGTGGGATTACCACAACGACATTGCGGTGGGGCAGTTCTACCAAGTGTCGGCGGACATGCGCCGTCCATATTACGTTTGCGGCGGCCTGCAGGACAACAATGCGTGGTGCGGTCCGAGCGCGCTGCGCTCCACAGGCGGTGCCACCAACACGGACTGGTTCACGGTTTCCGGCGGTGACGGTTTCTACACGCGCCAGGACCCCACGGATTGGGCTACGGTCTATGCGGAATCGCAGGACGGCAACATGACGCGCCACGATCTGCGCTCGGCAACCCAGAAGAGCATCAAGCCGACCGTCGCGACGCCGCCTCCGGTGCCCGCGACGGCTCCGGGAACTCCGGCGTCTCCGGGAAGCCCCGCCGCGCCTGCTGCAGCAGCATCTGCGACGCCGCCTGTTCCGGCGTCCACCAGTCCCGTTCCCGGCGAAACCGCGCCTGCAACCCCGGAGGGCCGTGGCTTGGTGGCGGCTGGTGGTGGAGGCGGCAGAGGTGGCACTCCGAACGTGGTGAACGCTCCTGAAAAGCTGGACCCGCTGCGCTTCTATTGGAATGCGCCGTTCGAAATTTCGCCCCACGACCCGTCGGTCCTTTACATGGCGGCCCAGTATTTCTTCAAGTCCAACAACCGCGGCGACACTTGGCGGATGAATCCGAAGGACCTGACGAAGAAGGTGTATAGGTGGTCGCCCGAAATGCCGATCATGAATGTCGCGGGCGACAAGCCGATGGCCGAGAAGAACGACGGTTATTCCGCCAATTCGCTGGCCACCCAGGTGCGCGAATCCCCATCCAAGCCGGGTGTCATCTGGATCGGGACCGACGACGGAAACCTTCAGGTCAGCCAGGACGGCGGTGAGAATTTCACCAATGTCATCGGGAATATCGCTGGTGCTCCCAAGGGTTACGTGCAGATTTCCCGGATCGAGCCTTCGCACTTCGACCCCGGCACGGCTTATGTTGCCCTGGATGCCCACCGTCTGGACGACTGGGCCCCGTATTTGTTCAAGACCACCGATTTCGGCAAGACTTGGACCAACGTAACGAAGGATCTTCCGGCAAAGGGAAACATCAACGCACTGCGTGAGGACCCCGAAAACCCCGACCTGTTGTTCGTCGGAACGGAATTCGGGCTCTATGTGACTCTCGACGGTGCGAAAAGCTGGAAGAAGTTCATGACCGGTCTGCCAAGTGTGCGGGTGGACGATATTCTGATCCATCCCCGCGACCATGACCTGATTGTGGCCACGCACGGCCGGTCCATCTACATCGCCGATGACATCAGCCCGCTGGAGCATTTGCGGCAGGCCGACAAGACGTTGGCCCTATTTGATCCGCGCCCGGCGGTGCTGTGGAAAAATGATCCCCAGGCCCAGCGCCACATCACCAATCGGCAGTTCCAGGGGAAGAACCCGCAGGGTGGGACGGCAATTCATATCCTTTCCAGCACCGATGTGGGCGCGGCGAAGGTGGAATTCCTCCAGGCCAACAAGGTTGTCGCAACCATGGACGTCAACATCGCGACCGGTCTGAACCGGTTCCAATGGAATATGCGGGGACCAGTTGTGGCAGGAGCAGGACGCGGTGGCGGCGGTGGTTTTGGCGGTGGCGGTGGAGGTGGTGGACGCGGCGGTGCGCCACCGGAGATGGTTCCGGATGATCCTGACGCTCCTCCCACAGTGCCCGGTGCGCGTCCGGCGGGGCCGGCGCCGGTGCCGTTTGTGGCCGGTGGACGCGGCGGCGGTGGTGGGGGTGGTGGCGGTGGTGGTGGCGGTGGTGGCGGATTCGGCTTCGGTGCTCCGCAGGGACCGCTGCTCGAACCCGGTACTTTCATGATCCGGGTTGTGGCGGGCGGAATGACCCTGATGTCCTCGGTAAACATTCTCGAGGATGTTTGGATGCGGGACCGCTGATTCAGCCATGCGCCTATTCCTATCCGCCCTATTGCTGTTCAGTGCTGCCCTGCCCGCCGCTCGCGCGCAGGGTAGCACCGTCGCGTCATTGCTGACGAAGGATATTCCCGAATTCCAGGGTAAGGAAATGACCGTGATCACGGTCACGGTTCCACCCGGCGTGGCGTCGGCGGCGCACAGGCACCACGCCCACGTCTTCGTATACGTGCTGGAGGGATCGCTGCTGATGCAGGTCGAGGGTGGGGAACCCAAGCAACTTGGGCCGGGCGATACTTTTTACGAAAAGCCCTCGGATGTCCATGTCACCTCGAAGAACATGAGCGACTCCAAACCAGCCAAGATGCTGGTGGTGATGCTGAAGGACAAGGGTACCCGGTTTCCGAGCCGGTAGCCGGCAAGTAAACACGCATGCCCCCGGACGTCTGCATCATCAAAGCCGTTACAGACGAACAGATTTTGGAGACAAGGGATGTGATGCGTCAGCTCCGGCCACTGGTTGCGGTCGAGGCCTACTTGCCCACGGTCCGACGCATGATGGAGTCCGAAGGCTACCAATTGGCCGCAGTTGTCGATCAGGGGGTGGTTCGCGCCGTTGCGGGCTACCGGTTCATGGAGATGCTTTACTGCGGCCGCATCATGTACGTGGACGACCTAAACACCGATGACCGGTGCCGGTCCGCCGGATACGGCAAATTGCTCCTCGACTGGCTCAAGAGCGAGGCGATCGCGTCTGGCTGCGGCGAGCTCCATTTGGATTCCGGGGTGCAACGGCAACAGACCCACCGATTTTATTTTAGGGAGCGACTGACGATCAGCGCGTACCACTTTCAGGTGAAGCTCTAATTTCGATTATTCTGGTGGCGCATCCAAATCCTCGGCGCGGTTCTCAAACCGGGTCTGAGCGTGCAGGAACACCAAGTCCACCTTGCCGATGGGGCCATTCCTCTGCTTGGCGAGGATAAACTCTGCCAGACCGCGCAGGTCCTCGCGGTCCTGTTTGTAGACTTCCTCGCGGAAGATGAATCCGACGAGGTCGGCGTCCTGTTCGATGGACCCAGATTCGCGGAGATCGCTCAACTGGGGACGGTGGTCGCCTTGGCGGGTTTCCGTGGCGCGGCTTAGCTGGGAAAGTACGAGGAACGGACAGTCCAGTTCCTTGGAGAGCAGCTTGAGTCCACGCGAAATTTGGCTGACCTCCTGGGTACGGTTTTCCACCTTGCCCTTGGAGCTCATCAGCTGCAGATAGTCGACGATGACGAGGCCGAGTTTCTGGCCCGACTGGATCAGCTTCCGCAGTTTGGCGTGCATGTCGAGCAGGTTGCAGCCAGCCGTGTCGTCGATATAGATCGGTGCCTCGATCATCTGGTTTGCCGACTGGCGCAGCTTCTGGCGTTCCTGCTCGTTCAGGTAGCCGCTGCGGAAGCGCTGGGAATCGACGCGTGCGGCGGCGCAGAGCATACGGGTGAGCAACGAGTCCTGCGACATTTCGAGTGAAAATATCGCTACAGGGAGGAAGTTGCGGGTTGCCACGTGCCATGCGATGTTGAGGGCGAAGGCCGTCTTGCCCATAGCTGGACGGGCTGCCAAGATGATCAGTTCGCCGCCGTGGAAGCCGCCGGTCATTTCATCGAGCTTGGTGAAGCCGGTGCTGACGCCCTTGACGCGACGACTGGGATCAAGGAATGCGTTCAGGCCACCTGCGTAGTTCTGGATGACCTCGAGCGGGGTCATCAGACCCTTTTCGACCTTCGCCTCGCCCAGTTTGAGCAGCGTTTCCTCGGCACCGGCCAAGAGGGTGCTTGGATCCTCCTCGCCGGACAGGGCCCGGTTGGTGAGGTTTTGACCAATGGAGGCGATGCGTCGGAGGATTGCCTTGTCCCGGACGATGCCCATGTAGCCATCGAGATTCGGGATGCGGGGAAGGCCGTCGTCGAGCGAGACGAGATAGCTGACACCATCGACCGACTCGAGTTCGCCGTAGCGCATCAGTTCATTGGCTACGGTGATCCGGTCGATACGTTCGCCGCGGGCGCTGATTTCCTCCATTCGCTGGAAGATGCGACGGTGCTTCTCAAGCGCAAAATCTTCCATGCCAACCGTTCCCGCGACTTCGATGAAGCGGGAGTCGTCGAGAAGGATGGAACCGAGGATGAAACGCTCCGCGTCGAGATGGACCGGTAGGCCCTTCAACATGGCGGAATTATCGAGCGTGGCGGATCGCTGTGACGACATTGCGGCGAGCTTAACCTTAACCGGCTGGAGGCTGTGGATACAACATGTGGAAAACTTTTTCGGGACCAGTTATTGATTGCAATGGGGTTACGTGGAGGAAAAAGTTGGTCGTCCTCAGGCAGCGTGGATGTTATCCACAACAACAGAATACTCCCGATATGTTTCGGACCTGTGACCACCGGCAATGCGGCCGCTGCCCGGAAGTCCCGGACGATGTACGGGCCGCCATCCGGTACAATCAAAGTTTCACCGTCCTGCAATGAAAATGCAGGTCCGGCGTCCGTAAGCCCACATGAGCCTTAGAGAGAGCAGGGTGTCCGCAATCTACCCCGGATCATTCGACCCGATCACCAACGGGCATCTGGATGTTATCGAGCGGGGCTCACGGCTATTTGACCGGCTGATTGTGTCGGTACTCCACAACGAGTCCAAGTCGCCGCTGTTCTCTGTGGCCGATCGTGTGGCGATGCTCCAAGAAGCCGTGGCACCATTTCCGAACGTCGAAGTTGACAGTTTCCATGGCCTGTTGGCCGACTACGCGCTGAAGCGCGAGGCCACGGTGATCCTCCGGGGGATCCGGGCCATTTCCGATTACGAGAATGAACTGCAGATGGCGCTCATGAACCGGCGTCTGCAGCCAGGTCTCGAAACCGTATTTCTGCTCGCGGGGGAAGCCTTCTCCTTTATCAGCTCACGGCTGGTGAAAGAGGTGATTTCGCTCGGGGGCAACATAGCAGGGCTGGTTCCGCCGATCGTAGAGGAACGGTTGCGCATCCGGCTCCGGCCCACCCAAACGACATGACACCTGAAACAACACCAATCGCACCCGGTCCGACATCCGACCGCATTTCGCTCATCAGCGTCTCCTCGACCATGAAGGTCATGAACGACGCCGATGTGCTCCGCCGCGAAGGGGTCGACGTGGTCGATTTCTCGGCTGGCGAGCCGGATTTCCCGACTCCCGACAACATCAAGCAGGCGGCGATCCGCGCGTTGGATGCCAATTTCACCAAGTACACGCCTGCGGGCGGCACCGTCGAAACCAAGAAGGCCGTCGTCGACCGCCATAAGGCCGAATTCGGTACCGATTACAAGCCGTCCGAGTGCATCATCACGGTTGGCGGCAAGCACGTGTTGTTCAACTACACGCAGGCGCTGTTGAATCCCGGTGACGAGGTCATCATCCCGGTTCCCTACTGGGTCACTTACAAGGACATCGTCAACTACGCGGGCGGCAAGTGCGTGTTTGTCGAGACCGACGAAGCGGAAGGCTTCAATCTCACCGCCGAAATGGTGGAGAAAGCCATCACGCCGAAAACGCGGATCGTGATCGTTAACTCGCCCAGCAATCCGTCGGGCGCGGTGATGTCCAACGAGGAGTTTGAGAAGCTCTACCACATTACGGCGAAGCTCGGGATCTACCTCCTCACCGACGAGTGCTACTCCCACTTCCTGTACGAGGGTAAGCCGTATTCGGTGGCCTCGGTGGCAAATTCAAAGCCGACCGTGCTGATTGCGGGTACCGTTTCCAAGACGTATGCTATGACCGGCTGGCGGATTGGGTACGGACTGGCTCCGGAAAAGATCATCCAGGCGATGCTGAAGCTGCAGAGCCACTCGACCTCGAACCCGACCTCGATTGCCCAGAAGGCGGCGGTGGAAGCCTTGAACGGACCGCAGGATTCGATTCCAGGAATGCTGGCCGAATACCGGAAGCGCCGTGACTTCGTGATTCCGCGGTTGCGACAGATTCCGGGCGTCACGTGCTCGAATCCGGCGGGCGCGTTCTACGCCTATCCGAATCTTCGGGGCGCATTGGACAAAGGCGGCATCGCGACGCCGCTCGACTTCGCGAACCGGCTTCTGAAGGAAGCGCATGTGGCGGTGGTTCCGGGCGAGGCGTTCGGCACCAACGACCATGTCCGGCTGTCCTACGCAACATCAATGCACGAACTGGAGCGCGGGTTGGACCGCATCCACAAGTTCGTGGAGAGTCTTGGGTGAGCATACCCCGCCGGCTGGGCACCAGGGTTCTTGAAAAACCCTGGGGCTCGCCGATGACGGAACCGTGGTTGGAGAATCCGGCGCGCCGGGACGTGGGGGAAGTGTGGTTTACCCCTCCTTCCGGCGCGCCGATTTTGGTTAAGCTGATCTTCACGACCGGCCGGTTGTCCATCCAAGTCCATCCGGACGACGCGTACGCGAAGGCGCACCACGAATCGAACGGCAAGACCGAGATGTGGCATATCCTGCGGGCCGAACCGGACGCCGTGATCGGGTTGAATTTGAAGAGCGGTGTGACGCCGGCGGAACTGCGGACGGCGGTGGGTACGGAGCGGTTGGAGTCGATGCTGCGCTGGCTACCGGCGAAGGCGGGCGACACGTTTTTTGTGTCGGCGGGAACGATCCACGCGATCGGCGGCGGCCTCGTGCTGTGCGAGGTTCAGCAGGTTTCCGATGTCACCTACCGGCTTTGGGACTACGGCAGTGGGCGTGAACTGCATGTGGCACATGGTCTCGAAGTAGCCACGTCGGGTTTGGGGAGCGGCCAGCGGTGGCCCCGGCTGCTGGGTTTCGGGCGGCAACTGCTTGCCGAATGCGCGTACTTCCGTACGGAGCGGATTGCTGTTTCCGGAACGGGGAGGATTTCAGCCCGTGACCGCACCGCGATTTGCGTGGTGCTGGAGGGCTCCGGAACTTTGGCCGGTCAAGCATTTGGGCCCGGCGACGGATGGGAACTGCCAGCCTCGGAAACGGATTGGCCGGTTTCCAGCGCCAAATGTACTTTCCTCACCACCTGCCTGCCATAAGGCCGCCGCAAGGTTCAAAATAGAGTCTTGGAACAAATTGCCAACCTTTTGACGGAGCGCCCGAATCCGGCCTCGGAGAATATCGATACGCTGCCTACGTTGGAGATGTTGCGCGTTATCAATGACGAGGATGCGAAGATCGCGGCGGCCGTAGCCTTGGAACTGCCGAATATTGCCCGCGCGGTGGATGCCATTGTGGCCCGGTTCGAGCGGGGTGGTCGGTTGTTCTACATCGGCGCGGGCACCAGCGGGAGGCTTGGCATATTGGACGCGTCGGAATGTCCACCCACTTTCAATGTCCCCGGTGACAGGGTGCAGGGAATCATCGCGGGCGGGGAATCCGCCCTTTCAAAAGCCACCGAGACGACCGAGGATGACCCGGCCATCGGCGCAAGGGATTTGGCTGCACGGGGATTCGGGTCCGGCGACATTTTATGCGGGATTGCCGCCAGCGGCAGGACGCCGTACGTTTTGGGGGCGATCGAGTCTGCCAAGGCGATGGGAGCGGTGACGGTGGGGATCAGCTGCTCCCCCGAATCGGCACTTTCAAAAGCGGTGGACATTGCGATCACACCGCTGCCGGGGCCGGAGGTCATTGCGGGTTCCACGCGCCTCAAGGCGGGGACGGCTACAAAACTGGTGCTGAACATGTTGACTACTGGAACGTTCATACGTTTGGGTTATGTTTGGCGGAACCTGATGGTGAATGTCCAGCCCAAGAACGGGAAGCTGCTGGACCGGGCCAAGCGGATCATCTCTGCGGCAACCGGGGCGGACTACGAGCGGGCCGGGGCAATGCTGGCTGAGGCTGGCAACAACGTTCGGGCGGCAATTTTGGCCTGGCAATCGACACTGTAAAGCGAAACCATTCGCTAATGGGAAAATAACGGCAATGGACAAGTTTGTCATCCAAGGCGGCAATCCGCTCAACGGCACCATCGCAACCAGCGGGGCCAAGAATTCGGCATTGCCTGTGCTGGCAGCCGCACTGCTGACCGCCGAGCCGGTGATCCTGCACCGGATCCCCCGGGTTCGCGACATCCGCACCATGGAGCGGTTGCTGGTGGATATCGGCTCGGAAGTAGTGGAGGACGGTGAGACCGTCACCATTCGGACGTCGAAAATTGTGTCTCCCGAAGCGCCATACGAGCTTGTGAAGACGATGCGGGCGTCCAGCCTGGTGCTGGGACCTTTGGCCGCGAGGGCGGGACGGGCGCGGGTTTCGATTCCCGGCGGCTGCGCCATTGGTGCGCGCCCCATCGACCTGCACCTGCAGGGTTTGACCAAATTGGGTGCCACGGTCTCCCAGGAGCATGGGTATGTGGAAGCGGTTGCCCCGGGCCGTCTGCGGGGCGGGCATATCTTTTTTGACCGGATTACGGTAACCGGTACCGAGGATATCCTGATGGCCGCTGTCCTGGCCGAGGGCGAGACCGTGATCTCCAATGCGGCGCGCGAGCCCGAAGTAGTGGATCTGGCCGAGCTACTGGTGAAGATGGGGGCCCGGATCGAGGGCGCGGGAACGAGTGTCATCCGGGTCCAAGGGGTCGAGGAACTCCACGGAGCCGAACACCAGATTATCGCCGACCGCATTGAGGCCGGGACGTTCGTCATCGGCGGTGCCATGACCGGTGGAGACTTGACCGTGACAGAGTGCGTTGCGGAGCATCTAGGGGCGCTCATCGACAAGCTTTCCGCAGCGGGGGTGAAGGTCTCCGTGATCGACGCCACAACCATTCGCGTCGAACCGGGCGGAACGATTCTGCCCGTCGACATGACCACCGAGGAGTACCCAGGTTTCGCTACCGACTTGCAGGCCCAGTATATGGCTCTGATGACGCAGGCTGACGGGATCTCGATCATCACGGAAACCATCTTCGAGAATCGGTTCATGCACGCGCAGGAGTTGCGGCGCATGGGCGCAAATATCCGCATTGACGGGCGGAAGGCAATTCTGGCGGGCCGGAGCAATCTGACGGGGGCAGAGGTGATTGCATCCGACCTCAGGGCGAGCGCGTCGCTGGTTCTGGCAGCACTGGTGGCCAAGGGACAGACCGTGATTGACCGGGTTTACCACATCGACCGCGGGTATGAGCGCATCGTGGAGAAGCTGTCGGGTGTTGGAGCGCGGATTTCGCGGGTGGAATAAGTCGTTTGGCCAGGGTAAATTAGGAGAATGAAGCACGCCCCGGGATTCCTGGCTATTGTGAATGACGCGAAATCGCGCGTTGCCGAGACCGACATTGACGGTTACAAGAAGATGCTGGCCGACGGTCTGCCGCACGTGTTGGTGGACGTCCGAGAGGATAACGAATTTGCCGCCGGTCACGTGAAGGGGGCGGTCCACCTCAGCAAGGGAGTCATCGAGCGCGATGTGGAGGCCAGGGTGCCGGAGAAGGATACGGTTCTGGTATTGTACTGCGGAGGCGGATTCCGGTCGGCGTTGGTGGGCGACAATCTGGGCAAGATGGGGTACACGAACGCGATTTCGCTGGATGGCGGCTGGCGTGCTCTGAAGGAATCCGGGGTGGAGTTGGAGTAGGTCCCCGTCAGCTAGCCGGACGCTGGTGGCGTTGGGATTCCGAGTTCGAAATTCCGGCCGAAACCAGGAATGCCGTGCTGGAGGCGATTAGCGACGGCACGACCAACGCGGGGTTGCCGGTGGCTTCCGCTATGAACACCGCCGCGAACAACAGGCTGTTGTAGCTGGCACCCGTGAAGGCGGCGATGCCGATCAGCGTGAAGACTCCGGGGTGGCTTGGGTGGAATCCCGC